>JBCDCZ010000005.1:0-45824 GCA_039180865.1 Pseudomonadota bacterium | reverse complement strand
GCGGATCGCATCCTCGTCCTCAACAACCGGCTGGACTTCTGCTGTCCCAATCATGTTGCTCATACCTAAACGCCTTTCCTGCTTGGGAATACTTTTTGATCCCCTATAGGCATGACAATACGGCAGTGCGCATAAAATCGACTTAAGCGGGATAGTTAAATTAAGATGAATCAGGCTTTTGAAAAAACATATTAAATAGAAGATGAATTCAATGCTTACGATTTATTGGTATTTTCGCCTGGTTTCCAATCCATCCTTGAAAGAGCGAGTATGATAAGACCTCCGCAATAAAGTGCCAAAGCGACCATCAGGAATGAACCCAAGATATACTGTGAAAAAGTTACCTGTTCGATCGCGAAATGCGTAAAAATTACGCCAATTGCGCAAAGCCCCCAAAGAAAGAATCCCCAACTTGCGCCAAGCCACAGTCCAACCGCAAGAGCCGGCAGGACAACAGTGAGAATGCCTTCAACGATGGCCGTGTGGTTGTCGGCGACAAAGGAATCGATCAGGTGTCTGCCGAAGAAGCCGATCGAGTGCGCCCAGACGTAGATTGCAATACCCAGAACCACCATGGATAGCACCCGCAAAAAGGTGACGAAAACCGGCAGGCCGAAAATCGATAAAGGCTGCGGTTTCGGAGCGCGCAAAAAAGGATTGTCGATAAGGTCGTCGTTGTTGAAGCCGGACATTCTGTTCGCTCTTTAGCCTCCCATGAAGCTTTACTGCGCTCTCCTATCGCGGCAAACCGCGCGGGTAAAGTTTGCCTTTTCCCAAAACTTACGTACACCTACCAGTATGATTGCAGTCTGATGATCTGCAAAATGTTCTCGGCTTTGCGCAAAAGGTGCCACGTGGGTGTACCTTTTCAGACGTCCCAGGTGCCTTCGGAGTGCTTCAGGTGTCGCCAGGGCTGAACGAAGGGGGAGACCCGCAACCAAACAGGCCTTACTCATGCTTAATTCGCCGCAGCGTCCTAAAATCGATATCGACCCGATTGTCAACCACACCCGTATGCGGAGAAACCGCCGCACGGATTGGGGCCGAAGGCTCGTTCGCGAAAACTCGCTGAGCGTGGACGACCTGATTTGGCCTATCTTTCTGACGGATGGGAAAGACGGGAGTTCTCCCGTCCCCTCCATGCCGGGCGTCGAACGTCATACTGTGGACCGTGCTGTCGGTCTTGCGAAAGAAGCCGCTGATCTGGGAATTCCTGTCATTGCGCTTTTTCCCAATACCGATCCGGCACGGCGTGACGAACAAGGATCCGAGGCGCTCAATCCCGATAATCTCGTATGCTGCGCCTGTCGCGCGATAAAGGACGCCGGCGTATCCGTTGGTCTTATGACGGATGTTGCGCTCGATCCCTATACCAGCCACGGCCATGACGGTGTGATGGCGGGCGAGACGATCCTCAACGACGAAACGGTCCATATTCTCTGCCAACAGGCCCTCAATCAGGCGCAAGCGGGCGCGGATATCATCTCGCCATCTGATATGATGGATGGCCGTGTCGGGGCGATCCGGCGCAGCCTGGACGGCGATGGTTTCGAAGATATTCAGATTTTATCCTATGCCGCGAAATATGCGTCAGCGTTTTACGGTCCGTTCCGTGATGCGGTCGGAACCAATCAGACCCTCGTCGGAGACAAGCGCACCTATCAAATGGATCCGGGCAACACCGATGAGGCGATCCGGGAAGTCGCGCTCGATCTCGATGAAGGGGCGGATCTCATCATGGTCAAGCCCGGCATGCCCTACCTCGACATCATACACCGTGTGAAAACTGAGTTCGGAGTGCCGACCTTCGCCTATCAGGTCTCCGGCGAATACGCGATGATGATGGCGGCTGCGGAAAATGGCTGGCTTGACGGAGAGCGCGTCATGTTCGAGAGCCTCCTCGCCTTCAAAAGGGCGGGCGCGGATGGCGTTTTGAGTTATTTTGCGCCGCGCGTTGCTCGTCTTCTTAATGACAAACAATAGGGTTATCCGCAGGACGCCGGATCTTGCGGGCGCATCCTCGACTACCCACTTATACAATAAGAAAACGAACTTATCGTCGGGGTCTTCGGACCTCGTAGACAGGAAAAACCTTGATACAACCCCAAACCGATCACAGCCATCAGGCGAACCGGGGCGATGTCTTCGACTATCCCGGCAATCAGGCGCTCTTTGAAGCGACCTTATCCCGCAGGGCTCTTGCGTTCATTATCGATTTTATCATCGTCGGCGCTTTGATCAGTTTCGCGATCGTTTTCCTTTTCCTTGCCGGAATTCCGACCCTTACTCTTGCGTGGCTATTGATCCCTGTCACACCGGCGGCAATCGCGCTCCTTTATATTGCCATGACTCTGGGCTCGGAACGCGCCAGGACGATTGGGATGGGAGCACTTGGATTATGCGCGCGGATGTCGGACGGTACACGACCAGGCGTTATCATCGCGCTCTTCCACACACTTGTGTTTTACTTCTCGGTGGGTGTATTGACTCCGTTCGTACTGCTCGTCGGTTTTTTCACCAAACGTCAACGGCTATTACACGATTTTCTTTCCGGAATGTTGTTCGTCAATCAGGATCAGCTTCCCGAAGAATATCGTTGATGAACCCAAGCAAATCCGGGCGAAGCATTGTATTCGCCCTTAATCATGGTAGATTCCCTGAGACGACTATCCCGTCGTCCGATCCTGACGCAGGACTGAAGTCGTGACGCATTATCCCAAAGACGTCCCCCAGTTCTACCTGACTGCGCCGTCACCCTGCCCCTATCTGAAGGGCAAGATGGAGCGGAAGATCTTCACGCATCTGATCGGTGAAAGCGCTCCGGATATCAATGATATGCTGACGCAAGGCGGTTTTCGGCGTTCGCAAAACATCGCTTATCGCCCCGCCTGCGAAATGTGCAGGGCCTGCCTTTCTATCAGGGTTCGCACAGAGGATTTCGAAGAGACCAAGTCTTTCAAGCGGACATGGAAGCGCAACAACGACATTATCGGTTTTGAAAACCCGACTGCTCCGACGTCGGAACAATATTCCTTGTTCCGACAGTATCTCGACACCAGACACCAGCAGGGTGGAATGGCGGATATGAGTGTTCTCGATTATTCAATGATGATCGAGGACAGCCATGTGAACACTATGATCGTCGAGTACCGGTACCGGACGATTGACTCGGCGATTAACGGCAAGAGCGAAGGCGAACTTGTTGCCGTCTCATTGACCGATATTCTGAATGACGGCCTGTCGATGGTCTATTCCTTCTTCGACACGTCACTCGCGGCCCGCAGTCTTGGAACCTATATGATCCTTGACCATGTGCGGCGTGCACGACGGCACGGGCTTCCCTATCTTTATCTTGGCTATTGGGTGCGTGGTTCGTCAAAGATGGACTACAAAGTCCGATTTAATCCGCACGAGATCCTGACACCGCGTGGCTGGCAATTGCATCACGGCGAAGAGCCCGTATCCTAAGCGCTCCTGCGCTCGCAAGGATCCTTCATGGGCTCGACTGCACTTCCGACTGATCAAAAACGAGGCGTGCTTGCTGCTGCAAGCGGGGGGCTTCTGCTCGCCTGCGATATACCGCTGATCAAATTGGCGGAGACTGATCCCTGGACGGTCCTCTTCATTCGCGGGCCGGTCGTGCTCGTTCTTTTCTTTGTGTTCTCGCAGATCCTGCAGGCGCGCGGTTTCAAAGACGCGAAGCTTTTCCATGGTCGGCCGACGATCATTTTCGCGCTTTTTCACACAGTTGCGACAATCAGTTTTGTGCACGGTATCTTCTATACAACCACCGCCAATCTCGTCTTCATCACTGCGTTCAGTTCCCTCTTCGCACTTTTGATCGCGCGGATTTTCTATGGCGAAAAGCATCCGTTCATCACCTGGCTTGCTGCCGGTTTCGCGTTGCTCGGGATCTTGATCATTACGGTCAATGATTTCCTGCTGCACGATACGAAACATCTGTTTGGTAATCTTGCGGCCCTCATCTGTGCGCTGATGCTTGCGTGCGAGATGCTTTACGCGCGGCGATCCGGCAAGAACCTCGTTTTTGCGCCGGCATTTTCGGGCGTGTTTGCTTTTATCGTTGCAACGCCGCTTATTCTGTCAGGCGGCATAACGCTTGGCGCCCCTGAATTTCTGCTCATCAACGTTGTCTTTTTTGCGCCCGTTGCGATGGCGCTCCTTGCCCTGGCGCCCCGGTTCATATCCGGTCCTGAGGTTACCCTCTTCTTTTTACTGGAAACCGTCTTCGCGCCTCTGCTTGTCTGGGCGATCTTTGCGGAGACGCCATCACCCAATACGCTGCTTGGCGGCGTGATCATTGTGATGGCGATTTCGGCGCACAGCATCATTCAGATGCAAAGGCAGAAGCGCGGCCTTATTCCCCTTCGGTGACGGTGTCCGGCACTTCGCCCGGGAAGACCGCGCCGCCAAACCTGTTCGTTTTTGGAAAGCCGGTGGGCGGAAGGCGTCCTGCCTGTCCGCGTTCGCCGTGCCATTCCTTGAGGTCCGATAACGAGCGCTCATAGCGGCGCCCGGCGCTATCCATCCAGGAAAGTCCGTCGCTCTCAGTGAACACTTTCACATCCGAAAGACCGCCATCCTTGTATTTCTGTAATCGGACACCCTGCCCTCGACCCATTTCCGGACATTGCTCTGCTGCAAAGACCAGAAGCTTGCGGTTCTTGCCGACAACCGCGATGTGATCGCCGGTGGCAGGCACACAAAGATAAGCTTCGTCCTTGCCTTTGACGTTCAGAACCTGACGCCCTTTTCGGGTTGTGGCGACGATATCCTTTTCATTCACCCGGAAGCCCCTGCCCTCGGCTGAGGCGACGAGCAACATGCGGTCCGGCTGATGGACGAAAACGGAGACGATATCCTGATCGTTTTCCATGTCGACCATGATCCTGAGTGGATCACCATGTCCACGCCCGCCTGGTAGTTTGTCGGCGGCAAGCGTGTAGACCTTTCCGGACGTCGTGAAGACCATGATCTTGTCGGTCGTCTGGGCGTGGATTGCAGCTTTAAGCCGGTCACCGTCCTTGAATTGCAGTCCCTTTGTCTCGGCGAGATGGCCTTTGAGCGCACGGATCCAGCCCTTTTCAGAGACAACGACAGTCACGGGTTCCCGCTCAATCATCGCCTGCTGGATTTCTTCGACATCGATTTCACGGGCGGTCGCAAAATCTGTCCGCCTGCGCCCGAGTTCCGTGTCGGGGCCGAAGGTCTTGCGCACTTCACGAAGCTCTTCAGAAATCTTCTTCCACTGAAGGTCGTCTGATGCGAGCAAGGCGGTGAGTTCGGCCTTTTCTGCCGTCAGCTTATCGTGCTCTCCGCGGATCTCGATTTCTTCGAGCTTGGCGAGCGAGCGGAGCCTCATATTTAAGATGGCTTCCGCCTGCCGGTCGGTGAGTTCAAACCGTTGCATCAGCTCGGATTTCGGCTCCTCCTCGTGACGAATGATGCGGATCACTTCGTCGATGTTGAGGAAGGCGATCAGATAGCCTTCGAGAACTTCGAGACGATTGTTGATCTTGTTAAGGCGGAACTTCGACCTGCGCTGAAGGACGATCTGCCGGTGCTCGAGCCACTCCTTCAAGACTTCGCGGAGGCCGAGAACATTCGGGACTTTTCCGCGCGAAAGCACATTCATATTGAGTGATATGCGGCTTTCAAGATCTGTCAGCTTGAAGAGCGACTCCATCAGGAGTTCCGGATCGACGGTCCTGCTTTTCGGCTCCAGGACAACCCGGATATCTTCCGCTGATTCATCCCTGACGTCTCCTAAGAGCGGAAGTTTACGCGCCGTCAGAAGTTCGGCGATCTTTTCGATCAGCCGCGATTTTTGAACCTGATACGGTATCTCCGTGACGACGATCTGGTAGCCGCCGCGTCCGGTTTCTTCCCTATGATATCGCGCTCTTACACGGAAACCCCCGCGCCCGGTCCGATAGGCTTCAATGATCGCGGCGCGATCCTCAACGCAAGTGCCGCCAGTCGGGAAATCCGGTCCCGGCACGAAATCGACCAGTTTCTCGACACTGGCATTTGGATGTTTGATCAGATGGATTGCGGCGTCGCATAGTTCTGCCGCGTTATGCGGCGGAATGTTGGTTGCCATACCAACAGCGATCCCGCTTGAACCATTTGCAAGAAGGTTCGGGAAATTGGCGGGAAGAACGATGGGCTCTTCTTCTTCGCCGTCATATGTTTCCCGGAAATCGACAGCGTCTTCGTCAATTCCCTGAAGGAGCAGTCGTGCAACCTCGGTCATGCGGGCTTCGGTGTACCGCATGGCGGCAGCATTATCGCCGTCGATATTGCCGAAGTTCCCCTGCCCGTCGACCAGCGGATAGCGAACCGCAAAATCCTGAGCGAGCCTTACAAGCGCATCATATACGGACTGATCGCCATGCGGATGGAACTTACCGATGACGTCGCCAACGACCCTTGCGGATTTCTTGAAGCCCGATCCCGGATCAAGCTTGAGTTCGCGCATGGCGTGAAGGATCCGACGGTGAACGGGTTTTAATCCATCCCGAACGTCCGGAAGCGCCCGGTGCATGATGGTCGAGAGCGCATATGCGAGGTAGCGCTCCTCTAATGCGGAGCGCAGATTGATCGGTTCAATGCCCTCTTCATCGTCGCCGGGGCCTGGCGGTGGTGCTGCTTTTCCCATAATCCAATAGAGCTACGTGCTTCGCGGGTTGGCCTCAATACCCAAGTGACTTGGGCGATTATTTGGCTGTCTCATCCACATTTTTTGGCGGCTTTACGGGCTTTTTGTGACCTCCATCCCTTCAAGCACGCGACGGATCAGCGTGTCGCGGGCATGGGGTGCCGCCAGATTTCTTGGCTCGAATATATGCCGGGACAAGAAGAAACCAGAGAGTTCAAATCCTTGCCGGAGATCTTCGCCTGCAATTTCGTTTGCAACGCCTGTCAGAAACTGCGGGAGAGCGAGGAGTTTGTTCTTGTATGGCCCTGCTCCTTCTTCCGTCACCGCCCGCCCGCTTTTGGGCGAGACGAAGGCCAGCGCTTCCGACCGATTGGTGACTGCGCACCGTTTCAGATCGAGGCCAAAACCGAGATCTTCCAGAACGGCGAGTTCAAAACGGATGATGAGGGCTGCCATGATCGGCGGATCATCAACATGGGACAGAATGATCTCTGCGGCTTCGGCGAGGCCCGGATGCGGATCGCGCTCGGGCAAAAGCCGCAAATGAGACGCGACCAATTGCACCGCATAAAGACCGATTGACGTTTCCATTAAATGCGCAGCGCGCATTTCGAGCGGTTCAATCGTGAAAACGCCAAGATGATCGGACAGACGCGCGCGCCACGTGAGCAAAGCCCGGTTACCGGGTTGAAGCGACGGCTGCAGACGTTTCGAGCGCCCGCCCCGGACCAGTCCCAGATGGCGGCCGCGTTCTTTCGTCATGACCTCGAGTATGACGCTCGACTCGCCATGGCGGCGCGTTCCAAGGATCAGTGCTTCTTCGGTCCATTCCATGCGGCTATTTATATGTTGCATCGCCGCCGGACCAAAGTCAGACTTGCAAGCTTCTACAGCAAAAAAGGAAAGCCGATGCGACGCATACTTTTGGGACTATGCCTTTTATTTGCCTTTAACAGCCATGCTTTTTCACAATCAACGCCTCCGCCCGCCGAAGCACGGGAAACGCCGCTCAGCCTGTGTCAGGCCGTAGCTCAACGTGGCGGTGTCATCAGGGCTGCCGCAACACCTGCGAGCTCCAGCGGACTTCAACCCTTTGAAGTCGCAATTACCTATGTCGGTCATTCAACCTTCCGGGTTGAAGATGCGACCGGGCTTGTGGCTGCCACCGATTTTGCCGGCAATGCAGGACCTGGAAAGGTCCCGGATGTCGTCACTATGAACCATGCCCACTCGACCCATTGGACGCCCAATCCCGATCCGCGCATTCCCTATGTCCTCAAAGGTTGGGGTGAGAATGGTGCGCCAGCCTCGCACCACGTTCAAATTGGCGAAACGATTATTCGCAATGTGACGACCGACATCAATTCCACCTATTCGGGATTTGAAGAAAACGGGAATTCAATCTTCATTTTTGAGATGGGCGGGCTCTGCATCGGCCACCTTGGTCATCTGCATCATCTGTTGACTGACGAACACTATGCGAAGATCGGTCGTCTTGATGTGTTAATGGTTCCGGTTGATGGCGGCTATACATTGAACGTTGCGGATATGACAAAGATCGTGAAACGCCTCAATGCGAGCGTGATTTTGCCGATGCATTGGTTCGGCGAATACTCGCTTCAACGGTTTCTTGCCGGTGTCAAAGAGGGTTTTGCCGTTGAGGTGAAGAAAGATACGTCAATTACCCTTTCGCTCAACACGCTCCCGGCAACGGCTACCGTTATGGTCCTTCAACCGCAGACATACTTTGGCATTTTCGGCGATTAGAGCGCGTTCGTTTTTTCAATCGCCGGGAAAATCCAGACCCATATTGCGGTAGCGTTCGGGATCATCGAGCCAGCGCTCTCGCACTTTGACGAATAAAAAGAGGTGGACGTTTCGTTCCAGCATGTCCGCGAGTTCGCGTCTTGCAGACGCTGATATCGCCTTGATTGTTGCGCCGCCTTTGCCGAGTACGATTTTCTTCTGACTATCGCGGGCGACATAGATCGTTTGTTCGATCCTGACATCTCCGCTTTTCAAGTCTTTCCAGGCTTCGGTTTCAACGGTTGAGGCGTAAGGCAGTTCCTGATGAAGGCGTTCATAGAGCTTTTCGCGCGTAATCTCAGCAGCGAGTTGGCGGAGCGGCAGGTCCGACATCTGGTCTTCCGGGTAAAGGAATGGGCCTCCAGGCATGGTTTCTGCCAAGAAATCCAAAAGATCCGCGCACCCGCTTCCGGTACTGGCGGAGATCATGAAAGTGCGCTGAAAGTCTGCTTTCTCTGAAGCCTTTGCGGTAAGGTCGAGGAGATGTTCCCGGCGGACCAGATCGATCTTGTTGAGCGCAAGTACGGTCGTACGTTTGCGATCCTGGAGACCTTCAAAGATCCGGTCGAGATCGTCGCTCAGCCCTTTCTGGGCATCGATCAGAAGAACGACAACATCTGAATCCGACGCACCGTCCCATGCCGTCCCGACCATCGCCCGATCGAGCCTGCGCGCGGGTTTGAAAATACCGGGCGTGTCAACGAACACCAGTTGCGATCCTTCGTGTACAACAATACCGCGAATGAGCGCACGGGTGGTCTGTACTTTGTGGGAGACAATCGAAACCTTGCCGCCAACCAGATGATTCATGAGTGTCGACTTGCCAGCATTCGGTGCACCAATGAGCGCAACGAACCCAGCGCGGCTATCCATGGTTTCGTCAGACATCGCCGCCTTCTTCATCGTGATCCCAGACCCCCTCTCGCACGAGCATCGTTGAGGCCGCGCGTTGCTGTGCGATGCGTTTGGAACCCCCTTTGCCCGTTGAAGGCGGATACCCTTCCACAGATACTTCCATCACGAAGTTCAAGGCGTGATCCGGTCCGCTGCGCGCAACCTCGCTGTAGACGGGCGTCGGGAGCCTCAGGCTGTGTGCCCATTCCTGCAAGGTTGTTTTCGGGTCTCGTAGCGGCTTCGACCAGGATAACATGCGGTCCTTCCAGTTGCGCTCGATGAAGCGGCGGGCAGCGTCCAGACCACCATCGAGATAGATCGCAGCAATCACGGCCTCGCAAGCGTCGCCCAAAATAGCGTCGTTTTCGCGCCCGCCAGCCTGCTTTTCGCCTTCTCCGAGCCTCAGATAACTGCCGATTCGGCAGGATCGGGCGACATCCGCACAGGTTTCGTTTCTGACGAGACCAGTGAGCCGTCTTGCAAGTTCTCCCTCTTCGGCTGAGGGAAAGGCGCTGTGAAGCATTTCGGCAATAATGAGTGCAAGAACCCTGTCGCCGAGAAACTCAAGCCGTTGGTAGGAGCCTTGTGCAGATGAAATGTGCCCGCTTAGCGCTGATCGGTGTGTCAGCGCCTCTGTGAGGAGTTCGGTGTTCTGGAAGCGATGCCCCAACACCGCTTCAAATTCAGAGTAGCTGCGTTTCTCGCCGGACACTGACTTTACCGGTCTCCGCGCAATCCGCGAAAGATCCGGGATAAACGAAGATCCGTCGGCCATTTCCAAATCTCGACGACCGATGTCCCGGTTTTCAATGAAAAGAAAAGGAATTCCGCACGTCCGACGAAGTTTTCCAACGGAACGTAGCCGACCTGACCCAAAACGCGGCTATCGGTCGAGTTATCACGATTATCGCCCATCATAAAATAATGCCCTTCCGGCACGGTATAAACCTGGGTGTTGTCGGAGAAGCTGTTTTCGATGAGGTCGAGGGTGAGGAAGGTTCGCCCGTTCGGAAGCGTCTCACGGTATTGTTTGATGCGGCGGCCGCTATCCGGATCGACGAAGTCTTCGATCTGTTCGCGCTCTACCGGTGTCCCGTTAATGTGCAGATGCCCGTCGACCATTTGAATTGTGTCGCCCGGCAACCCAACGACCCGTTTGATGTAATCTGTCGCATTGTCACGTGGAAGCTTGAACACGGCAATGTCGCCACGCTCTGGTTCAGCCGACCAAATCCGGCCGTTAATGGGGGCAAGGCCAAACGGGAATGAGTATTGCGAGTATCCGTATGAATATTTCGAAACGAACAGGTAATCACCGATCAGAAGAGATCCAAGCATGGAGCCTGACGGGATACTGAACGGTTGAATGAGAAGGGTTCGGAAAATCAGGGCGAGAATGAGCGCTTGAATGATAATCTTGACCGTTTCGTAAAGTCCGCTTTCTTTTTCGGTCTTTGTTTCTTTTGCCATTGTGCGGTTTTGTCCCGATGTCATTGGATGCCGCCGCTTGTAGCGGGCTTGCAGAATACAGGCAATGGGAAGGCGGGCTGTTGTCCGTTATTTGATAATAGGTATCGCTTCAATGATAACGAAGGCCTGCGCGTAGGGATGATCGTCCGTGATTGTCACGTGAATGAGCGCAGAATGCCCATCGGGCGTCATCATTTTGAGCCGGTCCCCGGCTCCACCGCTTAATGCCATGGTCGGCTTGCCGGACGGTGCGTTTACAACCCCCATGTCACGCCAGAACACGCCTGCGCGCAGACCCGTCCCGAGCGCTTTGGCACAGGCTTCCTTGGCGGCAAACCGCTTGGCGTAGGACGCAGCGCGTTCGCGGCGTCGGTCCGATTTCTTTCTTTCGATCTCCGTGAAGACCCGCATCACAAAACGATCGCCAAAGCGGTGAAGTGTTTGCTCGATCCTTCGAATATCGGTCAAATCAGACCCGAGACCAATAATCATATTTTCTATCTGTTCCGGTCGCCCGGCCCTTCCAGTTCCGCCTCAAGACGGTCTTCTTCGGCAAGCTCTTTTTCAATCTGTGCTGCCCAAAGCTCTTTTTGTTTGTCAGCCAGCATTTTCAGTCGGGAGTGCTTATAGGCTTTCGCCATTTCGCGCACAATCAGGTAACAGACGACAGCGACCGGAATACCTACCGGGAACGCACCGATTGTCATTGTCTTGATAACCGGCCAGACCGTGCTGAAGGAATTGACGATAAGATCGAAACTGAGTTCCGGGACCTCAGGTGCGGCTAGTGCAGCTCCGCCGAACTGCTCCAATACGAAGTGACCTGCGGCAAGAGTAGAGGCCCAGATGAACGGAAATGTCAGCGGATTTCCGAAGAAAGTTCCCGCAGCCGCCGCGAAGTAGCTGCCGCGCGTGAAGAAGCAGATCGCAAAGGATATTGCAAAATGACAGCCAAGATAGGGTGTGAAGGACGCAAAGCACCCGGCCGCAACGCCCATCGCAATCACGTGCGGCGTAGCGGTCAGGCGCAGAACCCGAAGCATCACATACTTAATGCTTCGCCAGAAAGTGCGGCGCGGCCAGAGCGCGACCAAAACTCGCTTGGATAAGGGTTCTTTGACGCGGCGACGAAACAGCATCTCGCGTTATCATCCTCGTTCAAAGGGGACCGGCGACGTACGGTATGACTCAAAAATCTTAAAGTACGGCAAAAACGCGCGGACTATATGGTGTTGGTATCGTTGCGGCAAGCTGCCGGATATCAGTCTCAAGGACATCAGGAATTCCCCTATGACAAACCTCGACTGCCGGGTTTGACGGCAGGCAGGTCCGCAAGCTCCGGCGGCAAAGCATCAGGTGAATACGCGGGAACCTTGTAGTCTGTCAGCGCAATCAAAGGCTTTCCGACATCCGCCTCTCCACCGGACCGATCGATCAGGCAGGCGGCTGCGACAACGTCAATATCAAGATTCGATAACGCGGCAATACACTCACGGATTGAAAGTCCGGTGGTTACAATGTCTTCAACAACGACAACCCGCGCGCCTTTCGGAAGATCGAATCCCCTTCTGAGTTGGAAAGTACCGTCCACCCGTTCGACGTACATGGCTGGCAGGTCGAGTTGGCGGGCCGTTTCGTAGCCTGGAATAATACCGCCAACGGCGGGCGATATAACGGCATCGAGCGGTCCAAGCCCGCTTGCCTGAATCTTTTTCGCCAACCCCCGGCACAGCCTTTCGGTCTTTTCAGGATACTGAAACACCAGTGCCTTTTGCAGAAACACAGGGCTTCTGAGGCCGGACGTCAGGATAAAGTGTCCTTCCAATATGGCGCCAGCCTCCCGGAACACCGCAAGTACATCTTCGCGCTCCATGTTTGAATGTCCTTCCTGCTCTTAAATCAGCGGCGGCTGTCTGTGTTAGCCATTGATGCGCTGAACCGAGCTTACGACCGCGCTACGGCGCACCTCGGAGATGATTGAATTCAGGTGTTTGATATCGCGCACCCGCAGATCGATTTCCATATCGGTAAAATCCGAAGCTCCGTGGAGAAGCTCGATACGTTCAATGTTGCTATCTGAATCACCGATAATCCGCGTCACCTGCGCGAGTGTTCCCGGTTCATGCATAGCCGTCACAATGATTCGCGCCGGATAAAAAGCGTCGGTATCACCATCAAGGTCCCAGCGGACATCGAGCCAGAGATCGGGCATTTCCTCAAACTTGCTCAAAGAATCCGACTGTATCGGATAGATTGTGATACCAACGCCCGGCTCGACAATGCCGACGATACGATCTCCCGGTACTGCGCCGCCGTTGGGAGCAAACTTCACCGGTAGGTCGGAGTTGAGGCCGCGGATTGGAACCGGAGCCCCCTCGCCGCGCTCAAGGCGTTTCGACAAACCGGGTATCCTGAATTTCAAAGCTTCTGACCCAAGGCCGAACCACCCTTCACTCGGGTTGACCCGTGCTGGCGGAGCTTTCGGCGTTGCCTGTTTGAGCTCGGGATGGGCAGCTTCTATAACGAGCGAAGGCGCGAGCTCGCCACGGCCCACACGTGCCAACATCTCCTCAAGGTCGGTGACCCCGATCGTCGGGAGGCATTCCCTCAATATATTTTCATCGAAGCTCTTTTGCGCAAGTTCCAACTGACGGACGAGGATCTGGCGTCCAAGGCCAGCATATTGTTTTCGAACTTGGGCCCGTGTTGCGCGGCGGATCGCAGCGCGCGCCTTTCCCGTCACGACGAGATTCTCCCAGACGGGCACAGGTTTTTGGGCTGGAGAACGCAGGATCTCCACCTGATCGCCGTTAGAAAGTTCGGTGACAAGCGGGACTATGCGGCCGTTCACCTTGGTGCCGACGCAGGTGTCGCCAATGTCCGTGTGGACGGCATAGGCAAAGTCAATCGAGTTTGCACCGCGTGGCAGGCTGACGATCCTGCCCTTTGGCGTGAAGCAAAAGACCTGGTCCTGAAAGAGTTCGAGCTTGGTGTTCTCTACGATATCAAGGGCCGTGACATCCGGTGTGTCGCCGGACTGGGTCAGTGCCTTCACCGTGTTTTGTAGCCACATATAAGCATGGCTGTCCGTTTTGAATGCCGGCTTGACGTCATGGGGCGCCTCACCGTTCGTGGCGTGGCTCAGGTCTTTGTAAAGTGTGTGCGCTGCAACGCCATATTCGGCGATATCATGCATTTCCTGTGTGCGGATCTGGAGTTCAACGCGCTGCCGGCCAGGTCCGATAATCGTCGTGTGGATGGAGCGATAGTCATTCTGTTTGGGCGTCGAAATGAAGTCCTTGAAGCGTCCGGGAACACAGGCCCATCGTGTGTGGATGACACCGACGGCGCGATAGCAATCCTCAATCTCGTTCACCAGGATCCGGAAGCCGTAGACATCTGACAATTGCTCAAAGCCGACCGCTTTGCGTTCCATCTTGCGGAAGATTGAAAACGGCGCTTTCTCTCGTCCTTTTACCTCGGCTTCGATTCCCACCTCCCGTAAACGCTCGACGAGTTCGCCTTGAACCAGCTCGATCAGTTCCTTGTTCTGTTCTCGAAGGCCTTTCAGACGTTCGGTGATGGCATTGTAGGCATTCTCATTGATGTTTCTGAAGGCAAGGTCTTCAAGCTCTTCGCGGATTCCGCTCATACCCATGCGACCGGCAAGCGGAGCATAAATATCCATTGTCTCCTCGGCGATCCTGATGCGCTTTTGCGGCGGGACATGGTGCAGCGTGCGCATATTGTGCAAGCGATCTGCCAGTTTAACGAGGAGGACGCGCACATCATCGGAAATCGCAAGGAGCAGCTTTCTGAGGTTTTCACCCTGGGCGGCTTCCTTCGAAATGAGATCAAGCCGCTTAATCTTCGTCAGCCCCTCAACGAGGACACCGATTTCCTTGCCGAACAACTTGTCGATTTCAGAGCGGGTGGCGTCTGTATCCTCAATCGTGTCATGCAACAAGCCGACAGCAATGGTTGCATCGTCAAGACGCATCTCCGTCAGGATCGCGGCCACCTCGAGAGGATGCGAGAAATAAGGATCGCCCGATGCGCGCTGCTGGGAGCCGTGCTTGGTCATGCCGTAGACGTAGGCTTTGTTCAAAAGCCCCTCGTCGCAAGCCGGATTGTATCGGTTGACACGTTCGACAAGCTCGTATTGGCGCATCATGGTCTTATAGAATTCCCGGGTGTTACAAAACGTAGCCTCATCTCGGCCACGCACAGTCCGTCCGGCCACAGAGAACACTTATGCAAAAAGAAACGCCCGTTCAACGAAACGGGCGCTTATTCGTGAAACAAAGAAGTGTCGGGCGAGTCGCCCCGGCCCAGTTTAATAATCGTCTGACCGGTCCGGTGGGACAAGGCTTTCCAAACCGCGCAATAATTCTTCTTCCGACATGCGGTCGAAACTCGGTTCGTCTTCCTGCCCGCCCAGCGGATGCATGGGGACGGCCTGAGTGGTTTCGACCACAGGAACCATTTCGGGTTCCGGCTCGTCGACTTCCACATGCTTTTGCAAGGAGTGGATCAGGTCTTCTTTGAGGTCTTCCGGCGAAATCGTCTCATCAGCAATCTCGCGCAGGGCGACAACCGGGTTCTTATCGTTGTCGCGATCAATCGTGATGTCCGATCCGGTCGAAATCATCCGCGCACGGTGACTGGCTAATAAAACCAGTTCGAAACGGTTCGGTACCTTGTCAACGCAGTCTTCGACTGTAACGCGCGCCATTCTTTTCTCCAGTGTTGGGGGAAGTTGCCTGATACTGAATCTTCATGGAAATTGCAATCGCCTCGTTGAAAATTCCGCGGAAGATGTCCCATTAACGAAACATGTTAAAAATGTGCACGATTTGCACCAATGTGTAGCATACACAAATAAAAACTATCGATTTATCTAGGTGAAGGTATATATTGCCGCTCTGCCGACCCGGAATCGTCTGACAGTTAAGGTGCCGGTCTGCACAAGAAAACATAAGGCCTGATTAGGAATTAAAGGCCTCAATGGGAGGATACATGTTCGATTCCCGAGAAAAAGTTGCACTCTTTATAGATGGTGCAAATTTATACGCCACTGCACGAAGCCTCGATTTTGAGATAGACTACCGTAGACTTCTTAAGGATTTCAAACAGCGGAGTTATTTGCTTCGCGCTTACTATTATACCGCTCTTGCGGACGATCAGGAATATTCATCCATTCGCCCGCTGATAGATTGGCTCGATTACAATGGATATCGTGTCGTAACAAAACCGACAAAAGAATTCACGGATTCACAAGGTCGCCGCAAGATTAAGGGCAATATGGATATCGAACTTGCCGTCGATATGTTTGAAACTGCTGAATATGTGGACCATCTCGTCTTGTTTTCCGGTGATGGTGACTTCAAGTCACTGGTTGCGGCAATTCAAAGGCGGGGGCGGAAAGTCAGCGTGGTTTCGACCCTTGCGGTGCAGCCGCCGATGATTGCCGACGATCTCAGGCGCCAGGCGGACAATTTTATTGATCTCAGCGATTTGCGTGGCTCGATCGGTCGTGATCCATCTGAGCGCCCGCAAAGACCTGTTGTCGACGAGGACGAAGACGATTACGAAGAGATCGGCGATTACTGAGCGTCCTGATCCGGTCTTTCATGTCCAAACCTTCTGCGCCTTCAAACCTGAAGGGGCCCACCGATCCACATCCTGAATGTGACCGTTGCGAGAGGCTGCGCGCGTTTGTGCTCTCTTGGCGGGATCCCGAGCCGGCTTGGCACAATCGGCCTGTACGAACGTTTGGGGATCCCGAGGCTCGGCTTCTTATTGTCGGGCTTGCCCCCGGGCTTAAGGGAGCCAACCGAACCGGACGACCGTTTACCGGCGATTATGCAGGCGACCTTCTGTATGAGACCTTGGGAAAGTATGGTCTCACGGATGGCCAATACGACCGCCGCCCGGATGATGGCTTGCAGCTTAGAGGTGCCGCGATCACCAATGCGGTTCGGTGCGTTCCCCCTCAGAACAAACCGACTGGGGTGGAAATCACTAACTGCCGCCCTTTCCTGTCCGCGACGATTGCCGCTTATCAGGATTTAAAATGCATATTGGCGCTTGGGCGCATTGCGCATGAGAGCGTACTTAGAGCCTTGTCTCTCCGCTTGAAGGAATATCCCTTCACGCATGGCGCGCTTCACGACTTGCCGGATGGGCCAATCCTTGCCGACAGTTATCATTGCTCCCGTTACAACACGAATACCGGTCGGTTGACGCCGGAGATGTTCGACCAGGTCTTCACTGGTATCGCTTCGGTACTGAATAACAGATCCGCATAGTTCGCGCGATCAGCCGCGATCGCGCAGGAGACGGGCTTTTTCGCGTCCCCAATCCCGTTTCTTCTCGGTTTCGCGCTTATCGTGGAGCTTCTTACCGCGCCCAAGGCCAAGCTCAATTTTCGCGCGGCCCTGGTCGTTGAAATAGAGTTTCAACGGGATGAGCGTCATGCCATCGCGCTGCACTGCGGCGCTCAGCTTTTCGATCTGGCGTTTATGAAGAAGCAGTTTACGCGGTCGTCTCGGCGTGTGATTGAATCGGTTCGCCTCGAGATACTCCGGGATGTGGGCGTTGATCAGCCAGATTTCACCGTTCTCGTCAGATGCATAAGACTCAGCAATCGTTGTCTTCCCGGTCCGAAGAGATTTCACCTCCGTACCGGTCAATTGTATGCCGGCCTCGAGCGTTTCGACGATATCGTAATTGAAACGGGCTTTACGATTGTCAGCAACAACACGATTGGTCGGCTTCTTATCTTTCTTCGGTTTGGCCATGGTGAAAACGCGGATTTCGGCGTTAGTTTATGAGACCTGCCGTTTGCATTGCCGCATCGATCTCTGATGCCACGCCGTCTGAAACCTTCATCAAAGGCAATCTGACATCGGCTGACATGTGACCGAGGCGGGACAGTGCGTATTTCGCGCCTGCAAGGCCCGGTTCAAGGAAGATCGCCCGGTGAAGAGGCGCTAGTCTGTCAAGGTGTGCGAGCGCACCAGCCATATCGCCATTGAGTGTCATTTCCTGAAATTCCGAACAAAGACGTGGTGCCACATTCGCAGTAACGGAAATACAGCCTTTGCCGCCCGCCGCATTAAAGGCGAGTGCAGTCATGTCTTCGCCGGAGAGCTGCAGAAAGTCCGCGCCCATGGCAAGCCTTTGAAGCGAAACCCGCGCCAGATCCGCAGTCGCGTCTTTAACGCCGACAATGTTGGGGCAGTCTTTGAATAGACGTGCCATCGTCTCGACCGACATATCGACCACGCTTCTCGGCGGGATGTTGTAGATAATGATTGGTAGAGACACCGCCTCGCTTACGGCCTTGAAATGCTCGTAGAGACCGGCCTGGTTCGGCTTGTTGTAATAGGGGGTGACGATCAATATGCCATCGGCACCAACGCTTTCAGCATATTTCGCAAAGTCGATTGCTTCGACTGTGTTGTTCGATCCGGCACCTGCGATCACGGGGACGCGGCCATCCGCTGTCTTCACACACAATTCGACCACACGTTTATGTTCATCATGGGTCAGCGTCGGAGATTCTCCGGTTGTGCCGACGGGAACGAGACCGTGAGACCCTTCGGCGATCTGCCAGTTGATGAATTTGACGAACGCGTCTTCGTCTATCGACCCATTGGAAAATGGCGTGACCAGCGCGGGCATCGAACCTTGAAACATCATCTTATTCCTGCATCGGATTGTGTGTCCTTGAGCCGGTTTTGATCCCGTTCGAAATACCTATATTCGAAATGACCAAGTGTGACCGCCATCAAGTGAGGCGCGACCATAAGTTTTCGAGGAGGAATGGGCAAGACCAATTGGTAATGTGAAGCATTCCTTAACGTGTTTCCTAAACAAATGGTGTGCAGGCAAAAGAGCGGAGCGAGACCATGGCGCCTACCACGGAAACAACAAAGCGGCATCTCTATCGGTGCGTCAGCCCGTTCGGCGCACTTTTATGTCTCATCGCCATGGCTATCCCCTCCCTCGGGATGGCCCTCCCGCTTTCCTCGCAACACGCTGTTGGAGGTCTCTCGAAGGACCGTTCGCTGCTTCAGAAAGTTTCTTCATCGGTTCCGTCGGTGAATGCGCAGGCGCTCTCAAATCATCGCGGCGTTCTCAACCGCTCGACCCGACCCTTGAAGGATTTCTTTCACCATCTTGGCCAAAAAGATGTGGGGCAGGCGATCAGTGCATTGAACCGGCTCAATCATCCGGTTGACCGTGCGATCGCCTCGCATGCTCTTGCGCTTTCTCCAATCAGGTCCCTCACCTATCAGCATCTTCTCTCAGCTCAGAGGAACGTTGCGAACTGGCCTGGGCAAATAACGATGGCGCTGAGGCAGGAAAACGCTTTGGTGCGCAGCAATCGTGTTACCAGAAATACCGCAGGCGCCCTGCCCGCAACCCCAAACACGGATGATGGGAAGATCCTTCAAGTCCGGAGTCTCATCATCAGAGGTGAAAGCACCAAGGCGCGTGACACGATGCGCTCTTATTGGCACGGCGGTGTCTTCGGTAAGGATGATGAAGCGCTCGTATTGAAGGAATTCGGAAGCTTCATCTCCGAGGCAGATCACATCGCCCGGGTCGACGGGCAGCTTTATCGCGATGAAGCGATGGCGGCCCTCAGAATTGTGCCGAAACTCCCGCACCCCGAACAGCTTCTCGCGATGGCTCGGATTGCCGTTATTCAGCGCAGAAAAGATGCCGGCGACCATCTTCGGGAGGTGCCGGACGCGTTGCATATGCGGCCCGGGTATTTTTATGCGGTCGTTCAATATCTGCGCCGCAATGACCAATGGATGAAAGCGGGTGAAGTGCTCAACGTCGCCCCGCGCGATCCTGCAGCACTTGTCAATCTGCGATCATGGTGGAAAGAACGGCGCCTCGTGTCGCGCAAGGTGCTCGAGGGTGGCAACGCGAAATTGGCGCTTCAGCTCGTTTCAGCGTTTCAAGGCGGTCGAGCGGTCGATCAGGCCGATGCCGCGTTTCATGCCGGATGGTACGCCCTTCGTTTTCTGAACGATCCTGAGCGGGCAAAGACCCATTTCGGCAAGCTTGAGACGATTGCGACGCGTCCGCTGTCCCAGTCGCGGGCCCATTACTGGCTCGGCCGGGCGCATCAGGCGGCGGGCTCCGTAGAGTCGGCCAACAACCATTTCATCCAAGCAGCACAGCATCCGACCACTTATTATGGCCAGCTCGCATTGCGGTCTTTGGGGCATTCCTCAGTGGGGCTGCCGCAGATATCCGACGGACGACGCGCTCAAGGTTCCTTCGATGCCAATCTCTTCGTCACGATCATCCGGCGCCTTGAGATGGTTGGGCAGAGACACCGTACGCCCGTTTTTTATCGCCATCTCGCCCGCACATTTTCAAACGAGGGTGAAATTATTCTTCTCGCGCGGCTTGCCGAAGACAACGGCCTTCACAATGTTGCACTCCAGGTTGGCAAGACTGCCGTTGGGCGCGGCTTCAAAGTGGACCGTCTGGCCTTTCCGCTAAAAGCAATCCCGGAATCTGTCGGGTTGAAGGGACGGGAAAAGGCGCTTGCCTACGCCGTCTCGCGTCAGGAAAGCGCGTTTCAGATCGATGCGGTGAGCCGTGCCGATGCGCGCGGTCTCATGCAATTGCTGCCTGGAACGGCGTCCCAGGTCGCGCGGCAGATCGGTGTTCGATACGAAAAGGCCAAGCTTACCCGAGACCCGGCTTTCAATGTCACGCTTGGCACTACCTTTCTCGGCGGGCTCATCAACCGCTTTCAGGGCTCCTACGTGCTCGCCTTTGCCGCGTATAATGCGGGCCCACGACGTTCAGACCAATGGATCGAGCGCTTTGGAGATCCCCGCCTTAATGCGATCGATGCCGTTGATTGGGTCGAAGCCATTCCTTTTGCGGAAACCCGAAACTATGTCCAAAGGGTCATGGAAGGTTATCAGGTTTACCGCCATCGGCTTGAGGGCGCCCGTTTGACCATCTTCGAAGACTTGAATCGCGGGCGCGGCTCATAGCCTCTTCACGAGCATCGTTCTTGCTAACGCTTCCGCAGTGCAATAAACGTCAAATCCAGAAGATCTGAGCAGTGCCGACCGGCCTGCTTTTCCTGTTCATCTGTTTATTCTTATTCATTCTGGGGAGTGAGACGTGGCGGACACGAGTTCTACGGACATCTGGCAGGATTTTGAGTGCTCTGCGACCGATGGGCTGATGATTCGGGGGCGTGATTACGGCTCACGGGTTTTCGATGCGATGCCGGTTGTCTGTCTTCCCGGTCTTACGCGTAGTGTCCGGGATTTCGACGCGATTGCGCGGCGTCTTTCGACCGACGAGATTCGCCCGCGCCGCGTACTGTCGATCAACAACCGCGGACGCGGGACGTCCGATTATGACCCCAATTGGAAGAACTATAATCCGATTACCGAGGCGCAAGATGTCCTGAGCGCTATTACGGCGGCTGGTCTGGAAGATGTTGTGTTGTTCGGCACCTCGCGAGGCGGCATCATATCCATGCTTCTCGGCTCCATGCGTCCGGCAATCATCAAAGGCGTTGTTCTTCATGACATCGGTCCGGAAATCGATGGAAAAGGATTGTTGCGCATCAAGAGTTACGTAACCCGCATGCCGGATCCGAAGAGCTGGCAGGATGCTGCCGACATTCTGAAAACGATCCATCAGGGGAGTTTTCCAAACTACTCGCCGGAAGATTGGATGAAGTCGGCACGCCTGACATTCGGTGACAAGAATGGCGCACCTGCGGTCGATTATGACCGAAATCTTTCAAAGACGCTTGAATCGATTTCCCCGGATCAACCGATACCGACCATGTGGCCGCAATTCATGTCGTTGCGCTCGATTCCGCTTCTTGTCATCCGCGGTGAGATCTCGGATCTCTTTTCGGAAAAAACGCTGGAAACGATGGACCGGGCTCATCCGACCATGCAGACGGTGACCGTTCCGCAAGAAGGACACGTCCCTAACATTATGGCGGAGAATGTTTTGGCGTCGCTCGATGGGTTCCTCGCTGGTATCGATGCCGACCACACGCATTGATCAGTCTGATCGTGTTGCGAGAACCGCCCCTTTTCAGCTGTCGGCGTTCGTTATTTGCCGGGCCTGCCTGATCCACTCTTCCCGCTCGATCCGGCCCGGGAAATAGAGAAAGTTCTCGACCCAGGCGACTTCCTCGGCACCCCAATCGGCGATCTGCCAGATATGATAAATGCCGAGGGCATTGAGTTTTCCTTCAATCACCGGGCCAATACCCTTGATGATTTTGAGGTTGTCCGGTTTGCCGTCCAAGGGCTCTTTCAGAACCTTCGGTCTGCTTCCGACAGTATCCGCCTTACTCGCCGCAGCTTCTTCGCTTTGAACGACCGCGACTTCTGCCATCTCTTCCGACGCCACATTGGAATCTTGAGCGGGCTCGGGTGAACTTGGTTCGACAGACGTTTCAGCGAGCGGAACGGCTGCAGCCGACACGGCATTGGCTGTTTCCTGAAGCGCTGGTCCTGGGGGGCTCTCAGGATCCGCAAGCGCTCGCCTTGCGAAATATCCAATGAAACATCCAAGCGCATAGGAAAGCGCGATCAGGAAGGCGAGTTGAATGACGAGCCAGGTCATTTTTCGACCTGTTCCGTCGGTGCAGCAGTTCGCCAACCAACGACGAGACCGATAATAAAGGCGATCAGAAGAAACACCCAGCTTTGCGAAACGAGATAATCCACGGTCTCAACCGCCCTTCATTGTCTGATGCATCATTTCTAACCGCGCGCCTCACTATCGATGACTGTCACTTCAATTCTGCGGTTCAAAGCCCGGTTCTCTTCGCTGTCGTTCGGCGCAACAGGTTCAGTTTCACCTTTCCCGATCGGATCGAGCCGCGATTTCTCGATGCCAAGTCTGACAAGATAACGCGTAACGGAGAGTGCTCGCGCCATGCTCAATTGCTGATTTGCAGCATTGCCGCCAACGGAATCTGTGTGGCCCACGACCGCGAAACGTGTATTGGAGCACCGCGCGAGCGTCGCCGCAATGGTATCAAGAAGACCAAAGCTATCGGGAAGCAAGGTTGCCCGCGCGGTCCGGAAATAGACATGCTTTTCCGAAAGCGCCTCAAGGACGCCGACGCCGCAGGCTTCACCCGTCAATGGAGGTTCCTGCGCCAGCCTCTCAATATTAACGCGGGCAACAAAGTTTCCGGGAAGCCCGGCAAGAAGACGCTTTTGAATGTCCTCAATCGCAGCATTGTTGGAAACGGTGCCGGACAGCGAAAGCATGTTGTCGGAGATTTCGAGATCGCCTTTTGACAATCGGCTCAGCGCGAGAAGGCTCGCGTTAAGCGCCTGTTCGTACGATGCTGGTGCACCGCTTCTAAGATCGGTTGAAATGGACGCGTTGTTCGTTCCGAATCTCCTTGCAATCGTTCCTTCCAGCCAATCGCCCAGATCTTCGCTTGGCACCGCTCCTTTGGCGTCCAAGCCCTGATCGGTCAGACGCGCGGCGAAAACATAGGGCGAAATCGCAGGTGGAATAATATCGAACCGGGCCGACTGAACCCCTTGCGGGATCGCTTCGCGCATGACGAGCAACTCGTCATAGGCACCGACGTCAAGCGCGGTCGCGCTGACACTTAAGACGGTGCCGTCGAGGCGCAGGTCCGCCGTGTCGGCGAGGTCGAGAAGGTCAACCATGAAGGTGGCGGCATCCTCGAAAGGATCCGGTGCACCAGACGCCAGACTGACGGCGGATGAAAAGGAGCCGGTTGTGGTCTCCAGGATCCTCTGCTCCAGGTTTTTCGCAAATTCGCGGCTCGGAACAAACCCTTCAACCGATATGCGATCGCCACGCTTTGTCAGAACAAATGTGAACGGATCTGCGATTTGAAGAACGGTTTCGGGGGCTCTTTGCGATGCCTCTGTCAACTCTTCCGTTTCATTGGTTGCATCCACTGTCTCAACCGGAGGCGCTGGTTCTGCCGCGTCCTCTGTAGATTGTGGCCCGGCTGTCTCAACGCTCTGCGCCGGTTCGGTCTGATCAGGCGTTCCTTCGTTTTGTGTGAGATCGCCATCTACCCCCGTTGTTTCCAACGGCTCTTCGGCTTGCGCAGTGCCTGTTGCGGTATCTGCATTTGTGGCGTCGTTTTCTGTGGGATCCGCGGCGGCGGTTTCGTCGTTAGACGAAGCATCGGTTTCTTCTGGAGATGCAATGACAGCCTGCTCAGCTTCTCCGCTCCCTGAAGTGGGCTCTCCGGAAGCGGTCGCACCACCGGCTTCCTGATCTGACTGGCCTTCTTGGGCTTCTTCAATCACCACGCCAGGTTCCGCTTCTGGTAACTCAGCGTCATCCCTTGCTATCAACAGCGGGTCGTCTGCAGGGCGCGATGAAGGTGCCGGGGCTTCAACGACTGCCGGTGACGTAATCGTTATTTTGCCGGAAACGAGACCGAATGGCAGGCGCCCGGCAAGCATAGACTTTACGAGGACACCTTTTCTGTGGGTGGCCGCCGAGCCCACAACCTGGAAACGGTTGCCCCGCAACTCAACGGTTCCTTCCTGCAAATGCTGGAATTGGCCCATTGCAAAGAACGCCTTTGCGAGAAATTGCTGAGGAACGCCCGACGCTTCCATCAACTCCACGAGAATAGGGTCCTCGCCCGCAATCTCACGCGCTCTTTTCAGGATCGTATTAACGGTTTCCTGGTTTGGGGCATGGCCGCGCAGGATCATCTGGTTGTCATAACGAAGGACAAAGAACTGGTAAGGGTCTGCCAGGGGCGGCTGGATTTCCGGTTTTTCGGCTTGAAGCCCTAAAGGAAGCGGTTTTGAGAAAGCGAGGCGCAATCCATCCAGGGCGCTGCGGTCTTTAGCAACAACATCGAGAGAAACGCGGTCTGATTTCAGGGTGATACGGCCCTCCTGAGCAAGGGCTGCAAGCTTGAGGATATAGTCAGTGCGCTCAAGCCATGCGTCCGGCGCGCCGGCAGCGAGATCGATTTGCGCTGCTCCGACGACTATTGGAGCCTCAGAGATCAGTTTCTCCAGTTCCAACTTTGCCGACGACCGTGGCGCAAAACCGGTGATCGATGCTTGGCCATTTTGAATTACAATATCGAAGCTGTAGGGATCTTGTACTTCAAGCGTCTTGACGTCTTTTACGCTGACGACTCGCACACCCCAGGTGCCGCGGTCTCGCGAAAGGGCTGTTCCATCGACGGCTTCGATGGCGGATTGGCGTCCTGCCTCATCCGGTGCTGTGCCCGTGAGCCGTGCATCGCGACCGTCGATCTCTACACGCGCCCAAGGATGGTTCGCTGAGAGCTTCTCTTCGGCCCGTTTGGTCAGATCCGCTTCTATCTTGCCCGCCAGGAACACAACACAAAACACCAGCAGGAATGGGACAACCAGGGCCCCGGCAACAATCCATCGTCTTATAGTGGCGCCTGTCATAGCGTCATACTCGCTTCGAGCCAGCGGTGATCATCGCACTCTGCCATGCCCGCTAACGATTCGCCTAAGTTCAGGTTAAAAGATAGATGAATGATATTTAATTGATCAACGTCGTTGACCACTTGTCACCGCACTTATCGAAGAGTGGAGCGGTGTCGACCGTCTGCGCAGATCGTGTTGCCCATTAACACGTTCCGTTCATGGAAAATTGAGCATGAAATTTTACGGACTTCGAGCGATTCACCGCTATAGTGCCCAAAAATAGTCTGAAAGCTCTCACATATTGTGTAGATTGGCAGTCTTATTTAATCGGGTTTGAACAAATGAACCTCTTTGCCGGTGATGTTTTGATGGGATCCCCTTTCAAGGGTCAGATTGCGCAGCACGAGCTGGCGCGTCGTCTTGAAATGCTCGAAGTTTCGGTCGAGGAAGCTCGTAAGTCGGCGGATTATTGTCAGCTAACAGACAATGTGATCGTGATTGATTTTGTTCAGCGTCAGATTGTGAGATAGCGCGAACAATTGTGCTGAGCGCTTCAACCGCGACTCCGTTAGTGCTCTGAACCCTCTGAAAAAACAGCCCATTGTTGGCTTTTGTGTGCACTTGTCTGTGCATTATCGCGACATTTTGGCGAAATCTCTTTACGGCTTTTTCCGCTTGCCTATATCAGTCCGATATATATATAGCTGATACGTATCGACCGTGCATATAACGGACATGCATAGGTCGTTGGATATGCGGGGCTCGTGTGCAATGAACGTCAAGACACTCTGTCTTGCCATCCTCTATTTTCAGGATGCAACAGGTTATGAAATCCGGAAGCTTTCGACGGAGGGCAGGTATAGCCATTTTGTCGATGCAAGCTTCGGGTCGATTTATCCGGCATTGAACCGGCTTGAGCAGGAGAATCTGGTCACCTGCCGCAGCGAAGTTGAGCCCGGAAAACCCAGCCGAAAAATCTATTCGATTACGGATGCCGGGCGTGACGCTTTTATGGAAGCGCTCGCGGAGCCGCCATCTAAGGATGTCTATCGCTCAGAATTTCTCCTCGTTGCCATGTGTGCTGAATTCCTGCCGGAAGAAATCGTGACGAATGCGATTGAGACCAGGGCGGGTCATCTGCAGGCGGAAATTGAGCTTTTAAGAGGTTTTGCTGAAGATGAGCGAGGGACCGCCGGTATCCGCTGGGCTGCCGCTTACGGCATGGAATGCATGACAAACTCGCTGCGGTATTTGAGCGAAAATCGCGAGCATCTGGAAAAGCTCGCGGGACGCGGCGATCAATCCGAGCAGGCACAACCTGCGGCTGCGGAATGACGCGCAACCAACACGTAACCCGAAATCCCTTGGCTTAAAGAAACAACGGAGCCGACAATGAGTATACCGACCCCTTATCTTCTGGCAGCAGGCCTTGCGGCTGGCGTCGCCGGTTGGATGGTGTCCGGCACGATCCTGGAAGGCGGGCGCGCCGATGCGCGGCCCGAAACAATTGCTGAACGCAATGCGAATTCAGAGAGAACGCTTTTCTCGGTGCAGGCGGAAATCTTCACTGCCGAAACACGCAATGCATTTCTCGAAGCGCGCGGTAGCACTGAGGCGAGCGGCAAGGTTGCGGTACGATCAGAAACGCAAGGTCTGTTGAATGCCCGAAACGTGACGAAGGGTCAGTGGGTGACAAAGGGCGACTTGATCTGCACGCTCAATGTTGGCGCAAGAGAGGCTTCAGTCCAACAGATGCGTGCTCAGCTGCGGAAGGCTGAATTGGATTATGAAGCGGCCAAAACCCTCGTTACCGACGGTTTTGCAACCCGTACACGCGTCAACACCGACAAAGCGGCCGTCGACGAAGCAAAGGCCGAGCTCAAAGCAGCCGAAATTGAACTGGAGCGCACAAAGATCACGGCGCCGATTTCCGGCTTCGTGCAGGATCCGTTTGCCAAGGTCGGTGATATGCTCCAGGTTGGCGACACGTGCGCGAATGTGGTCGAGCCTGGCACCATGACGATGATCACTCAGGTCTCGGAACGCTTCATCAATGATCTTGAATTGGGTGGTTCTGCGAGCGTTCGGCTCGTAACCGGGCAGGAAGTCGAAGGCACTTTGAAGTTCATTGCGCCATCAGCTGATACCGAAACCCGTACGTTCAGGGTTGAGATCGATCTTCCGAATCCAGACAACAGAATCCGCGATGGTGTTACTGCGATGGCGAAGATCACGCTGCCAAGCGATACCGCTCACAGGATACCGGCCTCTGCGCTGACACTCGATGATACTGGGCGTCTTGGTGTTCGAACGGCTGACGAGGAAGGTTTTGTGGCTTTCAATCCTTTGAAAATCCTCGGCGATGCGCAAGAAGGGCTCTGGGTCAAAGGACTTCCCGAGCGTGTTCGCGTTATCACACGTGGGCAGGAATATGTAACGGCAGGACAGAAAGTCGACGTTGTCATCAAAACGGCTGAGGCACAGCAATGACCTATGCTCTTGAAGCTATCCTCCGCCGACCAAGGACCGTCATCACGATGATGCTGGTCATGCTGGTAGCTGGCATCATTACCTATCGGGGGATTCCGAAGGAAGCGAACCCGGATATCGATGTGCCGGTGTTTGCTGTTGCAGTTCATCAGCAGGGGATTTCACCGCAAGATGCTGAGCGTCTTCTTGTACGCCCACTTGAAACCGAACTGCGCGGGCTCGACGGGTTGAAAGAACTTATTGCTGTTTCATATGAGGGCGGCGCAGCGGTAACTTTGGAATTTGACGTAGATTTCGACAAAGAAAAAGCGCTCGCAGATATCAGAGATAAGGTCGATCAAGCGCAGGCTGATTTCCCGGATCAGACTGATGAGCCGACTATCAATGAGACGAATTTTTCTCTCCAACCGACGATTTATGTCGCTTTGTCCGGTCAAGTGCCTGAGCGTACGCTCGTTAGGCTTGCGCAACGCCTTCAGGACGAAATCGAGGCGATTGATTCTGTTCGAGAAGCAAACATCCTAGGCGACCGTGACGAGGTGATGGAGGTTGTTCTCGATCTTGAGAAACTCGAGTCCTATAACATCACCCAGACCGAACTTGTTACCGCGATCACCCAGAACAATCAGTTGATTGCGGCTGGTTTCCTCGATGCTGATCGAGGGAGGTTTAACGTCAAAGTCCCGGGTCTTGTGGAGGACACGGTTGATGTTTACCGGATTCCAATCCGGCAATCCGGAGAAGCGGTCATTACTCTAGGCGACGTTGCCGAACTGCGCCGCACGTTTGAAGACGCGACAACAATCACCAAGGTCAATGGAAAACCAGCTGTTGTCTTGTCAGTTGTGAAACGGATCGGCGAAAATATCATCGCGAATAACGCTCAGGTCAAAGAGGTTGTCTCCAATTTTACCAGGGACTGGCCGAGCTCCGTACAAGTGGATTTCGTCCTTGATCAATCGGGCTTCATCTATGAGGTGCTGGGATCGCTTGAAGCCTCGATTCTGACAGCGATCTTCCTTGTTATGATTGTGGTTATCGCCACTCTCGGGGTTAAGTCGTCGCTGCTCGTCGGTTTTTCGATTCCGCTTTCCTTCATGGTCGGCTTCATGATCCTGGGTTTAACCGGATACACGGTCAACATCATGGTGATGTTCGGCCTCGTGCTGACAGTCGGTCTGCTCGTTGATGGCGCTATCGTCATGACGGAGTACGCAGAGCGGAAGATGTCGGAAGGTATGAGCCATAATGAGGCTTACATCCGCGCGGCCAAATTGATGTTCTGGCCGATCGTATCATCGACGGCGACGACACTTGCAGCCTTCCTGCCGCTCCTGCTGTGGCCCGGTGTTCCCGGTGAGTTCATGAGCTATCTCCCGATTATGGTGATCATTGTTCTGTCGGCTTCGCTTCTAACAGCCATGATCTTCCTACCCGCGTCCGGTGCGCTTCTTGGTCAGATTTTCGCAAGCCTCTCCCGTTACCGGGTCTACGTCACAGCCGTCGTTAGTGGTGCTGTAGCGGGGCTGCTCCTCTACAGTCTTCCTTCCGATGTGATGCCGGAGTTTGCGAGTTGGCAACCGACCGCTTCTGTCTTATGCGGCCTCATTGTTGCAGCCCTCGTTCTGCCCATCGCGATCTTCTTTAACCGGTTCGTTCCAGAAGAACGTCCTGTCGATGAGACAGCGCAACTTCTCTCGGGCCCCGGCAAGCTGGATCTCAAGAAACTTAAGGGCTTCACAGGTCTTTATGCTAAAAGCATCAACTTGTTGGCGAATACCCTTATCGGCAACCTTGCCGTCATTACCCTTACGTTCGGCCTGTGTGCCGTTACCGTTTCCTATCTCGGCACCCATTTTAAGGGCGTTCAGTTCTTCGTTGATGAGGAGCCTGACGCAGCGCTCGTGTTCGTTTCTGCGCGTGGTAATTTGTCAGCGAGCGAATCCAACAATATCGTTGGAGACGTTGAAGACGTTCTGTTGAACATACCTGGTATCAGGAGTGTGGTAACAATCACCAATGCGCCGACTGGAGAACGCTCCTCCGGAAGTATAGCCGAAGTTCAGGATAAACCGAGCGATGCGATAGGCGAGATTTCGCTAGAGCTTGAAGAATACAAGATCCGTCCGAGTTGGCAATGGATCGACGCCGAGATCCGCGCGCGAACCGCGGATCTTCCGGGCATTAAGGTCGAGCCGAAAAAGATTGAGGGCGGACCACCGACCGGCAAGGATATTCGACTTGAAATAAAGTCGACGGATTACGACACGATGGTTGCCGCGGTCGATCGGATCCGCGCGCAATTTGACAGCGATGGAGACCTCCGCGATGTCGAAGACGGGCGCCCTCTCCCCGGTGCCACATTCGAACTGACCATCAACCGGGAAGAAGCGGCCCGATACAATGCAACGATCCAGTCGATCGGAAGCATGGTCCAGCTTGTGACAAACGGGGTCCTGATCGACACTTACCGGCCCGACGATAGCGATGATGAAGTCGAAATTCGCGTCCGTCTCCCGGAAGATCAGCGTACTTTATCGAAGCTGGACGAACTTCGCCTTCGCACTGAAAACGGCCTCGTACCGCTGTCAAATTTCGTGACTATGGAAGCAAAACCCAAAGTCTCGTCGATTACGCGGAGGGATGGTCTTTACGCGATGGACGTTAAAGCGAACCTTGTACCGGGTGCTTTATTCGAAGACCGTGCAATGACATCTGATGATAAAGTCGGCCAGGTACAGGAATGGTTGGATAGCCAGGTTTTCGACGAAGACGTCTTCCTGAAATTCCGCGGTGCCGACGAGGAACAGAAAGAATCCGAGGCATTCCTTATGAACGCGATGCTTGGCTCGCTGTTCCTGATGTTCATTATTCTGGTGACGCAGTTCAACAGTTTCTATCAGACAGTTCTGACGCTGATGACGGTTGTTCTTGCGGTCTTCGGGGCGCTTATCGGTATGATGGTGATGGAACAGAAATTCTCTATCATCATGACGGGCACAGGCATCATCGCGCTTGCCGGTATTGTCGTGAACAATGCGATTGTTTTGCTCGATACCTATAATCGAATGCGACGGGATGGCACCGATATCCCAGATGCCGTTGTTAAAACTGCCGCACAGCGGTTGCGTCCGATCCTGCTTACGACGATTACAACCATTGCCGGTCTGATCCCGATGGCAACCCAGGTCAATCTGAACTTCTTTGAGCGGGTTATCTCAATTGGCGGGATTACCTCGATCTGGTGGGTGCAATTGTCGACGGCGATCATATTCGGTCTCGCCTTCTCGACTCTGCTGACCCTTGTCTTGATCCCGAGTATGCTCGCGTTCCCGCGCAACATCGTGCGTGCGAGCCGGAAGGTGGCATCTTTGTTGAAAAGGTCAGATGGTCGACACGCTGTCCCATCTGAGGCTGGGGTTGATGGCGGTCGGAACGACAACAAGGAACCCGCAGCACCGCAAGGCCCGCTTCGTCCGGCCCTTCCCGAAGCCGCCGAGTGATTGAAAATGGCGGGGCATCTTGCCCCGCCTCTCCCATCTTCTCAGGTGTCTTGCTCGCCCACCCGTGCGCTCACACTTTCGCGCTGCTTTTTCCGGTGTGACAGCCAGCCGAAGGGAATGACTGCGAGATAGATGAGCGACATGACAGTTAGGAAGGTCCAGGTAAAGGTGGCAAGCAGGGCAACAGCGCCCACGGCTGCAATGATGATCGGAAAGACAAGGTCCGGTCGGATGCTCGCGCCGATCAACTTGCCGGAATAGGTTGGGATGTTGCTGACCATCAAAAGCCCGATAAAGGGGACGAATATAATCACCGCAACCTGGAAGACTTCCGTTTGTGGCACGCCCAGAAAGCTCAGATAAATCGGTAAGAGCCCGACAATCGCTCCTGCAGGCGCCGGTACTCCCGTAAAGTAATTAAGCTGCCAGGTCTCCCTTTTCGGATCATCGAGGGCCGCATTGAAGCGGGCCAAACGTAAGCCCGCAGAGATCGCGAAGACGAGACTTGCGATCCATCCGGCAGACCGGAATTCCTGCAGGTCCCACATAAAGAGCAGGATCGCCGGCGCAACGCCGAAATTGACGAAATCCGCAAGGGAATCCAGTTCTGCACCAAACCGGCTTGCCCCTTTCAAAAATCGTGCAAGGCGTCCGTCAATTGCATCGAGGATAGCGGCCAGAATGACGAGATAGACGGCGAGCTCCATGCGGCCTTCGATCGCCATACGTACGGATGTGAGGCCAGCGCACAAGGCGAGAACCGTAACGAGATTGGGTGCGATCAACCTGAACGGAACGGCGCGTCGTCCTCGTTTTCGGCCGTTTCCGGCTTCTGCAGCGTCACTTTCGGAGCTTTTGCCGGGGGGTCTTTGAGGATCGACAGGTTGAAAGCCGGGCTCCATCAGCCGACCCTGACCGTACGATCCGGGACGGGCTCAAACCGCGCGATCACCGTTTCGCCCGCGACTGCGATCTGGCCGATATGAATGTCAGGTTCCGCGCCCTCCGGAAGATAAACATCAAGCCTCGACCCGAAGCGGATCAAACCAAAGCGGTCACCTGCCGGAATGTCTTCACCTTCTTTCGCGAAGCAGACGATCCGGCGAGCCACAAGGCCGGCAATCTGAACGACGCCAAGCGTCCCTCGTGACGTCTCAATAACGAGGCCGTTCCGCTCATTGTCTTCGCTTGCTTTGTCGAGATCAGCATTCAGAAAAAGGCCGGGCTTATACGCGATCTTCGAGATCTTGCCAGTGACCGGAGAACGGTTCACATGGCAGTTGAAAACATTCATGAAAATGCAGATCCGGGTCCGTACGTCCTCGCCGAGTTCCAGTTCCGGCGGCGGAACCGCTTTGCTGATCTGGGAAACCCGGCCATCCGCTGGGCTTACGATAAGGCCGTCATCAAGTGGTGTCACGCGAGTTGGATCGCGAAAGAAATAGGCGACAAACCCGGTCAATGCGAGGCCGATCCAGAAGAGTGGATCCCAAATAAAACCGAGCGCTATCGCACCCACTGCTGCTATCGCGACGAATGGGTAACCTTCGCGGTGGATCGGCACGAATGCCTGTTTGACGGAGTCTGCAATGGACATTGAAACCTTCTCGTTTCCGCGCTTGATGCGGTGCGCGGGCACCGCCTATGCCATCAAATCGCACACTTGTGAAGAGCTGGCCTATTCAGCGGGTTCCGCCTTTTGTCCACGCAGGACGACACCATCGTCTTCTTCATGCATGGCGCGCAGCTTTTCTTCTGCTTCTGTTGCTTCGCGTTGGCGTTTCCACATGGAAGCGTAGAGCCCGTCTTTTTCAAGAAGAGCACTGTGGGTGCCGCGCTCGCTGATCTCGCCTGCCTCCAGAACGATGATCTCGTCAGCATTAATCACGGTCGACAAACGGTGCGCGATAACGAGCGTTGTCCGACCCTGTGCAACATCGTCAAGCGCTTCCTGGATCTCGCGTTCAGTATGGGAATCAAGTGCGGATGTTGCTTCATCAAGGATCAGGATCGGCGGCGCTTTCAAGATGGTGCGTGCAATGGCGACTCTTTGCTTTTCACCGCCGGAAAGTTTCAATCCACGCTCACCGACTTCGGTCTTGTAGCCATCGGGCAGGTTTTCAATGAAGGTGCTGATTTGCGCCATCTCGGCTGCTTTTTGGACTTCTTCATCACTTGCACCGACGCGGCCATACCGGATGTTGTAGGCAATCGTGTCGTTGAAGAGCACTGTGTCTTGCGGAACCATGCCAATCGCCGAACGGAGCGATTGTTGGGTAACGTCACGCACATCGACGCCATCGATGGTCACCCGGCCATCCGTCACATCATAAAAGCGGAATAGAAGGCGTGAAATGGTGGACTTACCGGCTCCTGAAGGGCCGACGATTGCGACCGTGTGTCCGGCAGGCACTTCGAAATCGATGGTCTTCAGGATGTGCCGCTCCGGATCGTAGGCGAAGCGGACATTTTCAAACCGGACATGGCCGTTTTTCACCTCGAGCGGTGCGGCGTCTTTGCGATCGGTAATTTCTGGATCAACATCAAGCAGACGAAACATTTCTTCGGTATCGGCGAGACCCTGTTTCACTTCGCGATAGACAAAACCGATGAAGTTGAGGGGAATGGCGAGTTGGATCAAGAGTGCGTTGATCATGACGAAGTCGCCGAGGGTCTGCGTGCCGTTTTGAACCGCGATCGCTGAGAGTGCCATGCACGCTATGACGCCAAGGGTCAGGATAACTGTCTGGCCGATGTTAAGCCACGCGAGCGATGTCCAAACCTTGATTGCCGCCTGCTCATAGCGGGCCATCGAGCCATCAAAGCGCTCCGCCTCCATGCGTTCGTTGCCGAAATACTTGACTGTTTCGAAGTTGAGGAGGGAGTCGATCGCTTTGGAGTTTGCTTCCGTATCGGAATTGTTCATGTCACGACGGATCCGGATCCGCCATTCGCTCGCGCGCACAGTGAACCAGATGTATCCATAGATCGTGACAGCAAGAATCGTTGCATAGGTAAAGCCAAATTGGAACCAGAAGATCCCGAGCATGAGCGCGAACTCAAGAAGTGTCGGTATCCCGGACAGGATAGTAAACCGAACGATATTCTCGATACCTTTGACACCGCGTTCGATGACGCGGGACAGGCCGCCCGTGCGCCGCTCAAGGTGAAAGCGAAGCGACAATTGATGCATATGAATGAAAGTCTGCTGCGCCAGCCGTCTCACTGCATGTTGGCCAACCCGCGCAAAATAAGCATCGCGCACCTGGTTGAAGACCATTGTGAGGATGCGGGTCATCCCATAGGCAATGACAAGCATGATTGGAATAACGAGCCATGCAGGCAGAATGGCGGGTGCGCTCCCCTCGCCGGTTAGTGCATCCGTGGTCCATTTGTAAGTATACGGCGTCAGCATGGTGACGATCTTGCCGAGGACCAGATAGAACATGGCAATGGCGACCCGCCATTTCAGATCTGGGCGGTCGACCGGCCAGATGTAAGGCCATAGGCTTCTGATTGTCTGAAGGTCATTGCCATCCGCCCTTATATTTGCCTTTTGCCGGGGCGAAGTGTTCATCCCGCCTCCCGCAATCGGGGCCTCGGCCTGTTCGGTATCTACGCTCATAGGATCCCTGGATGCCTCGACGCGTCTGGATGGCGCGCTCTGCGGCGGTCTTTTCTTTTACAGACTTAGGAACTTGTGAGCCCGCTTCAATCGGTGGAATTGACTGGCGCCTTGCGAACCGCCCGCCTACTCGACCGACGGCGGTCCCTGGAGCGGTGCAAGGGCTTCGTCATCAGGCAGTTCGAATACCTGACCCGGGAAGATCAGATTTGGATTGCGGATCTGGTCGCGGTTTCGCGTGTAGATTGCGGTGAAGCGTTCTCCACTGCCATAAAGCCTTTGTGAGATGGTCCAAAGATTATCGTTCTTGCGAATGATAACCCGACGACCAAGGGTAGGATCAAGCGGCCTCAAGCGAGTCGGCTCGGTCTCCGACACAACGAAGGGAACTTCTGCCCGCGCCTCGACCTGCCCCGTTGTTTTCAATTGGTCGACGCGGACATTATATTCGCCGGGCTCAAGCGGTTTTGTTTCTTCAAGAAGCCAGCGTCCGTCTGCGCCGGTTTTGGCGTCGCCGACAAACTCATCCCCGACATAGACCCTGACAGTTTCCCCAGGTGTGCTTGATCCGGCAACGAAGATTTTTTCCTCTTCGGTCTCGATTGCTTCAACCGAAACCTCAACGTCGGCATCCGGTTGGACGAGCGTTGCCGGTGCCACCGGCTCTTGTTGCGCAGTTCGCTGCGTTTGTTGTTCGGTCGCGGCAGCTGCCTGGGTTGTGTCTGAGGTGCTTTCGGTTGTCGTGTCCTGTTCTACCGCCGGAGCGGATACCGTGCTTTGCTCATTGGCAAGTGCTTCGTCTGCTGCCGCGGGACTTCCGGCATTTGCACCCGTGTCAGGATTGACCGCTGCCACATTATCGCTTTGCTGGCTGCTAATTCCTTGTTGGGACCCGGATTGAGCGGTTTGTGTGGTGGTGTCGGTTCCTGCGATAACCGTTTCGCTTGCTGGCTCTTCCACATTTTGTTCGGCTACCGGATCAGTATCCGGTGCATTTGCCGCTAGATCTTTTTGATCCCCAGTCTCTGCGGCACGCGTTGCGGTGCTTTCCACGCGTTTGGCTGGGGTACTATCGACCGCAGCCGCGCTTGCAGTTGACGCCGTTTCCTCTGGATCCACATTCGGACGTTGAACAATGTTGACCGGACGTCCCGGTTCAACGATAGCAACGAGCGGTGTCGTAGTCCCCGTTACACCGATGGCGACAACTTGCTCCGACACATGTTCCTCGCCTGTTTCAGAGACAGCGCGCAGGGTGACTTCATTCGTCTCGCCTTTAAACGGTTCGTTGGGAAGAACGACAAAAGCGCCTGTTGCATCGGCCGTCGTCTCGGCGATCACAACGCCATTGTTTTCCACTTTCACAACCGCATTGGGCACAGCCTGCCCGGCAATCACTGCATCGCCTGTCGGTTCCACACGCACAATATCGAAAGTCGGGGTGTTGAGCGCAGTCGCAGCATTCGCTGTTTCTTCGTCACTGCTGTCGCCGGAGGCGGCGGGACCCGGCTGGCGATCTTCGCGTTCCGCAGCAGCCTTTTCCGTTTCGCCTGCATCCTGTGCGGTCGGGTCGGCTATCTTTGCGACGCGATCAACAACACCTGTCTGAGATCCGATAAAGGCAATTGTGCCGACCAGAACCAAAAGGGCAAGCAAAGTGATGACGTGGTTGCGTTTCACAAGTTCTCTCTTCTAACGGGATGCGATCTCTAGACGGTGTTTTCCATTTCTCGCACCGCTAGCGATATCATCGCATGTATTGCAAACCTTGCCAATTATATCGGATCGCGCCTGTCAAGCCCTTTTGTGTATATCGGATACAAGCAAAATCCCGGCTTTATTTTCAAAACATTATCGTATTGATGGTTGCGAAGGATCAATCAAAGCCCATTCACACCCTGATGATCTGAAGGTCCTTTTCCGAAATACCCTTCCGAACGCGGCATATGTGTCCGGTTCCATCGGATGCCATTCACACTGAAAAGACAGGCCCATGACTGAGATAAACAGCGTTTGCGTTTTTTGCGGATCAAGACCGGGCGAAAACCCGCTCTATGCGGAACTCGCCTTTGAATTCGGTGCATTGCTTGCGAGCGAAAATGTCCGGCTTGTTTATGGCGGTGGGACGACGGGGTTAATGGGAAAGGTTGCTGAAGGCGCATTGTCGAAAGGTGGTGATGTCACCGGGATCATTCCCGATTTTTTGATGACGAAAGAACGTCTTGGACACAGCCTATCGACCCTCGACGAAGTGATCGTGACAGAGAATATGCATGAGCGCAAAATGCTCATGTTTGAAAAGTCCGATGCCTTTGTCGCGCTACCAGGCGGAATTGGCACCTTGGAAGAACTCGTTGAACAGATGACCTGGGCGCAACTACGCCAGCACGACAAGCCGGTTCTGATTGCCGATTTCGATGGGTTTTGGGCGCCGCTCGTTGAGCTCATTGAGCATATGACAGAGGAAAATTTTGTCGGTGAACCGTATCCGCTCAATTACTACCGGGCGGAGACCGCGGCAGAAATTCTGCCGCTCCTTCGTGGCCACACACCGCGCGAAATCCTTGTCGAAGAGGACATTGTGCGTACCCGGATGTAAAATATAAATTAGTTTAGAGTCTTCCGATAAGATTCTCTATTTTCTCAGAAATTTCTTTTGCTTGTTTATGGAGCTGGATCAGTTCATAGCGCATATCTTCGAGTTTTGCCTTGTCCGATTCGTCTGGTGTGATCGGCGCTTGTCCTTCCCCCATGATAAGCCAGGACGGGCTGACATTCAGTACGCCCGACAACATGACGAGCTTGTTGGATCGGGGTTCTGACTTGTCGTTTTCCCACGAGTGCAGGGTTGCCGTCTTGATGCCGAGGCGTCGGGCGAGTTGCGCCGGCGACAGAGCGCAGGCTTCGCGTGCCCGGCAAATCCGCCCACCAACTGTATCGTAGCTGTCCGGGCCGTTCGGGCCCGATACGATGTCGTGTTCCGCTTCTTCCATTTGCCGCATCCTTTCCGTTGCCATTGTCAACGCTTTTTCGAGAAACCGGCCGCGTTCTGGCTTCTCCCGTTCTTTAATCCTCCCTCGGGTCTCGCATCATGCAGGATACGACGCAACCCTGCCGCGGATGAGGCAGCCGCAGTCGCATATGCCTGGAGGGTTTGTTGGTTCGGCTTGGAACCTGGCTTTCAGACGACTTCGCGCTTTGATGCGCAAAAGAGCTTGTAGCGCATAGAATCCACGAGAGCCGCGAAAGACGCATCGATAATGTTGGCCGAGACGCCAACTGTGAACCAGTGCCGTCCAGTCCCATCGCGGCTCTCTATCAGTACCCGTGTCACGGCTTCCGTGCCCCCATTGAGGATCCGCACCTTGAAGTCCACGAGTTCAAGATCTTCGATCAGGCCCTGATACTTTCCAAGATCCTTACGCAAGGCGATGTCCAGCGCGTTGACCGGACCGTTTCCTTCGCCGACCGAATGGAAGACTTCGCCATCGACATCGACTTTCACGACGGCTTCGGACACCGTGACGAGGTCACCGAGAGCGTTGAACCGGCGCTCTACCATGACGCGGAAACTATCGACCTTGAAGAAGTCGGGCACGGATCCAAGCCGTCTGCGGGCGAGCAACTCAAGCGACGCCGTCGCGGCCTCATAGGCATAACCTTGCGCCTCGCGGTCCTTGATTTCCGAGAGCAAACCGTCGAGACGCTCATCCTTGCGGTCCACCTCAATCCCCATTCGGGTGAGCTCGGAAATGAGGTTGGATCGCCCCGCCTGATCGGAGACCATGACATTGCGCCGGTTGCCAACGGTTTCGGGCGGTATGTGCTCGTAGGTCTGCGGTTCCTTCAAGAGCGCGGAAGCGTGGATTCCGGCTTTCGTCGCGAAGGCGGACGCGCCCACATAGGGAGCCTGACGTTCTGGAATTTGATTGAGAAGTTCGTCAAAAACTCTTGAAATACTTGTTAAATCTTTGATTGTTTCATGTGTTGTCTTAAGTGAAAAACGATCCGCATATTCAGGCTTCAAGACGAGGGTCGGCAGAAGCGATGTGAGGTTTGCATTGCCGCACCGCTCACCGATCCCGTTGAGCGTTCCCTGGATCTGGCGCACACCCGCCCTCACCGCCGCAAGCGAATTTGCAACGGCATTCCCGGTATCGTCATGGGCATGTATGCCAAGCTTCTCTCCCGGGACATGCTGGGCAACATCGGCAACAATCTCACTTACCTCATGGGGAAGCGTTCCGCCATTCGTGTCGCAAAGCACAATCCATCGGGCTCCGGCTTCATGAGCCGTTGTCGCAACCTTCAGAGCATAGTCCCGGTTCGCCTTATAGCCATCGAAGAAGTGCTCGCAATCAAGCAGCACTTCACGGTTCTTGGCGCGTGCCGCAGTCACGCTTTCGCGGATCGAGTCGAGGTTCTCTTCATTGGAACATCCAAGTGCCAGTCGCACATGGTAATCCCAGGCTTTCGCGACAAAACAGATGGCGTCCGCTTCTGCGCCTAGAAGCGCGGTAAGGCCTGGATCGTTTGATGCTGAGACGCCGACCCGTTTGGTCATGCCGAACGCGGTAAAGGTCGTCGATGTGGTTCTGTTCTTCTGAAAGAATTCCGTGTCCGTAGGATTGGCGCCCGGATAGCCGCCTTCGATATAGTCGACACCGAGACGCTCAAGAAGGTCGACCACAGCCACCTTCTCGTCAACGGAAAAGTCGATCCCCGGGGTCTGTTGCCCGTCTCGCAGGGTCGTATCGAATATGTAAAGCCGTTCACGCTCCATCAGATCATTCTCCCCCATCATACCATTTCCCAATGCGTCGTCCTTTCGCCCGTCTCAGGGTCTTTGCCATCCTTGAGACGGATGCCTTCGGTTAGAAGCGCGTCCCTTATCTTGTCAGCCTCGGCCCAGTTCTTTTCCGCGATGAAAGACAACCGCTCGGAGATCTTGACTGCGATTGCAGCCTCATCAACGCCTGACACATCGGCTTTGTCCGGCAGACCGAAGAAAGTGAGCGCCTTTGCAAGCGTTGCCCCGGATAGATCGGACAGAACCCGAATAGCCTCCGGCGTGTTGAGATCGTCGAGAAGCGGCCTCACCACGTCCCGAAGTGCGCCTTTGTCTTCGCCTTCATTAGCGCGGCGTTGGAGCCTGCGCAGGACAGACTCTGCTTCTTCCAGCCTTCGAACGGAGAAATCGATCGGCTCGCGATATTGGGTCATCAGCATGGCAAGCCGGATCACTTCCCCCGGCCATGAGCGGCCTCCGACTGTCTCGGTTCGTAGAAGTTCATCGACGGTGATGAAGTTGCCAAGAGATTTCGACATCTTCTCACCCTCTACTTGCAAAAAGCCGTTGTGCATCCATGTGTTAGCCATTCTTTTTACACCAAAAGCACAACATGTCTGGGCGATCTCGTTTTCATGGTGCGGGAAAACCAGATCGATTCCGCCGCCGTGAATATCAAAGGTCTCTCCGAGGAATTCACGGCTCATGGCCGAGCACTCAATATGCCATCCCGGACGACCGAAAATTGCCTTCTCCTCGCCGTCAACCACATAGCTTGCGTCCCAACCGGGCGCCGTATGGTCGGACGCCTTCCACAGAACGAAATCGCCTGGATGATCCTTGTGGTCTTCCACGTCAACCCGTGCGCCCGCCTGCTGCTCTTCAAGCTTGCGGTTTGAGAGCGAACCGTATTCGGACATGGATTCAACACGGAAGAGAACTTCATCACCCTCTGCCCCGGTCGCGACATAGGCATGCCCGCGATCGATGAGAAGCTGAATGATTTCGATCATCTGACTGATATGTTCTGTCGCGCGCGGCTCATTGGAAGGATCAAGACAGCCGAGCGCATGCATGTCGGTCTGAAACTGGCGGGCCGTGCTTTCCGTCACTTCGCGGATCGCTTCGTTGAGCGACATCTCATTTTTGGAAATCTTGTCGCCATAGGTCTCGAGCGCGCGTTTGTTGATCTTGTCGTCGACATCGGTGAGGTTTCTGACATAGCGCACGCGCTCTTCTCCGAAGAGGTGGCGCAGGAGCCTGAACAGGAGGTCGAACACGATCACCGGGCGTGCATTGCCGATATGGGCGAAATCGTAGACGGTCGGTCCGCAGACATACATTCGAAGCCGCTCAGGATCGATGGGCTGAAACGGCCGCTTTTCCCGCGTCATCGTATCGTAGAGAACAAGGTCCGCCGCATCGATCCGGTCCTTCATCTCGGTCATCGTCACAGTCCCCCGGTCATTCGCCCAAGCATCTGGAGTGTATGATCACCCAGCCACAAAAGACGACGTGCTTCACCCCGACCGGCGCGTTCTGGAAAGTTCGAATGGAGGAAATGAACGGCGCGGCCAGTTGGAGCAACTAGCTAATAATAATCCCACAGAAACAGTTAATTTCGTGCGCACATAGGTTCATTGCCTTTCAATGCGCCATTGCGGTTGGAAAATCAACCGGCATTTGATCTCAGCCAACACCGATCGACGGCCGTTCCGGCATAATTGTCTCGCTGAACGGAATATGAATGCGCCTCTCAGTACGGGTTCAGTCCTGGAATGATAATCGTTTTCTCAAGCGTCCCTGCGGAGCCTTACGAATTGAAGTCCGCAAACGAATGTAAGATAAAGAAACGAGGAGTATCGAAATGCTCAAAATCGTTCAATCGGTGACTTCCTGTACGGTTGGATTGAGCCTGCTTATCCTGTTTATGTTTGCGCTGGTTTATTCCGTCACCGGGCCGAAACAAGGCCAGGGCTTTAGCTCTATCCCGACCGCGGAATATGTCCGCGGTATCGGGCGGTAATACCTACTTGTTCGCCGGATACCTCGGGTAATTCCCCACTTGAGCGGTATCCGGCTTTTTCTTTTCTAAATCTGAGATTTCCAGGAACATCATCTGTCTTGTTCACCTTATAAATCGGTGCCTTTGTGACTTGAGGGCGGCGCTTGCGTGCTGTTATGGTCCTCCCGTACTCGCCCCCCTAACGCGGTCGCAACCGGCATTTTGTCAAGCGCTGCCAATCGCAGGCGGGATGCCGCTTCACGCTGACAGACAATTCCCGGAAACCTCACCATGACAAAACCCGATCAAGCCAAGGGCGAACTTGACAAGAACGCCCTCTTTTTCCACCAGTACCCAAAGCCGGGCAAACTTGAGATATCCGCGACAAAGCCGCTCGGAAACCAGCGTGACCTTGCCCTTGCCTATTCGCCGGGTGTTGCCGCGCCCTGCCTCGAAATCGAAAAAGACCCAGCAAACGCCCACAAATACACGTCCAGAGGCAATCTCGTCGGGGTGATATCCAATGGTACCGCTGTCCTTGGGCTTGGTAATATCGGGGCGCTTGCCTCGAAGCCGGTGATGGAAGGTAAAGCGGTTCTCTTTAAAAAATTCGCAAATATCGACGTTTTCGATATCGAGGTTCAAGAAACCGATATCGAACGCTTTATCGACGTCGTTGCGGCCCTTGAGCCGACTTTTGGCGGAATCAACCTGGAAGATATCAAGGCGCCGGAGTGCTTCACCATCGAACAAACGCTCAGAGAGCGCCTGAACATACCGGTCTTTCATGACGACCAGCACGGGACGGCGATCATCGTGGCGGCGGCGATCCTGAACGGCCTCAGCCTGTCCGGTAAGAAAATCGAAGACGTGAAGCTTGCGGCCGCCGGTGGCGGTGCAGCCTCGATTGCCTGTTTGAACCTTCTCCTCAGTCTTGGCCTGAAGCGCGAAAATGTCTGGCTCGCTGACAGGGTCGGCGTTGTCTATGAGGGCCGCGAAGAGGAAATGGACCAGTGGAAGGGTGCCTATGCGCAGGCAACGGACCTTCGCACTCTCGCCGATATTATTCCAGGGGCCGATATTTTCCTCGGTCTCTCCGCGGGTGGAATCCTGACGCCTGAGATGATCAAGGCGATGGCACCGAACCCGCTCATTATGGCGCTCGCCAATCCGGTCCCGGAAATCATGCCGGATGTCGCGACGGAAGCACGGCCCGATGCCCTTATCTGTACGGGACGTTCGGACTTTCCCAATCAGGTGAACAATGTTCTGTGCTTCCCGTTTATCTTCCGCGGCGCGCTCGACGTTGGCGCGACCACGATCAATGAAGAAATGAAGATGGCGGCGACGAAGGCGATTGCCGAACTGGCCCGTGAAGCTGTCGATGACGCAAGCGCCAAAGCACTCGGCGGGATCATTCCCCGGTTCGGTCCGGGCTATTTGATCCCGTCTGCGTTCGATCAGCGGCTTATTCTGAGAATTGCCCCGGCGGTTGCGAAGGCCGCCATGGATAGCGGTGTTGCCGCGCGGCCAATCGAAGATTTCGGCGCCTATCTTGAACAGCTTAATCGCTTCGTCTTCCGCTCCGGTCTTGTCATGAAGCCGGTGATTGAGAAGGCGAAGAAGCGTCCGATGCGCGTAATCTATGCCGACGGCGAGGACGAGCGGGTTCTAAGGGCGGCCCAGGTGGTCATCGAAGAGAACATTGCGAAGCCGATCCTGATCGGGCGGCCCCGCGTTCTGGAGACCCGCATTGAGCGCTATGGTCTCAGCATGAAGGCCGGCGAAGATTTCGACATCGTCAACCCTGAAAAGGATGCCCGCTACAGGCGCTATACAGAATACCTGCACGAGGTCGCCGGCCGCAAAGGGATCACGCCGGACGCCGCCCGTAACCTCGTTCGCACGAATACGAGCGCGATTGCGGCGATTGCGGTCCAACTGGGCGACGCCGATGCCCTCCTTTGTGGTCTGGAAGGCCGGTTTTCCCGTCACCTCAAAACCTTCCAGTGGATCATCGATATTGACGAGAAGGCGCACGACTTCTCCACAATGAGTATGCTCTTAAACCAGCACGGTGCATTCTTCTTTACCGATACCTATGTGACGATCGACCCGAGTGCGGAGGAGGTTGCCGAGATGACGATCCTGGCTGCCGAGCAGGTCGAGCGTTTCGGCATCACGCCGAAAGCGGCGCTTCTTTCCTATTCAAACTTCGGTTCGCGTGAGACGGATTCTTCGCGGAAGATGACCCGAGCGCTGGATATCTTGCACGAACGCGCGCCGGATCTCGTGGTGGACGGCGAGATGCACTCCGATGCGGCACTGCTCCCGCAACAAAGGGCGCGCATCATTCACGGCTCACCACTTGGCGATGACCCTGCCAACCTTTTCGTCTTTCCCGATCTGAATGCGGCTAACATCACGATGAATATGGTGAAAGCCATGACCAATGCGCTTCACGTCGGGCCGATCATGCTTGGCACCAAGCAGACTGCGCATATCATCACACCGTCTGTCACATCACGCGGTATCGTCAACATGACGGCAATAGCCGCAGTGGAGGCGCAAGGCCGCATTGAAGAGCAGGAATAGAGCCTGCCCAAACCGTTGCAGTCTTGCCATCAAGTCGAACAGTAGCGCCGGGTTAAGGGTATTGTGGCGGATCGACCACTAATTTCGCCGCAATTCATGTTATTTTCAGATCGTTAACGGGATCCGGTAAGGATTGCGCCCGTTCCATGAATCGGGTCGAACTGTGCCATGAGATTAAAGTTTACGGGAATGTGTAGCCTGACCACGACGATGAGTGCATCGCTCTTCGTGGTTCGCAAACCCGTAGGTATCGCGATTGCGATCGCGGCTCTTGGAACGGTCCTGGCCACCAGCGACAGGGTGCATGCGCAAAGTGAACATCAGGCTTGCCCTGCCCTTCGCCATCAGCTCGACCGACTGCCGACCGTTTATACCAATCAAAGACAGGATGCCCGCCGTAGTCCGGAATATCGTCGTTTCCGTGATCGCGAAGCGCGCCAGGAACGCGAGCTCCGGGAAGCTGTCCGCAGATCACGTCGGATCGGCTGTGTGACGCGTATCGGCAATCGCGCCGCCGATGCGCCGCGCGAATGCCGTGCTTTATCCCGACAGATCAATGATATGGAAACGCGGCTTGAAGCGATCCGCGATCAGATGCGGGCGATTGTTGCGCAAAGCCGCAATGAAGGCGTCCGGGATCAACGCGCCCAGCGTAATCGTTTACTTGCGCGCATGGAAAATCTGAATTGTTCCACGACCGATCAACTGGATCGTCAGGCCCGCACGCCGAAGAAGAAAAAGAAACGCGGTTTCTTCGCCCGTCTCTTCGGTATCCCTGAAGTGACGAAGCGCTATTCGGATACGTATCGCGATCGTTATGATTTCGATCTTGATGGGATCGATGGCGGTGTCTACCGAACCCTCTGCGTGCGTGTCTGCGACGGCTATTACTTCCCGGTCAGTTTTGCGACGGTCCGCTCAAGCTTCGATACCGATCAGGCAATCTGTCAGGCGAGCAGTCCGCAAACGGAGATGCAACTTTACGTCCATCTCAATCCGGGCGAGAGCACCAAACAGATGGTGGATGTTTACGGCAATCCCTATTCGGATCTTCCGAACGCTTTCCGCTATCGCCGGGAATTCGTCGACGATCCGCTTTGTCCGGCTGCGCAAAGACCCTTCGCATTCAACACGCTTCGCGCCAACATCGAAGGGCAGTCGACGTTCGCAACCAGAGTGGGTGACGGACAATCATCCCGTGTTCAATCCCGCATTCTGCAGTCCGGTTTCAACACGCTTGAAGAGGTCAATGTTGTGCTTCCGGCACCGACGCCAAGACCCGATCCTTATGTCGATCCCGACACCCAATTGGCAATCGCTGGTGATTTCGAATTGCGTCCGCTTTCCGCAGGTCTTACGGCGCAACTTCCCCAGTCCGGCGAAGGCGGAATTACGGAAGCGGCAGTCGGCGCCAATGCGGATATCAGGATAGTCGGTCCAACGTTTCTTGCCGACCAAGAAGCGGTAAGATTGCTGCAAGCTCCGGACCTTGCGCCTGCCCCGTCAGAG
>JBCDCZ010000004.1:0-51461 GCA_039180865.1 Pseudomonadota bacterium | reverse complement strand
TGCTGGGCGAAATACGCAATCTGCATGTTGTGATGCGCTTTCATGCGACCGGACTGGATTTTCAACCGACCGGACAGAAGCTTTGCGAGCGTCGATTTGCCGTTTCCGTTCGCCCCCAGAAGGCCAATCCGATCATCCGGGTTGAGGGAAAGTCCGACTTTGTCGAGAACGGGTTGATCGGGTTGATAACCGACCGCGCCCTCATCGATGTGAATGATCGGTGGCGAGAGTTGTTTCTGCGGATTGGGAAACTGGAAGGGTTTCACCTTTTCATCCACCATGGCAGCAATCGGTTCCATCCGCTGGAGCGCTTTCAACCGCGATTGGGCCTGCTTGGCTTTCGTTGCCTTTGCACGAAAGCGCTCGACAAACGCCTCCATATGGCGACGCTGATCCTCCTGTTTTGCTTTGAGTTTCAATTGCAGGGCCTGGCGTTCGCGGCGCTGGCGATCGAATATGTCATAGCCGCCGCGATAGACGGTGAGTTTGGCCTGATCGAGATGGACGATCGTACTCACACATCGGTTAAGAAGGTCGCGGTCATGACTGATCAGAAAGACAGTGTAAGGATAGCGGTTGATATAATTTTCGAGCCAGATTGTCCCTTCAAGGTCGAGGTAATTGGTTGGCTCATCGAGCAGAAGAAGGTCGGGTTCGGAGAACAACACCGCTGCCAGCGCGACTCTCATGCGCCAACCACCTGAGAAGGCTGCGCAGGGTTGCGCCTGTTGTTTGGCATCGAAGCCGAGGCCATGGAGGATTGCGGCAGCCCGCGCTTCAGCGCTGTGGGCGCCGATGTCGGCGAGGCGAAGCTGGATTTCTGCGATCCGGTTCGGATCGGTCGCGGTTTGCGCTTCTTCAAGGAGTGTCAGGCGCTCGCGGTCGGCGGCAAGGACCGTGTCGATGAGGGACACGTCCGTCCCGGGAGCTTCTTGAGCGACCTCACCAATCCGCGCGCCTTTCTGAACCGATACGCTGCCCGATTCCGGCGCAATATCGTCCTTTAGGAGCCGAAAGAGCGTCGACTTGCCGGTACCATTGCGCCCGACCAGTCCAGCCTTTGTGCCAGTGGGAAGCGCCATCGTTGCGCTGTCGAACAGTGTGCGCCCGGCTATTCGATAGGTGAGGTCGTTGACGTGCAGCATCGCGTCAGTTGGAAGGTTCCATCCGTTCGTAGTTGAAATAGACCAGATCAAGCGACGGTGCAGTACCCGCAAGCCGCGTCAACAAGGCGTGGGCCTGGCCACGATGGTGTGTCTGGTGGTTGAAGAAATGAGCCATAAGCGGCGCGAGCGGTGAACGGATCTCGCGCGGCGTTGTGATCGGCATGTAGGTGATGTCGCCTGAAAGATCGGCCTCACTTAGTCCATCGACCCAGGCTATTATGCGGTGATCTTCCTCTTTTCGGGCTTGCGCCAGTGCTGCCCGGTCTTCGTGAATAATCTCGTTCAGGTCGCGGTGGTCCGGACCCTGACCCGTGAAGCGCCGCATCCAGATCCGGTCTCCGACGAGGAGGTGGTTCAATGTACCGTGAACGGAACCGAAAAACGCTTTCTCATCGCTATGATAAGCGGTATCGGATAGCGCGTTTGCAGCTTCGAAGAGCCTGGCGTTTGCCCAATGATTGTAGGCTGCAAACATCTCGAAATGCGCCTTCATGGCACCCGTCCTTTCTGCGTTCACCTCTGAAATTTTCTGGGCGCACCAAACAGGAGACAATCCTCTCATGTCAATCACACTCTACGACCTTTGTGGCGCCGACCAGGACATTCGGTTTTCGCCGTTCTGCTGGCGCGCGAAGATGGCGCTTGCCCATAAAGGCGTTACCTACGATGGCGTTCCCACTCCTTTCACGAAGATTCCGGAGATCGAAGGGGGCGCAACAAAAACGGTGCCTTTTGTTGTCGATGGTGACACAAAAATTGGCGGTTCCTTCCAGATCGCTCTTTATCTCGAAGAAAGATACCCGGATGCGCCGACCCTCTTCGGTGGTGAAACAGGGATTGCTCATGCCCGTTTCGTTGAGGGATTCGCGAATACGGTTCTCATGGGCGGCTTCGCCCAGCAGGTCGTCAAGAATGTCTATGATCGTCTGGACGAGGTTGACCAGGTCTATTTCCGTGAGAGCCGGGAGAAGCGCTTCGGTACGACGCTAGAAGCCCTTCACGAAGCGCGTGAAGGAAAGCGCGACGCCCTCAAAGCTTCGCTCAATCCATTGCGGATGATGCTCGCAAGCCAACCGTTTATTGGCGGCGAAAGCCCGCTTTATTCGGACTATATCTGTTTTGGACCATTCAAATGGGCAAGTCTCGTTTCGGATGTTCCACTGCTTGCCGATGATGATCCCGTCAAAACCTGGTTTGATGCGATCGATGGACGCCACAACGCGCTTTAAGTGCGCTTGGCGGGTCTACACCAGACTTTGGACAAATTGGTGCGCGCGCGGCCTTGTGGGATGAGAGGCCGGGCGTTATACAGCGCGCGAATGACCCTCAAATAAGAATACGGAACAAACAATGGCGATCGAACGCACTTTTTCCATGATCAAGCCGGATGCAACCGCGCGGAACCTTACAGGAAAAATCACCGCAATGCTTGAAGAGGCCGGCCTTAGGGTTGTCGCTTCCAAGCGTGTGTGGATGTCACGTAAGGACGCGGAAGCATTTTATGCCGTTCACAAGGAGCGGCCCTTCTTTGACGAACTTTGCGAATTCATGTCGTCCGGTCCTACTGTGGTTCAGGTGCTTGAAGGCGAGAATGCGATCGCCAAGAACCGCGACGTGATGGGTGCAACCAATCCCGCTGAAGCCGCGGATGGCACGATCCGGAAGGCTTTCGCCGAATCGATCGGCGAAAACTCTGTTCACGGTTCCGATGCGCCGGAAACCGCCGCCGAGGAAATTGCTTTCTGGTTCCCTGGTCGTGAGATTGTCGGCTGACCAGCGAAACCGTCTCCTGCCCGCTTTGCAAAGCGCAAGAAACCGCCGCGATCAGTGAACGCGACCGGAAGGGAAATGCGTTACAGACGAGGCTCTGTCTTAATTGCGGCCTCGTCTTTAACAACCCGATCCCGGATGAGGCGGCCCTGAAGCGCTTCTATTCGGAAGATTACCGGCGCGACTATAAGAACACCGAAGTTCCCAAGCTGCGCCACCATGTACGCTACGCGAAACGGGTGACTGCCCAGATTGCAGCCAATCCTGGCATTTACCGCAAAGCCCACCGCATCCTAGATATCGGTTCGGGAAGCGGGGAGGCGCTTGCACTCTTCTCAAAACTCGGGTTCGAAGCAGAAGGCGTCGAACCGACCCGAGCCTATGCGGAATATGTGACCCAGACTTTCGGTTGTCCGGTCTTTTGTGGCTCAATCGATGACTTTTCGGTAGAAAGGCCATTCGATTTCGTTCGTCTTCATCACGTGCTTGAGCACATGCGGGATCCGGTTGAAAAACTGCAACTCATTTCCCGGCTGATGAGTGCTTCTGGGATCTTGCATATTGAAGTTCCCGATTTCCGCGGTTACTGCCGCTCAAAGTCGCCGGGTAATGTTTTTCACTACGGCCATATTTACAATTTCTGCGAAGAAACGTTGTTGATGACAGCCGCGCGGGCCGGTTTTCGCGAGGTAGCGCGCCATCAGCCGACGAGTATCTACTTCAAGAAAGCTGAGCCGTTCGAAACCCGCGCAGATCCTGAAGCCGCCAAAGCATTGCAGGATTTATACGGCGAACATCGCGCTGGCGCATTCGACAAAGGGCGGCAATCATCAGGCATCCGGCTTTTCGGACGAGTGCGCCGTGTCTTGAAAGAACAGGTTGAAATCGGCCGGTTGGGATCTCCAGCGCGTATTATCGAGCATTTTGCGGATCAAATCGCCCCTGTTCTGCGATAATGCGTAAGGTCTCCGTCCGCTAAGACGTCCATCGACTGAGGGCAGCATCGTCTGCTTCCTTTGCATCGACCCAGCCGCCTGGCGCGCCGTCCTTTGGGTGTTCTTTCTTCCAGAACGGGGCGCGTGTCTTCAGGAAATCCATCACAAATTCCGCAGCCTCAAAGGCAGCGCGACGATGGCGGGAACTTGCGGCAACCAGGACAATCGGCGCGCCGGGCTGAAGTTTCCCATGACGGTGAATGGCCGTCAGCGCATCAAGTGGCCAGCGCTCTGCGGCTTCTTTACAGATCCGGGTGATCTCGGCCTCTGCCATACCTGGATAGTGATCGAGCTCAAGGGCGGACAAACGTCCGTCCTCGTCGCGGCAATAGCCTGTAAATGTGACAAGCGCGCCGACATTGGCATGCGCATCGCCCGTCATCTTCTCGGCTTCTACATTGATATCGAAAGGTTCGTTTTGAATGCGAACGGTGATGGACGTCATGTCCTTTTTTCCTAGCCGCCTGTCATCGGTGGAAAGATCGCGATTTCGCGCGCACCTGCAATTGGTGTTGCAGGATCCACATGTTCCTGGTCGATTGCGGCGCGCAATTGCGATGCGTTCTTGAACAAGGCGTAATTGTCGCCCCGTTCGCCAAGGTGCTCGATGAGGTCTGCGATGGTTGCGACGGTTTCAGGCGGCGTGATCTCTTCCTCAGCAACACCAACTTGTTCGCGCACCCACGCGAAGTAGACAAGTTTCATCGATCATCCTCCAGAAGATGCCGGATGCCCGCCCGGAAATAGTCGTATCCCGTGATCAGCGTCACAGCAGCAGCGATCCATAACAGGGCAAGCCCGATTGTGACAAGAGGCTCGCCAATCGCGGGGCCGACGAGCAGAACGGCAAGCGCGACCATCTGGATTGCGGTTTTCCACTTCGCAAGGTGCGAGACCGGCATGCTGACCTGAAGGCCAGCGAGAAATTCTCTCAAACCGGATACTGCGATCTCACGGAAGAGGATAATCACTGCAGCCCACAACGACCAGGATTCTATGATCTGGAATGCACATAGTGATAGCAGACAGGCTGCAATCAGCAATTTATCAGCGATTGGGTCCAGCATCCTGCCGAGCGCAGATTGTTGGGACCAGGCACGTGCGAGGTGACCGTCGAGATAATCCGTGATGCTGGCTGCCACGAAAAGCACGAAGGCGAGCCAATAGCCGAGCGGTTTTGCCAAAAAGAAGCAGGCGACAAGGGCAGGGACCGCCAGAATGCGTCCATAAGTCAAAAGGTTAGGAACGCTCAGCGTGAGCGCGCGTTCCCGTGCCTTGTCTTGTGCGATCATCGCGCCTCTCCGTTTCGGGAAACTCAACAAATTCATGGCGTGAATGCAAGAAAAAGCTCTCTCATAGGAGGTCAGCGCGATGCGGTACTGGATAAAGCTCGGTATTTGTCCTTCTGCCTCACTCACACTCCCCCTGCTACAATAGTCGCAAGGGATGAGGCATTGCAGGAAGCAGGGAGTGTGACCAATGGACCGTTTACTTCGGATGCATTTATTGACTGCGGCGGCCATTGGGGCGCTCTTCTCTATCATTCAGCCGGCCATGTCCGACACAACGGATGTTAAATGGCAGACGCGCGTTGTTCTTGAAAAAACCGGTGCGCATTGCGTCGATGATACGAATTGCTTCAACCGCTATCATCCGGCAATCGAATCTGTCGCAACGGCTTCGCCCGGAGACATGATCATCTTCCATACGCGGGATGCGCTCGATTCCGATCTGACGCTCGATTCGGTGGCGGATGATCTTGCAGCGCTTGACCTCAACCTCGTTCATCCGATGACGGGGCCGGTCTTTATCGAAGGTGCAGAGCGGGGAGATGTTGTCGCAATCACCCTCGTTGATATCGAGCCTGATGAATACGGGTATACGGTCATTGTGCCGGGCTTTGGTTTCCTGCGCGATATCTACACCGAGCCGTACCTTGTGAACTGGCGGCTTTCGCGCACCCATGCTGAATCCGATCAGATGCCTGGGATCAAGATCCCTTATGAGGCGTTCATGGGTTCTGTCGGCGTGATGCCAGGAGAACCTGAAGTCGACGCCTGGTTGAAACGGGAATCGGATCTTGCAGCCGTAAGCGGTGTTGCTTTGCCACCCCAGCCAATCGGCGCACTCCCGACAGCTGTCTGCGGTCCTGAAGGGACTCACAAGGACAAGTGTTTGCGGACGGTTCCACCGCGCGAGAACGGTGGAAACATGGATGTTCAGCAAATGCAGGTCGGCACCACATTGCTCTTGCCGTGCTTCGTTGATGGATGCGGTATTTTTGTCGGAGATGTGCACTTCGCCCAGGGTGATGGTGAAGTATCCGGAACCGCCATTGAAACCGGCGCAGTCGTGACGTTGACGACTGAAATCAGGAAGGGAGCCGGCGAATTTATCAAAAGCCCGCAGGTCGAAGGTGGGTCGCAAATCAAAGATATGGAGCCATCAAAATTCTACCAGACAATTGGACTTCCGATTAAGCAGGCCGGTGAAGTTCCACCGCCGCTTGCTTATCTGGAAAGCGAGAAAATCCGGGATCTTGAGAACTTGTCGGAAGACCTCACTCTTGCGGCACGGGATGCGTTGATCAAGATGATCGACTATATCAAACGGGAGCATGGATTGACATCCGAGCAGGCTTACATTCTCGCGAGTGTGGCCGTCGATCTGCGTGTCGGGCAGGTCGTAGACGTACCAAACTATGTGGTCACGGCCGTTCTTAGTCTCGATGTCTTCGACGACTGATATGAAGCGCCTTGATCGGCGCAGCGTCCTTCAGGCGCTCGCGTTCTTTGGTGGCGCGGGGGTCGCAGGGTTCATAGTGTCACCAGGGCGCGCTCACACACCTTACCAGCAATGGGTGGTCTATCGAAAAAAGCACCTGCTTATCGGTGCTCACCGCAAAGACCTGCAGACCTATGATCTCGCCCGCTCGATTGTTGCACATCTTGAAAGCCACCTTCCAAAGGCGCAGGCCAGGGTCGCCCGTGCGCCGGATCGAAGGCGACTGGCGAGCTTACTCGGGACCGATCAACTTGATGTTGCCGTACTCTCGAAAACCGACGCCGACGACATGGTGTCGGGGGGCGGCAATCTTGCCCCTTACGGCCCGATTCCAATGCGCGTGATCCGCGAAATCGGCGACTATGTGCTCGTTGTGCATGACCGCTTTCGGGAAGACCATGCGCTCCTCGTGAGTGACGCATTGGCCGATTTCAAAGGCTGAATTCGCTCAGACCGAAAAGTTCCAAAAACATCTTAATTTACAATGGGGCTAGTGGTAACGCGGTGGTTCTAAAGATCGCGTTTACCAGTGCTGAGAAATTAAGCATTTTTTCTGGTTTTCACGGTTGACCGCCCGTGTGAACCGGCCTTTAACTGGGTTAACCGGCATATTGTTTTCGATCAATCGATCGTTTGGCGTCGGCAAGGCCAGACTTTTCCCTATACGAACCGTCCATACTGTGACAGGGCGCGGCAAGAGCCGCAAAGGCGGAGTTATCCGCAAGGGCGGAGTATGGCTATGCAGTTTAACCAGATCAGATATTTTCTCGCCGCGTGCGACACGCTCAACTTTACGCGTGCTGCGGAAATCTGCGAGGTAAGTCAGCCCGCGTTGACGATTGCAGTGAAGCGTCTTGAAGAAGAACTTGGCGGCGCGCTCTTCATTCGGGATGCCCGGCAACTGCGTTTGACGGAACTCGGGCGGATTATGCGGGTCCATCTTTCGAAGATCGATGAAACGCGGAGCAATGCCGTCGAGGCAGCCCGTCGTATCGTCGATGATGAGATTAAGACCATTGATTTTGGTGTGATGTGTACATTGAGCCCTTACGCTCTCATGCCGGCGCTTCGCGATTGGTGTAAGAGCGTGGAAGGGGTCGATCTCGTGCTCCATGACCTGTGGCGGGTCGGTGTTGCCGACATGTTGTCAACGGGTGCGATTAATTGTGCTGTCGTGAGCGAGGAATGTCCGGTACCGGAACGTTTTTCTTCTCGCAGGCTTTACCGTGAACGGTTTGTCCTCGCGATGGCAGACGACAATCCGCTCGCGAAGATGACTGATCTTGAATTGGCAGATCTCAAAGGCATCTCTTATGTCAATCGCGCGCGATGCGAGTTTCAAACCGAGATCTTCAATGCGCTCGCCGAGCACGATATCTCTATCGACATCGTGTTTTCCAGTGAGGTGGAAGACTGGGTCTGCAGGGCCATCCGATGCGGGATGGGTGTTTCTTTCATGGGTGAGGATACTGCGCTCAATGCCGGTCTCACTTATCGGACAATCAATAATCTCCCTATTGAGCGAACGATCAACATAATCACTGCTGGAAGTTCCGATACAATGCCAGCCGTCCAGTCACTTTCCGATTTTCTGATTGATTACCGATGGGGCGGCGCAAACGGGGTGTAGTCGGAATTCTGTTGCGTTCTCAGCCGTGCTTTTTTTCGTGAAAGAAATCGTAGACCAAGCGGGCAGTCGCCTCCGAAATACCGTCAACTTTTGACAGATCGTCTATGCCAGCACGGCCGACAGCCTTGGCTGTGCCAAAATGGCGGAGAAGGGCCCGCTTCCGTTGGGGGCCAATCCCATCGATCTCGTCCAGCGGATTGCGCGCGATATCCTTCTTTCGCCGCGCGCGGTGGCTTCCAATCGCAAAACGGTGGGCTTCGTCCCGAAGGCGTTGAATAAAATACAGAACAGGGTCACGCTCCGGCAGCATGAAGGGGTCGCGCCCCGCCATGAAGAAGCGTTCCCGCCCGGCGTCGCGTTCCACGCCCTTGGCAATCCCGACCAGCGGCAGGTCTTCAATACCAAGGTCGGCAAGCGTCGTACGCACGGCATTGAGTTGCCCCTTGCCACCGTCGATCAAGACCAGATCGGGCCAGCCGGTCGCATCGGTTTCATCGTCCAGAGTGTCTCCACCGGATGCGTTTTGATTGCTCTCAGGTTTTTCCTGTTCTTTGATTAGACGCTCGAAGCGGCGTCTGAAAACTTCGCGCATCATGCCGTAATCGTCGCCGGGTTCGAGATCTTTGTCCTTGATGTTGAACTTGCGGTATTCGCCTTTTGCGAATCCATCGGACCCTGCGACGATCATCGCGCCCACCGCGTTGGTGCCCATAATGTGCGAGTTATCGTAGACTTCGACTCTCTTCGGTGGCGCATCGAGCGAGAACGTTTCGCGTAAACCGTCCAGAAGCTTAACCTGGGTCGATGTCTCGGCGAGCTTACGGCCAAGCGCCTCGCGCGCATTTGAAACGGCATCCTTGATAATGTCACGTTTCTCTCCGCGTCTTGGGACAGCGATCTCTACCTTATGACCGCTTTTCTCGCTGAGCGCCTCACTTAAAAGGGCACGCTCCTCTATCTCGTCTGATAAAAGAATCTGCCGCGGGCACGGCTTGTCATCGTAGAATTGCGTGAGGAAGGCGGACAGAATTCGCTGCGGATCATCGCTCCGATCAATACGTGGGAAATAGGCCCGGTTTCCCCAGTTCTGGCCAGTGCGAAAAAAGAACACCTGAACGCAGGCTTGCCCGCCGTCCTGATGCAGCGCGAAGACATCCGCCTCTTCGATTGTTTGAGGATTGATCCCTTGATGGCTCTGCACCACTGAAAGGGATGTGAGCCGGTCTCGGTAAATGGCTGCCCGCTCGAAATCAAGCGCCTCGGCGGCTGCTTCCATGCGGCTTGCAAGTTCCTTTTTGATCACGGAGGATTTGCCGCTCAAAAAGTCGGATGCCTGGCGGACAAGCCCCTGGTAATCATCCAAACTGATTTCTCCGGTACACGGTCCGGCGCATCGCTTGATTTGATAGAGGAGGCAAGGGCGTGTACGGCTCTCGTACACGCTGTCGGTACACGACCGCAGAAGAAACGCCTTTTGGAGGGAATTGATCGTTTTATCGACCGCCCAGGCCGCCGCGAAAGGGCCGAAGTAATGGCCTTTGCGTCGTCTGGCGCCACGATGTTTGGTGATTTGCGGCGCTTCGTGATCAGTTGCAATCAGAATATAGGGGAATGATTTGTCGTCTCGCAGAAGAACGTTGAAGCGCGGCCGGAACCGCTTGATGAGATTGGCTTCGAGCAGAAGAGCTTCGGTTTCGGTCTTGGTGGAGACGAATTCCATCGAAGCCGTTTTCTGCACCATCCGGATGATGCGCGATGACAAACCTTGCGCGCGGGTATAGCTCTGGACGCGTTTCTTGAGAGACCGTGCCTTCCCGACATAAAGAACATCGCCGTTTTCATCGATCATGCGATAAACACCGGGGGTGTTCGGCAATTGTTTGACGGCATCCGCGATAATCTTGGCGCCGGCCTTGAGCGTACGCAGGATGCCTTCGTCGTTTTCTACAACGAAGTCGTCGGGATCTTCTGTTTTTACGTCGTCGGGTGTGTCATTCACTCCGGGATACCTGCAATGTCCGGCGTCTGCCAGACGAGGTGCTGCCCGCCATCGAGGCAGATCATCTGGCCGGTGACCGATTGTGTCTCATCAAGATAAACAATCGTGCGCCCGAATTCATCCAGATCAGGGCCTCTTTTCAACAGGACCCCATCTATCTGTGCCTGGAAATCCTCAGGGCGCTGGCGCGCATTCTGAAGGGTCGGGCCGGGAGAAATTGCATTAACACGAATGCGTGGGGCAAGGCTTTGCGCCATTGTGCGCGTTGCAACCCACAGGGCACTCTTCGTCAGTTGATAGGAAAAGAACTCAGGTGTTAGTTTCAAGACCCGCTGATCTATGATGTTGACGATCAATCCTTTCTGGTTGGGTTCCACCCGGGCTGCAAAAGCCTGCGCGAGGAAGACCGGCGCCTTAAGATTGACGTCATGGTGAAATGTCCAGCTTTCCGGTGTCATTGTCTCGAGGTCATCGGCTTCAAACACCGAAGCATTGTTCACGAGAAGCGAAAGAGGACCGATTGCGCCAATGGCCTGGGGGACTATATCGGCCACGGCTTTTGGATCCGATAGATCCGCGACGACGACGTGTGCTTTGCCGCCTTCTGAGTTGATTTTTTCTGCGAGTGCGTCACCGGCCGCGCGCGATGCGTTGCAATGGATTGCTACATCATAGCCGGATTGTGCAAGGTAGCTCGTGATTGCGTGGCCGATCCGTTTCGCCCCGCCAGTTATGAGCGCTGTTTTTCCGGCCATTGCCGCCTCCTTGACAGTGTACTCTTCGTGCAATCAGGCTTCGAGATTGAAGACCAAAACAAGATAGGCGACGTAGCTGAAGATCATGAGCGTCCCGATCCGACGTCTGATTGGAATACAGAAAAACACGAAGGGCAGAAGAAAGACAGACGAAGCAGCCATCACCCAGACGTCGAAAGCGAACAGACGATCTGGGACCGGGATTGGTGTGACGACCGCTGTGATTCCGATAATGGCCAGAAGGTTGAAGACGTTTGAACCGATAACGTTGCCCATGGCAAGCTCTGTATGCCCTTTTCTGGCTGCCATCAGCGACGTTATGAGTTCGGGCAGCGATGTCCCGATCGCGATGATTGTCAGTCCGATGGCGGTTTCGGATACATTGAGCGAACGGGCAATCCCGACCGCACCTTCAATCGCCAAATGACCGCCGAGTGGCAGTCCAACCAGACCACCAACTAGCAGTGCCGTTGCCATTAGGCTGTTTGAAACACGACCCTCTACCTCATCAAGCGGGTCTTCAACTTCAACGCCCATCGCCTTTTGTTTTCGCGTGTAATAGACGGAATCGGCGAGGAAGACTGCCAGGACGGCCAAAAGCAAAATGCCGTGAATCAGCGCCAGAGGCTGCAGCCAACACGCAAAAATAAAGATGGTTGTGACAATGATCATGAAGAAGGCGCTGCGAGCAGAGCCGGCGCCACCACAAGGTATCGCCTTGATCATGGCGGGCATACCGAGGACGAGCAGAATGTTGGCAATGTTACTGCCAACAACGTTACCAACCGATATGCCACCATATCCTGCCAAAGCGGCGTCCAGAGATATCACCAGCTCCGGAGCCGAGGTGCCAAAGGCGACGATCGTCAGGCCCACCACGATACTGGGAATTCCGAACTTTTCAGCCAGGGATACCGCGCCGCGCACAAGCACATCGCCTGCAACGAGCAGAACAGCGAAACCTGCAATCAGGAAAAGGACGTCTTTCATGTAGCGGTGGAAATCCCAGGGACCGATATTGAAAAGTGAGCGTAGAAGCCACGCGAACCCAAGAGAGGGACACGCTCCCTAATATAGGGATGCGATCCTTAATTTCCCTTCAATCACATTTGAACGGAGCTTGAAGTGACCGACTCTGACGGGTCTAACGGTGATACAACAATTTCTCAAGGTCTTTGTAAGTGTTATTGACCCTGGGAATATAGTGTTGGCCACGGATCATTCTCGCCGTCGCATTCGTGTTTGGCCGAAAACGAAATCATTTTGAAACCGAGTTCGGTCCATTCCCAGGTTCCCTGGGTGCCACAGTCGCCTATGCCGCGGCCCTTATGGATCATGTTCAGTCGACCTGTATCCGTGTCGAAGCCCACATTGCTGAGGGTCTTGCTGCCAACCCAGCCATTGGTTTCGGAATGGATCGCCCAGAGTTGCAGTGTCGCGCGCTTCGACGGTTCATGAACGACGTAGATGCTGAAGCTCGTATTGTATGCTCCGGAAAAGCAGGGAATGCGAACCATCACGTTTTGTGCATCGAGCCGTGCAGCCGCAGTTCCGATAGCATACGCGATGCCGGCATCGATATCGCAAGCGCCATCAGCGAAATCCCGTTTGTGCGCTTCCCAGGCCAATGTTTCCGCTTCGACATCCATGCCTGATGCGGGAACTTCCCCAGCGACGATATCGCGTTTGATTGGCGTTTGAACCATTCGGCGGGCGCCAACGCGGTTTTGCTGGTCGTCGATCCACAAAAGTGCTGCAGACAGGCCGATCAAAGAAAAGCTCGCGCTCACCCGCTGGTCACCGCGTTCACCGATCGTCACGAACACCCGGCGGCTGTCGAGCAATCGGCGGAAATGCGCCTGATTGGCCGATGAACTCGTCAGAAAAAACTCATTCGGCAAGTCAAACAGCGTGTAATCGCGATTGGGAAGGAGTTCCAATGGCCGCTGGCCGGCGATCCGGAAAACGGCTGGGCCCAGTACTTGTGGTGTTTGACGGAACGTTCTTACCGATACTTCGAACCTGCTTTCGGTCTCCGGATGCCTTGCGACAATCATCACGTTATCCGGATCTTCAAGGTCACGACTCGTTGTATCGATCGTCTGAGCAGCGCAGTACCCCGATGCCCTGCACTCAACCGACCAATCCCCGAACTTCGCTGTTTCAGCACTTGCGTCAGGTGTTGAAAGCCAGAAAACCCAAACTATCAGGGCGAGAACCGGCGATAACGATCGCAGTTTTGACGCGATCACGTGCGGTGCGCCTTCGCAGTCAGAAAACTCTACTTTTTTCAAAATCGTCTACGCTGTCTTGATGAAGCTTAAAACGGCGCGCGCAGTGATCGGCATTCGGCACCATGCGCCCGTTCATAATCGTAACCTTGAACGCAGAAATCCACACCCCAACCAATTGACGCAAGTCCGCCTTGATCGAGGATCATGTAGTAAACCGTCGTATCTGCCCCATCGGTAAGCGAGACATGAGCTGCGCAGAAGCGGCGATTGCTCGCTTCCGGCACATCAAGACGTTCGGCGGTCTCACGGACCCTGGTAATCTCGCCCAAGGCGAGGTCCGAGTCGCGATAGAACTTGTGAACCCGCGCAAAGCGTTTGGAAATCTTGTTGAGCACAGGCCCGTGATCGCATAGCGGCAACGTTCCGACCTGGCGGATTTTCAGGGCGTTTGCGCGGTCAACCGGAAGAATTGAAAAGAGGACTGCGGTTGCAAGACCGACACTGAGAGCTGCATGGCAGAAAAGGCGCATGAGCGTGGAAGGCATCGGATTTCTCCGTTTTAAGGGAAGGCAGGTTGGTCTGACACTGATACAGAAGGTGCGGTCGGTCAACCGTCTGCACCTTGCGTCTGAGACTTGATCCCGAACTTCCACGCCGTCTCCTGTCTATTCACACGCAAGTGATGTTTTTCTGCCGCACGGTACAGTGTATTGTGCATCCATCCTTTGGAGGAGCAAAGATGAATAGGCCGCTCACCGGAATGACCGTTCATTCAACCTGCCCGCACGACTGTCCGTCGACTTGCGGCCTCACGATCGATCTTGATAGCCAGGGTCGTATGACGAGGGTGAGAGGCGCGGAAGAGAATACCTATACTGCCGGTGTCATCTGCGCGAAGGTCGCCAGATATTCTGAACGCGTGCATCATCCGGACCGGCTTACAAAATCCTATCGCCGAACGGGTGAAAAGGGTTCGGGAACCTTCCAGGAAATCTCATTTGATGATGCGCTCGATGAAGTTGCGGAAGCCTTTTTGCGCGCGGAATTACAGTTTGGAGCGGAGACTATCTGGCCATACTATTTCGCGGGAACCATGGGGCTTGTGCAGCGCGATTGTATCAACCGATTGCGGCACCTGAAGCGCTATTCCGGTGAACACTGCACGATCTGCACGACACCGGCATGGTCGGGTTATGTTGCCGGAACCGGCCTTCTCGGCGGCGTTGATCCTCGCGAAATGGCGAAATCCGATTGTGTGGTGATTTGGGGAACGAATCCTGTCTCCACGCAGGTCAATGTGATGAGCCATGCCGTGCGGGCTCGAAAGGAACACGGTGCAAAGATCGTTGTGGTCGATATCTACGATACCGGGACGATGAAACAGGCCGATCTCAAGGTTGTTCTGAGGCCCGGAACGGACGGTGCGCTTGCTGCGGCCCTCATGCATGTTCTGTTTCGCGATGGGTATGCGGATTGGGATTATCTTGACGCTTACACCGATGACCCACGTGGGCTGGAAGCGCATCTAAAGACACGGACGCCGGAATGGGCAGCTGCCATTACCGGCCTTGACGTCGCAACGATTGAAGATTTCGCGGCCCTGGTGGGTCAGACGAAACGGACCTATCTCCGGCTTGGCTATGGTATGAGCCGTCAGCAGAACGGCGCTGTTGCCATGCATGCGATTACGTCTATCGCTGCCGTCACGGGAAGCTGGCTCTATGAAGGGGGCGGGGCGTTTCATTCAAACAGCGGTGTTTATCCGATCCATAACCGATCGCTTCAGGCTGTGGCGGAAGCCGATCCTGAGGTGCGCTGTCTCGATCAATCACGGATTGGGGCGGTTTTATGTGGCGAAGAGGCCGATCTTTATGGTGGGCCGCCGGTCACGGCCATGCTCATCCAGAATACGAATCCGATGGTGGTTGCGCCCGATCTTGCAAAGGTGCGCCAAGGTTTCGCGCGGGAGGATCTCTTTACCTGCGTTCATGAGCAATTCATGACCGAAACAGCACTTATGGCCGACATCGTGCTGCCCGCTACGATGTTTACCGAGCACGATGACATCTATCGCGGCGGCGGGCATACACATTTCGGACTTGGTCCGAAAGTGATGGAGCCACCGGAAGGGTGCCATTCCAATTGGGAGGTAGTAAGCGGGCTTGCCAAACGCCTTGGTCTTGATGACCCGCTTTTCGAACTCGAACCCTGCGAGCATGTCGACCGTATTGCAAAGACATCCGGGATGACGGACTGGGACAGCCTGCAAAACGATACGTGGCAGGATATCGGAATTGATTTTGACGAAGCCCACTTCATCAAAGGGTTTCGTTGGCCTGATCGCAAGTTTCGCTTTCGTCCGGACTGGGATGCAATCCCGGAAGGGTTCAAAGCCCCCTCCAATATTGGCAAGGTCGGCGAGCATGAGACTATGCCGGTCTTTCCCGACCACTGGGATGTCAATGAAAAGACGGACGACGTTCATACATTCAAGCTTGCGACCTCACCGGCGCGGCAATTCCTCAATTCATCTTTCACTGAAACTCCGACCGGTATTAAGCGTGAGGGGCGTCCAACGCTCCTTATCCACCCGGATGATGCTGAAGAACACGGTATTGACGACGAGGATGTCGTTGTGATCGGGAACGAGCAAGGCGAAGTGACGCTGCATGCCCGGCGTTTTGAGGGACTTACCCGTCGGACACTCATTGCAGAGGGTATCTGGCCGAACAACGCGCATATCGGCGGGCATGGGATTAATACACTGACGACTGCGCGTCCGATTGCTCCGTTCGGCGGTGCATCTTTCCACGATGCCAGGGTCTGGCTCCGAAAGGTCACATCCTGACTTTCGTTGTCGTCTTGAAGAACGACGTCAGTCTTTGGGTGTCAGCGGCGTAATGAGCTTGCGGTACTGCACAAAGCCTGAGGCACTCGCAACTTTATCATAGAGAACCCGAGCGATGGAATTGCCTTCCTGAGTGAGCCAGTAGACCCGGCTGCAGCCGTCGTCTTCCGCGCGTCGGTATACGGCTTCGATCAACGCTCGGGCGACACCTTTGCCGCGCGCATCTTCAGATGTGAAGAGATCCTGGAGATAGCAGTAATTACCGGCGGTCCATGTGGAGCGATGGTAGAGGAATTGGACGATCCCGGTGAGTTTGCCGTTGACGAAGGCGCCCAGCACAAACATTGCCTCGCTCGGGTCGTGAAACCGAGACCATGCGGTGTTTGTGTCTCCGTCAGAAATTGTGACGCCATAGAATGTCTGATAGCCCTGCCATAGCGGCAACCAATCAGCATATTCGCTTTTAAGGAGCGGTCGGACCTCCAGATCGGGTCTTACTGCGGGCTCAGTCATTTTGGGGGCCTTTGTTACGAGGTTGAGTGGATTTTAAGCGATGAATCAGGCGGGCCAGATCAGCGCGTCCGGTACATGTCCTGGGTTATCGACCTGGCAGCGACCATCAACAAGACGGGCCCGTCCTGAGGCCACCCATTCGAGAGCGCGCGGATAGATAACGTGTTCTGATTGGAGGATACGGGCGGCGAGCCGGTCCGCATCATCGCCAGGGACTACGGGAACTGCGGCCTGAATGATGATTGGGCCACAATCGAGCCCGGCATCGACGAAGTGAACTGTACATCCGGAAAACCGTACGCCTTCGGCGAGCGCCTGTTCATGAACATGCAGCCCCGGAAATGCGGGGAGAAGCGAAGGGTGAATGTTCAGGATCCGACCCGACCATTTTTCGACGAAATCCGCTGTCAGGATCCGCAAGAAACCGGCAAGACAGATGAGCTCAATCGCTTCTTCTTCAAGCGCTTCGCTCAGTGCATCCTCGAAGGATTTGCGGCTTTCATAGGCGTTGTGCTCAATGACGCGCGCTGGAATTCCGGCTTTCGCGGCGCGCTCAAGACCGAAGACGCACGGCTTGTTGGAAATAACAAGAGCGATTTCGGCAGAGCTTTGTTCAAAGGCGCAATGGTCGATCAGTGCCTGGAGATTGCTCCCGCTGCCGGAGATGATGACGCAAGTCCTTTTTCTTTTTATTTTCATTATGATAAAGAGTTTTTATAAGAAACTAGATGAGCGCTTTCTTCGGCGGTTGGGACGCTGATTGTCCGGATTGTCCCGATCGAAGAAACGGATTCTCCGGCTTTCTCAAGAATATCGGTTACGCGATCCGAATCGCTCTGATGGACGACTGCAATCATACCGATACCGCAATTGAATGTGCGCAGCATTTCGGCCTCATCAATCGAACCGAGGTCTTGCAGCCAGCGAAAAACCGGTGGTAGCGAAATTCGCGAAAGGTCAATTTCTGCAATCGATGTTTCGGGCAAGACGCGCGGCAGATTTTCCGTCAGCCCACCGCCGGTAATATGGGCGAGTGCCTTTATCGCTCCCGTTTCGCGGATCGCCTCAAGGAGCGGGCGGACATAAAGGCGCGTCGGTTCAAGGAGAGCCTCGCCGAGAGCACGGGTGTCGTCGAATGGCGCTGGGCTGTCGTAGATATATCCGTGGTCCGCGACCAGTCTGCGGACCAGTGAAAACCCATTTGAGTGAACGCCGGAAGACGCAAGGCCAAGAAGCACATCGCCATCGCCGATATCCTTGCGTGGAAGAAGGCTGCCACGCTCAGCGGCGCCGACCGCGAAACCTGCAAGGTCGTAGTCGTCTCCCTGATACATCCCCGGCATTTCAGCGGTCTCGCCGCCAATCAGCGCCGCACCCGACAACGCGCAGCCATCCGCGACGCCTTTGATGATGGCTTCCGCCGCTTCGGGCACCAGTTTGCCGGTCGCAAGATAATCGAGAAAGAACAGGGGTTCTGCGCCCTGGACAATCAGGTCGTTCACGCACATCGCCACGAGGTCGATACCTATCGTATCATGACGTCCGGTCTCGATTGCAATTTTCAGCTTTGTCCCAACGCCATCATTGGCAGCGACAAGGACCGGGTCCGTGAAGCCTGCTGCTTTCAGGTCGAAGAGACCTCCAAAACCTCCAAGATCGGGATTGGCGCCCGGTCTGCCGGTTCGCGCGACATGTTTTTTAATGCGATCGACCGTCTCACTTCCCGCGTCGATGTTAACGCCCGCCTGTAAATAGCTCGCGCTTTGCGATCCTTCGTTGTTTCCTGACACGCTCCGGCCTTTCACCCCTGATCCGCCTTCTGCCGTCCCACCGATGGCCGGGACCTTCTCCTCGGCTTGAAGCCGATTGGCGGGGGCTTGGCAAGCCTTGTTATACACGAAATACCCGCAATTAAACGGCATGGGTTGGAAATGGCGGTTGTCACCGACCTTTGCTTGACGCCGCATGCGCCCGCGGCTTACCAATCGGCGAGTCGTAACGGAGGGTGTATGACTGTCCAGCGTCAGGCGCTTTACTGGAGCTTTGTTTTTCTCGGGCTTCTCGCGTTCCTTTATATTTTCTCAGATATTCTTCTGCCGTTTATCGCCGGTATGATCCTGGCCTATGTGCTGGATCCGATGGCCGACCGCCTGCAGAAATGGGGGTTGGGACGTTTGTCGGCGACGGTCGTGATCCTTTTATTGTTCGTTCTCGCGTTCTTGATTGCCCTTTTCATCTTCATTCCGCTGGTCGTCCAACAGGCAAACGATTTTCTGGCGCGTGTGCCTGGTTGGATTGCGCAACTTCAGACTTTTGTCGTCTCAGACACGATGAAGAGGATTGCGGAATATCTACCGTTTCAGATCGCAGATGTGCAGGGGCTTATCGATCGGGCCGTTGCCAATGGCGCGAAGGTCTTTACCAGCGTTCTCCAGTCCATTCTGACTGGCGGACAGTTTATTTTGAGCATTCTTTCCCTGCTGGTCATTACGCCCGTGGTTGCCTTTTATCTCCTTTATGACTGGGACGACATGGTGGCTGCAATCGATGGTTGGCTGCCGCGCGATCATCGTTCAGTTATTCGCCGCTTGGTCGCTGAGATGTCGGACATGATTGCCGGTTTCGTCCGAGCGCAGGGATTGATCTGCCTTATTCTGGCAATTTTTTATGCTGCTGCTCTCAGCCTTGCAGGTCTGAATTTCGGGCTTCTTATCGGGCTCATGATCGGCTTGATCAGCTTCATTCCGTTCGTCGGGGCGATCCTTGGCGCTGTGGTTTCGATCGGGGTTGCGCTTGCGCAATTTGTGCCTGAACAGAACTACATCATGATCCTCGTAGTCGCGGGTATATTTGTTGTTGGCCAATTCATGGAAGGTAACATTCTCCAACCTCGCCTCATGGGCAACCACGTTCAGCTTCACCCGGTCTGGCTAATGTTTGCGCTCTTTGCGTTCGGCTCCCTGTTCGGCTTCGTCGGAATGCTGGTTGCCGTTCCGGCTGCCGCCTGCATCGGCGTGTTGGTGCGTTTTTCAATTGAACGATACTTGCAAAGCAGGCTTTACCTTGGCGCAGGCGGTGATCAGGGCCCAAAGTCGGGAGCGGGGGGGAGTGAGTGAGCGCACTTGCAAAGACAATCCCGGTTCAGCTGACACTCGGCCTTCCTTTTGAAGAGCGGCTCGGACTCGAAGACTTCATTCCAGGATCAGCTAATGAACAAGCGCTTGATTTCCTTCAGTCGTTTCCCGATTGGCCGGCACGTGTTGTCTTGCTCATCGGGCCGGAAGGGTCCGGAAAGACGCATTTGAGCGCGATCTGGGCTGATCTTGCAGGTGCCCAACGCCACAGGGCAAAAAACCTGCGTTTCGAGACGATGGCCGAATGGCTTTCAAGCGGTGCTCTCGTTCTGGAAGACGCCGATTGCCACGATCTGGATGAAACCGCACTGTTTCACCTTGTCAATGACGTGCGATCGGGTGCAGGTTATCTGGTGATTACAGCGAGCGAACCGGTGTCGGCATGGGGATTAACTGTCCCGGACTTGCTGTCTCGTTTAAGGGCAGCAGTTCCGGTTGTGATCGGAGCGCCGGACGACACGCTGCTTAGGCAAGTCATTGTAAAACAGTTTGCCGATCGGCAGATCGCCGTTGAACCGGACCTTATCGAGTTTCTCGCAAGCCGTCTGGAGCGCTCTCTCGATGCGGTTCGGCGAGTTGTAGCGCTTCTGGACGAGGCGGCGATTGCGCAGAGACGAAAGATCACTGTGCGATTTGCAAGCGCTGTTCTCGATTTTGAAACCTTGTCGCTGCGATAAGACTGTCACTTCATTGTGGTAATGCTGTAATATTACATACGGCACTTCATAACCGTTCAGCGAAGCGGAAGGCCTGACATGGATGATCTGACAAGAACCGAACATGATGCACCGCGCGTCAGTCTCTCACCCGAAGACGACGCGATCGATCTGGAGACTTTTGACGGTCTCAACGAGCAAACCTACGAGATCCTGCGCAAGAGCCCGAAACGTTTCGTGAACCGCGAATTGTCCTGGTTGCAGTTCAACCGGAGGGTTCTCGAAGAAGCAGCCAATAAGAATCATCCGCTTCTTGAACGCGTTTTCTTTCTTTCCATTTCGGCGAACAATCTCGATGAATTTTTTATGGTGCGTTACGCCGGTCTCACCGGGCAAGAGCGGGCTGGAATTGTTACGCTCAGCGATGACGGACTGACACCCCATGAGCAGTTACTTCACATAAACCGCGAGGTGACCGATCTCATGGCCGAGCAGCAAAGGCGCTGGGCGGAATTGAATCGGGAACTTGCAGCCGAACACATCATGATCGTCAATGGCAGCGATCTCACCGAGACCGAACGCAAATGGCTTGAAGCCTATTTCATCGAAGATATTTTCCCGGTTTTGACGCCACTTGCCGTCGATCCGGCCCATCCGTTCCCGTTTATCCCGAACAAGGGATTTTCCATTGGCATGCAATTGCTGCGGGAAAAAGAGAAGGAAGAGATGAACGCGCTTCTGCGCATTCCAACATCTCTCAACCGTTTTATCCATGTAAGGCCGGACGAAGGAACGGAGCTTCGGTTCATCCGGATCGAAGAGGCAATCGGTCTATTTATCGATCATCTCTTCCCAGGGCATAAGGTTCTTTCCCGCGCCCTTTTCCGCGTCATTCGTGACTCGGACATTGAGATCGAAGAGGAAGCTGAAGACCTGATGCGGGTTTTCGAGACTGCTTTGAAACGTCGCAGGCGTGGCGTTGCCATTCGTTTGGAGATCGACGCCGCAGCGCCGGACCACCTTCGCAAGCTGTTTTCAGAACAATTGTCCGTTGACGATTCCAACATTTCGATCACCGAAGGGATGCTCGCCCTCAACGATCTTTCCGAACTGACCAAGATCGACAAGCCACAACACAAGTTCGTTCCTTACACAGCCCGCTTTCCCGAGCGGGTTCGCGAAGCTGGCGGCGATTGTTTCGCGGCCATTCGCGAGAAGGATATGATCGTTCATCATCCTTACGAATCGTTCGATGTGGTTTTGCAGTTCCTGCGTCAGGCTGCGGCCGATCCTGACGTTGTTGCAATCAAGCAGACGCTTTATCGCACATCGAACAATTCGCCGATCGTGGCTGCGCTGGCGGAAGCGGCGGAAGCCGGTAAATCGGTGACGGCGCTCGTGGAACTCAAGGCGCGTTTCGACGAGGAAGCCAATATCCGCTGGGCCAATCAGCTTGAGCGGGCCGGGGTCCAGGTCGTCTATGGTTTCATAGAACTCAAAACCCACGCCAAGCTTTCATTCGTCTCCAGGCGGGAAGGGAATAAGCTTGTCAATTACTGCCACCTTGGAACCGGCAATTACCATCCAATTACGGCGCGGATTTACACCGATCTCTCTCTGTTTACCGCTGATCCGATCATCGCCCGGGATGTCGTGCGCGTCTTCAATTTCGTGACCGGATATGCCGAGCCTCAGGATCTTGAAAAGCTGAGTGTGTCTCCCTTCACAGCGAAGCAACAGATCCTTGATCATATCCGCGCTGAGATCAAACACGCCGAGGCCGGGCGGCCTGCTCAAATCTGGATGAAAATGAATTCGCTCGTTGATCCGGAAATCATCGATGCTCTCTATGATGCAAGCGGTGCCGGTGTACTCGTAGAACTCGTTGTGCGCGGGATTTGCTGCCTGCGGCCGCAGGTGCCATGGCTTTCCGACAACATTCGCGCACGCTCGATTGTCGGCCGCTTTCTTGAGCACTCCAGGATCTATTGTTTCGGGAATGGTTATGGCCTCCCGTCCCAAGAGGCGTCGGTTTACATCAGCTCAGCGGATCTTATGCCGCGCAATCTTCATCGACGGGTAGAGACATTGGTGCCGATCGACAATGCAACGGTCCAGCAACAGGTGCTTGATCAGATCATGGTGGCGAATCTTCTGGATAACCAGCAAAGCTGGGAAATTTCCGGGGATGGCCGGGCAAGCCGGGTTGACCCGCAGCCCGGAGAAGAGCCATTCAATTGCCATCACTACTTCATGACCAACCCGAGCCTGTCCGGGCGTGGGCAGGCGCTCAAAAACAGTCCACCTGAGCAAATTCCGTCGCCGAAAGAGACGCGTTCTTGAATGATAGAAATTTTCGCGGGCTGACCGTTATGCCCGATGCCCCTGGCCGTTTCGCCGGTCATGGGCCCGTCTCCATAATCGACATTGGGTCGAACTCTGTCCGGCTGGTCGCCTACGAGCGGGTTGCCCGGTCACCAACCCCTTTGTTCAACGAAAAAGCATTATGTGGTCTTGGACGCGGTCTCGTTGAAACAGGCCGCCTGGACGAAGACGCGATTGAACGCGCTCTCGCCGCCATTCACAGATTCAAAACGATTTCCGATCATCTGATTTCAGTGGATCTTTTCGTCATTGCGACCGCGGCGGTGCGGGAGGCGGAAAACGGGAGTGACTTTATTGATCAAGTCTCCCAGATCACCGGGACAGAACCACTCGTGCTTTCAGGGAGTGATGAAGCGCTTTACTCCGCTCGCGGTGTGCAAAGTGGTATTTTCGAACCCAATGGTGTTGTTGGCGATCTTGGAGGCGGCAGCCTCGAGCTTGCTGACGTAAATGGCTCCGAGATCTCGGAAACAGCGACCTATCCATTGGGAGGGCTCCGACTTCAGGATGAAGTGGGATCCAATCCGCTTTCTGCACATAAGCTCGCCCTTCAGTTATTGAAGAAGAGCGAAATTCTCCAGACGGGGAGGGGCCGTCGCTTCTTTGCAATCGGAGGAACCTGGCGTTCCCTTGCGACGCTGCACATGCATCAGTGCGGCTACCCAATGGAGGTTCTTCACCATTACATCGTGCCTGCAAAAAAGATGGCCGCATTCTGCAAAATGGTCTACGAAACGCCGATCGATAAACTTGATCAGATCGATGTTGTCTCTAAGAATCGACGACCGCTTCTTGCCTATGGGGCCGCAGTTCTCTCAGCGCTCATTGAGACGATGAGGCCAACTGAAATCGTCATAAGCGCTTTGGGAATTCGCGAAGGTTTGCTGTTCGGCTTGCTCGGCGATGCGGAGCGCGAGCTTGACGGATTGCTTGAGGGCGCTCGCGAGCTATCCGTTCTCAGATCACGTTCACCTGCCAACGCCCTGGAAGTCGTCGAGTGGTCCAAGACCTATTTTGAGATACTCGGGATTGAGGAAACGGCTGGCGAGAAACGATTGCGTGAGGCGGCATGCCTTCTGTCTGACGTCGGATGGCGTGCCCATCCGGATTATCGCGGGGCACAAGCGCTGAATACGATCGCTCATGCAGCGTTTACCTGTATCGATCACCCAGGCCGTGCCTTTGTCGCATTATCAGCCTATTTCCGCCATGAAGGACAGGTCGATAATGGTTCGCTGCCCGATCTTGCTCAGCTTCTTTCCAGCGAGATGCTTTTGCGCGCCCGTCTCCTCGGCTTATGCTTCCGGATAGCTCATCTGTTGTCGGCCTCAATGCCCGGCCTTCTTGAGGATAGTAGTTTCGGGCGCAAGAATGGGACGCTCTATCTCTCAATCGATGAGTCGCAGGCCGATTCCGTCGGTGAAAGACTGGTCCGCAGGCTTCAGCAGATTGGTAAGTTGACCGGACTTGAAACTGAATTGCGTGTCGGAGACTTCGCCGACTGATCAGATCCTGTTCAGTGGGTTTTGGCATTCAAAATGCCGTTTACCGGCTGTGGTGTTGGAGTTTCGTCGGGCGCTTCCCCGTTGGCCGCCTTGCCAACCAGCTCCGTCCCCACTCTTTTTCCATCGATCTTGAGGGCAAGTTCGCCGCGTTTCACCTTGAGGGCCGCTTCACCGAACAATTGTCGTCGCCATCCCTTGAGGGCCGGGACGTCCGCTTCGTCATCGCAGGCGATCTGTTCGAGTTCGTCAACCGTTGCAATGACCTTCGCTGCGACATCATTGCGTTCGCTGGTCATTTTCAAAAGGACTTTGAGAAGATCCACAACCGCACTCGATCCTTCCGGTGAAACCCGACCGCGTGGAACCGGTTGAAGTTGGTCTTTCGGTATCGCGAGTGCCCGTTTGACCGCTTCCAGTATTTGGTCTGCCGACTTCGAGCGTTCAAAACCTTTGGGCAGGGCGCGCAGGCGTCCGAGTGCTTCACGGCTACTGGGTTGCTGGGCGGAAATCTCGAAAATCGCGTCATCCTTGATGATGCGTCCGCGCGGGCAATCCCGGCGCTGCGCTTCCGCCTCGCGCCAGGCGGCGAGTTCCCGCATGATCGCAAGTTCGATTGGTTTGCGGACCCTCAGTTTCATGCGCTCCCAGGCCCGCTCCGGCGTGACGTGATACGTCTCGACGGATGTGAGGATTGCCATCTCTTCAGAAACCCAGGAGCTTCGGTTCTGCTCTTCAAGATTCGCCTTGAGGGAGACGTAGACATCCCTCAGATGGGTCACATCGGCTGCAGCATATTTCAGCTGTTTTTCCGATAAAGGTCGCAAGGTCCAGTCGGTGAAGCGCGAAGATTTGTCGATCCGATTGCCTGAAATGCGGAATACCAGCTGGTCGTAGCTGATCGAATCGCCGAAGCCGCAAACCATGGCTGCGTCCTGTGTGTCGAATAGCGGAGCGGGAATGATGCTGGCCAGATTGTAAATGATTTCAACATCCTGACGCGCAGCATGAAAAACCTTCGTTACCGCCTCATTCGCCATGAGCGCAAAGAAGGGCTGCAAGTCTATGTTTGGTGCAAGCGGATCGATGATGAAGAATTGGCCAGGCGCGGCAGCTTGTATGAGGCACAGTTTCGGCCAATAGGTTGTTTCGCGAAGAAATTCCGTATCGACGGTTACAAACTCTGAAGAAGCCAGTCGTGCGCAAGCGTCCCGAAGTTCGCCGGTCGTTGTTATGATATCCATTGGAAAGATATAGACGATAATGGGCGCGTTGTCGCGGTCCTTACCGTAACGGCGGTAAACTTATCTCGTGACTGAGTTGGTTTTCCCACAATCGGAATACTTTGAACGCGTCCTCGATAAAACACCCGGTTCCCTTGACAAATCGCGCCGCTGAGTGCACCTGAGCCGCAGCCGTGAGACGGCGAAATATCATCAACCTTCCTAAGACCTACCGGGACATTTTCATGCATCGCTACAGAAGCCATTCCTGCGGCGCCCTCAGGGCTGACAACGCGGATGACACAGTTCGCCTATCGGGCTGGGTTCACCGGGTCCGCGATCATGGTGGGGTTCTTTTTATCGACCTGCGCGATCATTATGGCGTTACGCAGGTAGTGGCTGATCCCGATTCGGCAGCCTTTTCGCTTGCTGAAACGGTCCGGTCGGAATGGTGTATTCGCGTCGACGGCCGGGTCAAGAAACGTGATGAGGCAGCGATCAACCCAGCGCTCGCGACTGGTGAGATTGAAGTTTTCTGTACTGAAATGGAAATCCTCGGATCGTCCCTGGAACTTCCGCTCCCGGTTTTCGGCGAACTGGACTATCCGGAAGATACGCGGCTTCGGAACCGTTTCCTTGATCTTCGTCGTGATACCCTTCACGCGAATATTGTGAAACGCAGTGAAATCATCGGGTCCATGAGAAACCGGATGGGTGAGGCGGGCTTTACCGAGTTTCAAACGCCGATTTTAACGGCGTCCTCGCCTGAGGGGGCACGCGACTTTCTCGTGCCATCCCGCGTTCATCCTGGCAATTTCTATGCGCTGCCGCAGGCTCCGCAGCAGTTTAAACAGTTGATCATGATGTCGGGCTTCGATCGGTACTTTCAGATCGCACCCTGCTTCCGTGATGAAGACCCGCGCGCCGATCGTCTGCCGGGTGAATTCTATCAGCTTGATGTCGAAATGAGTTTTGTCACGCAGGAAGACGTGTTGACGACAATGGAGCCGATCATTCGCGGTGTCTTTGAAGAGTTCGCCGAGGGTAAGCAGGTGACCGATGTGTTCCCACGGATTGGATACAAAGAGGCGATTTCGAAATATGGTTCCGATAAGCCAGATCTTCGAAACCCGATCGAAATGCAGGCTGTGAGCGATCATTTCCGGGGTTCCGGGTTCAAGATTTTTGCTGGAATGCTGGACGCGGATCCCAAGAATGAGGTTTGGGCGATCCCTGCCCCGGGCGGCGGAAGCCGTGCATTCTGCGACCGGATGAACTCCTGGGCCCAGGGCGAAGGACAGCCGGGTTTGGGATACATCTTCTTCCGCGCTGAGGGCGATGCGATTGAAGGTGCCGGACCGATCGCGAAGAATATCGGACAGGAGCGAACGGAAGCGATCCGCAATCAGCTTGGCCTTGATGCGGGCGACGCCGTCTTTTTTGCGGCAGGCGATCCCGACAAATTTGCGAGCTTCGCCGGTGCCGCGCGAACGCGGGCGGCGGGTGAACTCGACCTGATCGACACCGAACGTTTTGCCCTTTGCTGGATTGTCGATTTTCCGATGTATGAGTGGAACGAGGATGAAAAGAAGGTCGACTTCAACCACAACCCGTTTTCAATGCCGGCCGGTGGGCTTGAGGCACTGGAGAACGACGACCCGCTCACAATCGGCGCATACCAGTACGATGTGGTTTGCAATGGATATGAAATCGGTTCAGGCGCGATCCGTAACCACCAGACCGAGGTCATGAAAAAAGCCTTCGCCATTGCCGGTTACGAGGAAAGTGTTCTGGAAGAGCGTTTCGGAGGTATGTATCGGGCGTTCCAATACGGTGCTCCGCCGCATGGGGGTATGGCTGCCGGTATTGATCGCATCGTGATGCTTTTATGTGGTGCGCAGAACTTGCGAGAAGTGACGCTTTTCCCGATGAACCAGCAGGCCCAGGACTTGATGATGGGTGCACCGAGCCCCGCAACAAATCAACAATTGCGGGAACTTTCGATCATGCTCAACATACAGGAATAGATGTTCTTTTGAGCAATACCCGGATTTGGGTGTGACCAAATCCGCCCGGCTCCGCGCTGAATAGCCTCCTCTGCGCGCTTAATGCGGCTTTAACCGCGACCTTCTATCGTCGTCCCACTCTGGAACGCACACGATATGAAGATCAAGAAGCGCAAGCTCTTTCGAACGATTGTCGTCCTCGGCGGGCTCTTCTTCGCCGTGGTGCCGATCTTTGCTGTCCATTTTGGTCTTAATGGCAACGCGCAGAACCGCGGTGATGAATTGGTGCAGTCCATTGCCGCGACAATGGTGAAACGTGCTGATGCGAATGTTAGCCGGGCCATGCAGATCCTTTCGGAGTTCGCCCTGCTTGGCGTGGCAAGTTGTGATCCATTGGATCTTGCAGCGATGCGGCGTGCAGTTTCCGCTCAGTTTGTGGTTCGTGAGATCGGCATCGTCGATCGCAACCAAAAAATGGTTTGTAATCAGTACGGTGAAGGCGAAACTTTTGAGTATCTCGCTGCCGGAATCGCGAACGCGGAACACAAAGGTAATCTTCAGTTGGTCAGACGATCTGGAAGCCAGGAAAACCAGATTATGATTTCTTGGCCTCTTGCATCGGGCAATCGCCTTGTGGCGTTTCTGCCCGGTGAAGCACTTGCCGATGATGTGATTCCAGAACGCATGCGCGGCAAAGGCGTTGCGCTTGTCACGATGAGTGATGGGACAATGCTTTATATGGCGCCGTCCCAGAGGACCGCCCGCGCGGTTTTACCGTTCGACAGGCGCACATTCTCCGTCACAGTCACTTCGCCCAAATATCCATATCGGGTGGCGGTCCTGGCACCGTTCAATGTTGTCTGGGATGACTTTTCGGGGCTTTACAGGAACTTGATGATCGGTGCTGCGGCACTCTTCCTCGTCTTGGTTGGTTTTGTCATTTCTTTCCTGCGCCGGAAACGCGGGCGGGCAAACGAAATTGAAGAGGGCATCGAGAACGGTGAATTCATTCCCTACTATCAGCCGACACTGAACATCGAAACGGGGGAGCTTGCAGGCTGCGAAGTCCTGATCCGCTGGCAGAAGCCTGATGGTCAGGTTCTATCCCCCGGAAGCTTCATCGGCCTTGCAGAGGCAACCGGTCTCGCCATACCCATGACGCGTGCGCTGATGGAAAAGGTTGCCGAGGAAATGAGCGATCTTCACGAAAAACGTCCGGCGCTCAAAATCGGAATCAACCTCTTCGATGATCATTTCGAAAACCTCGACATCGTCGAGGATATCAAGTCCATCTTTGGCGGGACACACATAAAGCTGGACCAGCTGATCTTCGAAGTGACTGAGCGGCAACCTTTGACGGATATTGAGCGCGCGCGCGTTGTTATGAAAACCATGCGCGAGTTCGGTTGCAGGGTCGCGCTCGATGATGCCGGCACAGGTCATGGCGGCCTTGCCTATCTCCAACAACTCGGTTTCGACATCATCAAGATCGATAAGTTGTTCGTTGATGCCATCGGGACGGATTCGTTGTCAGCCCCAATCGTCGACAGTCTCATCAGCCTGGCCGAAGGGCTCGAATTGGAAGTTGTTGCAGAAGGTGTGGAAGATCCCCGCCAGGTCCAATACCTGCGGGAGAAGGGCGTAAAGCTTGCGCAGGGATTCCTCTTTGCGAAGCCGCTTCCTTACGAAAAGTACAAACGTTTGATTGAGAAGATGATGCCGGTTTCGCAAAATCCAGAGGAACGTCGGCGTGCCAGTCTCAACGCACAATTTCGTGCTGATGCCGCTGCATGATGGGACGCGACCGCTGATGCCTTCTGGACAGGGGCCCATGGATCTTTAAGGCTTCTTTACCCGTTTACGCGATCTTTTTGTCATGACTTTCATGAAACGTTTCCAGATGCCAGCGGCGCCAGCGGGTTTGAGCAAGGCAACCCGTAGTTCGATTGTCAAAGTGATCGGAGTGATGTTGCTTCCGGTCTTACTGGCTTATGCGGAAACCGTTCGTACCGGATACACAACGGTGCGAGAGGAAGCAGCGCGTGTCGCTGATTTCCTGCTTGCTGAAGCTGAGGGAGCTCTCAGCGAAACCGAACACAAGATGGATGACTATCTCCACCGAACAAATGGTTCCTGTCGCGGTGCTGATTTGCGAAGGCTCGCCGAGTTTATCGCGACAAGCAATGCGGTTGAGGCCATGGGGGTCGTCGCACCCGATGGCAAAATAGCCTGTCAGGTCGGTCGTCTCGACCTTGACGGGCTGGTCTTTCCAGAGGCGTCGGACGCTCGGGACTCGCAGCCGCAATTTGCCGAGTTGCGGATAAAGGGCCGGTCGGTTCCTGTTCTGGTCAAACGTGGACGCAGCGATCGCAGGGCGTTCTCTGTCATGTCAACCAAGCATTTCAACAACATCCTGATGCCGGAGTTCATTATCGATTACGCTCAGATTGATGTTGTTCTGCCGCGTGGTGGCCTTTGGTACACGCTCACAGGCAATTCGATTTCCGGCGGTTTTTCCGACAGTACATTCGTTCTCGATAAACCGAGTAACCGATTTCCGATATCATTGACGCTTGTTCTGGATAATACCGCAGCGCGCCAATGGGGCGGTGAGTTGCGACGTTCGCTCGTCATTATCGTCGGTATCAGCCTCGCGATTCTCGCCACGATCTGGGGTGTTACGGTCATAATCAAGCGGTATCGGCGAAACCTGCAGCAACGGCTTGAGCGTCGGATGGCGGCAAATGCGCGTGATATGTTCGAGATCAAGTACCAGCCGATGATCAATCTTGAATCTGGACTTCTGATTGGAGCGATCGTCAAATACGACCTTTCCATTTTCGACCACATTCCGGACTATTCCCCCAATTGTGAGGAGATCTTAGCCCAAGCCTGGGAGCAAATCGGCTCCTTCGCCCGAAAGCGGCGCCGGTTCTATCTCGTCATGCCGCTTGATGCGAAAACTGTGGTCGATGATACCCGGCGTGAGAAACTGGTCCAGTGCCTTAAAGAGATCGATTACGAGAACATCATTTTTGAACTGCGTTGGCCTGAAGGCAAACAGGCGGACCCGAAACTCTACAAACCGCTCGAACAATTAGCGACTGCCGGGTCGATGCTCGCGATCGATTGTGCAAGCGTCCGGTTTTCCCTGATGTCGGAGATGTGGTCGTGGCCTTATCATCGGCTCGTCTGCAACTTTGAAAGCCTGCCTCGCACAGAAGACGGTCTTGTTTGGTCGACTGAAATCGTCATCGACATGGGAGAGCAGTTGCAGATTCCGACAATCGCAACTGGCCTTTACGATGTAACGGCTGTCGAGATTGCATCGCGAACCGGCTTCGCCTTTGGCGCGGGCGATGAAATCGGACCAGCACTTCCGATCGATGTATTCCTGTCTGTTACCAGACCGGTTCAACGCGATGGCGAAGATGGGGCCGACGGCGCGGCTCAGCGGGCTGCGTGATCACAAAATCTTCAGACAGGCAGCAGAGATATCCTGCCAGCTTTCCGTGCGCGTAACGAGATTATCGTCAAATTCCGCAAGGCGGCGGAATGTTTCGTCGGCCATGAAATGGATGCAGTGAATGCTTGGTACGGCTGTCTTCACCATGAAATGGTGAGGCGGAAGATCATCGATAAAGACAGCTGGTGCGCTGGCTTTTGACGATAGAGCGGCAACGGTTTCAGCCTTGGAACCGCTATTGGCGAGAACCGGAAAATCCAAGCCGAGTGATTGGAGATGTGCGGCACGGCGGATCCCGAGGTCATCCGGAACATTCGTCAGAAAGACGATCTGAAAATCGCCGCTCAAGCGATCAAGGTGCTCGACGGCCTCGTCAACAGGCGGCTGACGGTCAATATAACTGCGATGAAAGCGCGCCACGAATTCACTTGCATCGTGGTTTGAATAAGCGTTCCCGCTGTCGACATCGATGATATTGCCACCGATCTTGAATGAGGTTTTGTTCAGCAGGGCGCCATGGTCTTTGAGAAAGGTCTCGAAGGGACTGACAAAGTGAAGAACCACTTCATCGACATCGCAGATTATCAGTGGCCGTCCTCGCTCAACGTGATGTGAAACGGCCTCGGCCGGGTCAATTGTCATAGGACCGCCCACCACTCAGAATGTGACTGATTGCTTCGAGTTCCTGAACAGACAGGTTTTGATTGGCGGCGAAAGCTCCGCATTCGGCGTCATCTTCTCGAAGAAAATCGAAGGCTGCCGCGAGAAAAGCCGGGTCGCTTGCTGCCTGCCGCACCGTTTCCGGGGTCAGTCCCGATATATCCAAAAAGCGGGTAAGCAGCGTTTCGGAGGAGGCGATGTGTTGCAGTGCCAGCAAGGCTGCGGCCTCAGCTTTGTCGCGTGTTATCATAGCTCCGTTTCCAAATGCAGGGAAAGATTGTTGGTCTTCACGGCTTTGTTTGCCTTTGGGAAAGGAAATTAACCTATCATCCCATATCAGTATTCTTGTAACGGCTGAAGAGGCGGGCGTACCGCGACATGGCGAAAAAAATTCTTATCGTGGAAGATAACGAGTTGAATATGAAGCTCTTTCACGACCTTCTTCATACGCAGGGCTATGAGACGATCGAGACCGGAAACGGTCTTGAAGCGGTTGATCTTGCACGCGAACACATGCCGGATCTTGTACTTATGGACATCCAGCTTCCGGAAGTTTCAGGACTTGATGTTACCAAATGGTTGAAAGAGGATCCTGCCCTTCAACACATTCCCGTAATTGCGGTGACAGCGTTTGCCATGAAGGGTGATGAGGAACGTATCCGGCAAGGTGGCTGTGAAGCCTACATATCGAAACCGATCTCCGTTGCGAATTTTCTTGAGACAATCCGCTCTTATCTCGGTGGTGCCTCGTAATTGGCTTTTGTTGGGTGAGTAATCGACCATGACGGCGCGTATCCTTGTCGTAGACGATCTACCGGTTAACGCCAGGCTCCTCGAGGCTAAGCTAACGGCTGAATACTACCAGGTAACCGTTGTCGACAATGGCCATGCTGCCATTGAGGTGTGCAAGGCCGGTGGATGCGACCTTGTTCTGCTCGATGTCATGATGCCCAATCTTTCGGGATTTGAGGTTTGTCGCATTTTGAAGTCCGATGCCGATACCCTTCATATTCCCGTGGTCCTTGTGACTGCCCTTGATGCAGCACGCGATCGGGTTGAAGGGCTTGAGGCCGGGGCCGACGACTTTCTGACAAAACCTGTGTCGGATGTCGCGCTTTTAGCCCGTGTCAAAAGTCTCCTTAGGTTGAAGCTTCTTGTCGACGAGTTGCGGATGCGCGCGGCGACGGCGCAGGATGTGCAGCTTGAAATCCTCTATAAGCGTGTCTTTGCATCACCGAGCGCATCTGACCTTGTCTTGATCGCCGATGATCGCGAATCCTCGGCAAAGCGGATGCGCGATATTCTGATGAGAGCCGGTTACCGTGTCGTCATTGAACAGGGTGCGCGCCGGGTCGTCGATCTTGCGATAGAAAAGAATCCAACCCTTGCAATCGTTAATCTTGATATAGCCGATTACGACGGCTTGAGACTTTGCTCAGAACTTCGCGCCCACCAGTTGACGCGAAACCTTCCGCTTCTCGCAGTTTCGGATGAAACCAATGAGGCGCGGCTTTCGAAAGCGCTGGATCTTGGCGTGAACGACTACGTCACGCGGCCTATTGAACCGAATGAGCTGTTAGCCCGCGCAATGACCCAGTTGCGCCGGGAACGGTATACGGATTATCTGCGCGAAAGCGTGCAAACGACAATGGAATTGGCGATCAAGGACCCGCTGACCGGTCTTTACAACCGCCGATACCTTCAAACCTATCTTGCAAATCATGTGAAGATTGCAGGCGAGAAGAACACGCCTCTTTCCTTGCTTGTCCTCGACATCGATCATTTCAAATCGGTGAATGACCTTCATGGCCATGACGGCGGCGATGACGTACTCGTCGAATTTGTTGAGCGGCTTTCGGACAATCTGCGCCGCATCGATCTTGCCTGTCGGCTTGGTGGTGAAGAGTTCGTCGTTATCATGCCGGAAACGGATCGGACGCTTGCAACCAGTGTGGCGGAACGGATCCGCGAAGTTGTCGCGCGCGAACCCTTCCGGATCAGCAGTGATGGACAAACGGTCCACATCACGACAAGCATTGGGATATCTTGTTTCCATGGAGTGGGCGATACTCCGGAACTGATGTTGAAACGGGCCGATCTCGGCCTGTACAAAGCTAAGAACTCCGGCCGCAACCGCGTTATTGTTGCAGATGCCGCATAGCTTTCTTGTGATTACGAGAGTTTGTCTTTCAATTCTTTGATTAAGCCTCGAATTCTATCCAACTGAGTATTCGTTAAATTCTTCTGTCGCGTTTACCAATAAAATTATTGGTAAATGATTGATTAAATTGTCTCATCGAATTTTATCTGGCAATAGAAGTCCACAACAATAAGAAAAGTTCCTTTACCTTGTGGCGATAAGGTCCGCCGCATCACCTGATGCCGCAAGGTTGGGGTCGGTGGAGATGTAGTATCTTTTACTCCACCGACCTTACTTTCCCCAGAAACAAAAAAACCGACCTCAAAGGTCGGTTTTTTTGTTTTGTATTTAGGCTAAATCTACTTGATTTTAGCTTCCTTGAATTCAACATGCTTGCGTGCAACGGGATCGTATTTCCGTTTCACCATTTTTTCCGTCATCGTGCGCGAATTTTTCTTCGTCACGTAGAAATAACCGGTGTCAGCCGTGCTCACGAGCTTGATTTTGATTGTTGTGGCTTTTGCCATCGCGCGCGGTCCTTGATTATGGTGGTGCGAAGCTGTTGGGTTTAACCTGCAGTGCGCCTCGCCACGAAAGAAAGGGGAGCGCGCAGGCGCTCCCTCAACTTGGCTGCGAACCTAGCGATAATCCGCTGCTTGTCAAGTTGAAAACGCCGGTTTTCATTGGTCATATCCGGTCAAATCTCGGCTTCAACTTCGCCGGCCAGTTCCGGTTCGAGGCCGGGGCGCAGTATTGTCATGAGTTTTGCCTTGCCGCGGCTTCCAGGTTTCGCGCGATAAAACGGAGCCTGCGTCACCTTCTTCCCAAACTCGTTTTGCTTCAGTGCCTGATCGACTGCCATCAAAATGCGCTTGGTAATGAAATGCGTTTTCAAGTCCTCAGCTTCGGCCAAGGTAACCCACCGGATTGCCTCAAGCTCTTCGCTTGCTACCGGTGTTTGAGTTTTGAGGAGATCAGAGACATCGCAGATGAAGAAGCGCGTATCATACCGGCGTTTCTGCCCGGGAGGTGTGATGGCGCGGGCGAGAAAGTTCAGATGTGACAAATCAGGCAGGCTTCCGGTTTCGGCGAACTTCTGCCAATCCGACCTGCTGATTCTGGTTGCGCCGCTGCTTTTCCGGCCAATCCTGATACCGACTTCCTCGAAGGTCTCGCGGATTGCTGCGATACCCATCATACGGGCTCTCAGAAGGCTCGGTCGGCCGGCCATCCGTTGCATGAGCAGGTCTTGCGTGTCTTGATCATAGTCCGTGCAAAAGGGAGCAAAGCGATCGGCGTAGTCGACCCGCCCGCCCGGAAAGACATACACATTGGGCATGAACACATGGGCTGCCGCACGGCGCCCCATGAGCAGACGCGGTTCGTTTTCGCGGCGGTCCACCAGGACGATAGAACTCGCGTCCTTTATCCTCACATGACACCGGGTTTTGAGAGGTTGGCATCGTGCGGTTTTTCGATGTCATCGCCTTCTTCGAAATTCGGATCGAACCCATGCATGTAGTTCGCCCACTGGAGACCGATTACCGCTCCTTTGATGACCGTGAGGAACGACAACGCCATCAGAAAAATGAGCGGCGTCCAAAGGGCGGCGTGAACCCAGAATGGGGGCTCATACGCAAGTTCCAGCCAGACGAAGAATCCAACGATAATCTTGCCGACAATCGCGATCGTGAAATAAGCCGGTGCATCATCGGCTCGATGATGGTGAAGTTCTTCGCCGCATACTTCGCAGCTGTCATGGACTTTCAGATAGCTTTGGAAAAGCTGGCCTTTACCGCATTTCGGGCACTTCTGCCGCGCGCCATTGAGCATTGCAGGAAGAAGCGGGCGTACGGGGTGTCGCATGTCCCGCGTTGGTTCCGTGTCGTTTTCAAAAGTGTGCATGATCCACCCCGGATCGTTGGTTGAAGTTACAGGCCGTTATGTACGCATCGTTGACGGGTCGTGCAATCGGTTGGACATCACGGCTTTGTGCGCTCACCGCTTACGTTTAATCTTGCGTGAAACTCCGGCCGGAGGACCACCTCTTTTAGCACGGGTTTGAGCGCGGCGGCCTTTGCGTTGAGGAAAAGTATGGTGTCGGGCAATTTTCTTGCCCTCACTCAGCATTTCAAAACGCAGAGCGCCGGCAAAAGGTAGGGCTTCGACCAGTTTCACCTCGACTTTGTCGCCAAGCGTATAGGTTTCTCGACTGCGCTCGCCAACCAGTTGATGGCGTGCGTCATCGAAAATGTAATAGTCATTTCCGATCGTGGAGATCGGAATGAAGCCGTCGGCGCCGGTCTCATCGAGCGTTACGAACAATCCCGCCTTTGTGACCCCGTTGATCGTCGCAAAAAACGCAGCGCCCACTTTGTCCGCCAGCCATTCAGCGATAAGGCGATCTACGGTTGCACGTTCGGCGGCCATTGCGCGGCGTTCTGTTGCTGAAACATGTTCCGCAATCTCAAAAAGCCCGTCTTCCGAAATATCTGAAAGTCCACCCTCTCCAAAACCGAACGCCGTGATCAGTCCACGATGAATCATGAGGTCTGCATAGCGCCTGATCGGTGAGGTGAAGTGAACATATTTCTTAAGGTTCAGACCGAAATGGCCGTAATTGTCCGGCGTGTATTCGGCTTGCGCCTGCGAGCGCAGGACAACCTGGTTGGTGAGGAGATCATGGTTTTCACCCTTCACCCTCGCGAGAATCCGGTTGAAGTGCTCAGGTCTGATGTTTCCTGCCTTCGGTATTTGTAGATCGATTGTCGATAGAAAATCGCGCAATCCCTCGAGCTTCGCGAGTGAGGGTGCATCATGGGCACGGAAAATGACTGGCGATCGTTTCGCTTCAAGCGCTTCCGCTGCGGCCACGTTCGCAAGAATCATGAATTCTTCGATCAGTTTGTGGGCGGTCAGACGCTTTGGAACGATCACGTCCGCGACCTTTCCATCTTCGTCAATGCGGATCTTGCGTTCCGTTACATTAAGATCGAGCGGAGCACGGTCACCACGCTCATTGAGGAGGCATCGATAAGCGTCATAAAGCGGACGCAACGTACTCTCCAATACCCGCTTGGCGCGTTCACTGGGTTTGCCGTCGATCGCTGCCTGAGCTTCTTCGTAGGCGAGGGCCGCATGGCTTTTCATGAAGATGCGATGGAACCGATGGCGGATTTTCCGACCGTGGGCGTTGATCCATATTTGAACGGCGAGGGCCGGGCGGTCCTTGTTTTCTTTGAGTGAACAAAGATCGTTGGAGATCGTTTCCGGCAGCATCGGGATAACGCGATCGGGGAAATAAACCGAATTCCCGCGATTGAACGCTTCGCGATCAAGCGGTGTGCCGGGTTGAACGTAGAGCCCGACATCTGCGATCGCGACGGTGATAATGTAACCGCCTTCATTTGCTGGATCGTCATCAGCGATCGCCGCGACCGCGTCGTCGTGATCCTTTGCATCGGCCGGGTCAATGGTGATCAGCGGGACCGAACGCCAATCCTCACGGTTTTTGGAAGGATCGACTTTTTTTGCGGCGTCCGCGGCTTCTAGAACAGCTTCGGGAAAGACATGCGGAATATCATGTTCATGAAGTGCGATCTGGCTCACAGCCTTTTCGGACTTCAAAGATCCGATCCGCTTCGTCACACGCGCCCGCTGAAGTCCGTATCGACCGATCTTGCTGATCGTGGCCTCTACAAGGTCGCCATGATCCGCGCCGCCCAGATCGTCGATCTCACATTCGGATTGCTTACGGTCGACCGGAACAAGGCGCGGTAGGGCTTCCGCGTGTGCCCCCATTTGAACGACCCCGAGAAGTGTCGAGGCGCGTTTTGGAAGGATCTTGATGATTTTTGCTGCATAAGCGGGTTTTTGACCGTTTCCGATGCCACGCTCGGTTATGCGGACCAGCGCTTGATCACCAACACCTGGTGCGCGTCCTTTGTCCCGCGATGAATAGACGATGAGAACACGCGGCGGTTTCGTCGTTTCCTTCTCCCACTTAACCGGTTCAGCGATCAGGTCGCCGTCCGAATCCTGTTCGAAAATTGTAACCGGCAAAACCGGTGGAAGATCGCCAGCTTCAGTGAAACGCTTGCGCTTTCCTTCGATCAGACCGTCATCCGCGAGGGAGCGCAAGAGCCGCTTCAATTCGATGCGGTCGTCTCCCCGGATCCCGAACGCTTTTGCGATATCGCGCTTCGTCGCCTTGTCGGGATGGTCACGAATGTATTCCATGACCTCTTCCCGTTTTGGAAACCAGGGGCTGGTTGATCCTCCTGCGTTTTTTTCGCGTTTCCGGCTCACCGAAACTACTCGGCTGCCTTGGCAGTTTTCTTTGCGGCCTTAGGCTTCGCCTTGGCTTTTGCCTTAGCTGCCGGCTTCTTTTTCCCGCCTTTGGCTTCTTTTGCTGCGATCAGTTCCAAAGCCTGCTCCAATGTGACATCCTCGGGTTTGACGTCTCTTGGAAGCGTTGCGTTGACCTTGCCGTATTTCACATACGGGCCATAACGCCCGTCGTTCACGGTGATCTTGCCGCCATCATCGGGATGTTCACCAAGTTCCTTGAGTGCTTTGGCCGCCGTCCTGCCTCGTGGGTTGGTTTTCTTATCCGCAAGGGCCGATACCGCCCGGTTGATCCCGACCTCGAAGACCTCGTCGACCGAACTCAGATTCGCATAAACGCCGTCATGGAGAACGAACGGACCGTAACGACCGATACCTGCGGTGATTTCCTTGCCGCTTTCCGGATGCATCCCGACGAGGCGCGGCAGGCTCAAGAGCCGAAGTGCTTTTTCAAGATCAACGGCCTGGGCGTCCCAGCCTTTCGGGATCGAAGCGCGTGGCGGTTTTTTGTCTTCGCCGAGCTGAACATAGGGGCCGAACCGGCCTGAACGAAGACTGACTTCAAGTCCGGTCTCAGGATCGATCCCGAGAACTTTCGGACCATCGTCAGCCCCATCTGCATCGTTTTCACCATTACCGGGTTGGGCGAGCTGGCGGGTATAGGCACATTCAGGATAATTCGAGCATCCGATAAATGCGCCATACCGTCCAACTTTGAGGCTTATACGGCCGTCTGCGCAGCGCGGACACGCGCGTCGGTCACTGCCGTCTTCTCTCTCGGGAAAGACATGGTCCTCAAGGGCCTCGTTGAGGGCATCGAGAACCTCCGATACACGCAGATCCTTGATTTCATGCACATGGCCGGAAAAATCCGCCCAGAACTCCCGCAGGATATCGCGCCACATGACGTCGCCAGCCGACACCTTGTCGAGTTTTTCCTCAAGAGCTGCGGTGAAGTCGTACTGGACATAGCGTTCGAAAAAGTTCTCGAGAAATGCTGTTACCAGGCGTCCCTTATCCTCTGGAATGAGCCGCTTTCTCTCCAAGGTGACGTAACCGCGCTCGCGCAGAACAGCCAGGATCGAGGCATAGGTGGACGGGCGCCCAATCCCGAGTTCCTCCATTTTTTTCACCATTGTCGCTTCGGTATAGCGCGGCGGCGGCTCAGTGAAGTGTTGGTTTGCCTCGACCGATTTACGCTTGGGATTCTCACCTGACTGAAGCGCCGGCAACCGGTTTTGTGCCTCGTCCTCTTCGTCGTCTTTCGTTTCCGTGTAAAGGGTCAGAAAGCCGTCGAATCGAACCACAGAGCCTGTGGCACGCAGGTTAGCGGTCTGAGCGCCGGCAGCGGCGATTATCTCTGCTGTTGTCCTCTCAAGCTCGGCAGATACCATCTGGCAGGCAATCGCCCGCTTCCAGATCAGATCGTAGAGCTTCCATTGCTCGTCGTTCAGATACTTCTTCATCTGATCGGGTGTACGGAATGCATCGGTCGGTCTGATTGCTTCGTGCGCTTCCTGGGCATTCTTCGCCTTTGAGAAGTATTTGCGGGGCTTTTCAGGTAGATAATCGGGACCGAATTGTTTCTCGATTTGCCGGCGGAGCGACCCCACTGCTTCCGGCGCGAGATCGACACCATCGGTCCGCATATAGGTGATGAGGCCGGTGGTCTCTCCGCCAAGGGATATGCCCTCATAAAGACGTTGAGCCACCTGCATCGTGCGCTGGGCATCGAAGCCAAGTTTTCGGGACGCTTCCTGTTGCAGCGTAGAGGTTGTGAAGGGAGGGAACGGGTTCCGTTTTTGCGGCTTTGCTTCAACGCTCTCGACAGTGAAGTCGGCAGCTTCAAGCATGGTCCGGATAGCGTGCGCTTCTTCGCCGGTCTGAACGTCCAGCCGCGTTTTCTTCTTACCGTCGAAAGCGGTCAGGCGGGCATCGAATTCCTGACCTTTGGCATTTTCCAGACGCGCAATAATCGACCAGTATTCTTGCGGCTTGAAGATCTCGATTTCTTGCTCGCGCTCGCAGATCAGACGCAACGCCACCGACTGGACACGGCCAGCAGATCGCGACCCTGGCAATTTGCGCCATAGCACTGGCGAGAGCGTGAAGCCGACAAGATAGTCGAGCGCACGCCGCGCAAGATAAGCTTCGATCAACGGAGCATCGAGTTCCCGTGGATTGGCCATCGCCTCAAGGATTGCCGCTTTGGTCACCGCGTTGAAAACGACGCGCTCAACGGGCTTGTCCTTAAGGGCCTTTTTGTCCTGCAGGATTTGCAGGACATGCCAGGAAATGGCTTCGCCTTCGCGATCCGGGTCAGTTGCAAGTATGAGCTTGTCAGCCGCCTTCACAGCCTTGGCGATCTCATTGACCCGGGTCTTTGACTTCGCATCAACCTGCCATTCCATGGCGAAGTCTTCGTCAGGAAGGACCGATCCGTCCTTTGCCGGAAGATCGCGGACGTGACCGTAGGAAGCGAGAACCTGATAATCAGAGCCAAGATACTTGTTGATGGTCTTGGCCTTTGCCGGTGACTCAACGATGACGACGTTCATGAAACCTCTTTGCCGCGTGTTTCGAGGATAAATGGGCCAGCGCTGCCCGAAAGTCATTCTCCCCTTATGCAGCCGCCAGACGATTTGTCTACCGGTCGCCATCCATAAAGTTGTTACAAAATCCTCGCGGGGCAATCCTGATATTGGCTATCAAGAGCTCCCGACTCTTCAAAATGCAGGGGTCCAAAGCGCGACAAATTGTTCTCTGCCTTAACGCTACGGCAACTTACAGGTGATGTGGGGATTCAATACACTTTTCAGTCGCAACACTTTGTGATAATCGCCCGCCACTTGTAAACCGCGCCTTCCTGCGCGGAAGGAATTTTTTGTGGAAGGACCACCTCTGGTGGGCAAATTGGCGAGCGAGAGCGGTGACATAGCGGCGAAGTCCAGCCTTTTCACGCGGGTTAAAGGAAAAAATTATGAAAAACCCTGCGAAAGACAATCCTGATTTGGATGACCGCAGATCCGCCCGGGAAACGGGTCCAAGCGAGAGATCAAACTCGCCCGATGTCGTCGAGGCCTCACGATACATTGCGCGCATGGCGAGCGATCTTTCCGCCATTGCGGCGCGTTCTGATCTTACCCTACTCGCCTATCTCCTCGATATGGCGCGTGTTGAAGCACAAATGGTTGCTCAGGGGGCGGCCTGCGGAGGAGGGAAGGCAGGCGACGAAGCATCGACTGGCTAACCGACTACCGCCTGGTGTTGCTGCTATCTGATGAGCCGACTTACGGAGCGTCGTCTGGCGGGACTGCAAGGCTGACGCGATGCCCGCCGTGACGCGTGACTTTGGCCGCAATCTCAAGGTCAGCGAGCGCTGCAAGAACGTCTCCTGTGCTGAAGCCCGTCTCCCGAACAACATCGTCAATTGCGACTGGTGTTACAGACAGGCTCGTAAGGATTGTGGCACGAACAACGTCTGTCCCGGTCGTTGCTGAAGTCCGTGAAGACGCCCTATCAAATTGCGCAGGCTCCTCCGGAAAGAGAGGTGGAACAACAGAAAGGCCACTGTTGAGGTCTTCCAGGATATCTTCCGCGTTTCGGACAAGGCGCGCGCCATCGCGGATCAGGCGATTGCAGCCTTCAGCGCGCGGATCAAGCGGCGATCCTGGAATTGCGAAGACATCCCGATCCTGTTCCAGTGCGGTTCGGGCAGTGATCAGGGATCCCGAACGCAATGCAGCTTCCACAATCAAGGTTGCGATACTTAAACCCGATATCAGTCGATTACGACGCGGAAAGTCCTTGGCGCGGGGTTCCGCCCAGGGCGGCATTTCGCTGACAATCGCACCACCGTTTTCGATGATGTCGTAGTAGAGGGCCTCGTTTTCCTTCGGATAAATCCTTGCATGGCCGCCGGCGATAACGGCCACCGTTCCCGTAGTCAGACTTGCTTTGTGGGCCGCAGTGTCGATCCCGCGCGCGAGGCCGGATACAATGGCGAAACCGGCCGACCCAAGGTCGCAACTGATTGTCGATGCTGTCTTTTGACCCGCGACCGAGGCATTGCGTGAGCCAACAATTGCGATCGCGCGTGCTGCTGTAATCTTGCTATTGCCGCGAATCAAAATAACAGGCGGTGGATCCGGGATTTGCTTCAAAAGCGGCGGATAGTCGATCTCCGGAAGCGCGATGTAACGAATGCCCGCGTCTCGCGCAGTCTCGATCTCTTGAGCCAACATGGCCCGGTCCGGTAAAGTTGGGGGCTTGCCTCCCCCTGAGCGCGCGATCTCCGGAAGGGCCTTGAGCGCGTCTTCGGCGGAACCAAACCGCTCGATCAGATTTCGGAAAGTGATTGGCCCAATCCTTGGTGTGCGGGCTAGCTGAAGCCAGGAAAGCTTCGTCTCGTCATCGAGGAATGCACCCAAGTGAGCACCCTTGTCAGGCTTTGGACCGAACAAATCCGGATTGTCGCTTTTTGCCAAAGTGACTTTATCCTTTTTGCCCGATCCGGCTTTCAGTGCCGCGGATCAAGCGCATTATGTTTTGGTGATGTTTTATCCAACACAGCAGAGTGAGGACCATAAACAGTTCTGAATACTGAAAGTAACTGAATGCCCTAAGTGCAAACGGAACGGCGAGTGTTGCAAGAAGTGCGGCAAGCGAAGAATAGCGGGTAATCGCTGCCGTTGCGAGCCACACAACGGCGGCAACAAGCAAGGCGGGCCATGCAAGACCTGCGAGAATGCCAAGATAGGTTGCAACGCCCTTGCCGCCTTTGAACGAGAGCCAAACCGGAAAAAGATGCCCCAGAAAAGCCCCGAGCCCTGCTGAAACCGAGAAATCGGGCCCACCGGCAGCATAAGCCGCGACGACTGCGACCGTTCCCTTGAGTGCGTCGAGCAGGAGCGTCAGCGCTGCGAGTTTTTTGTTCCCCGTGCGAAGAACATTCGTTGCGCCGATATTGCCGGAACCAATTTTTCTGATGTCACCCTGACCAGCAAGCTTCGTCAGGATCAGGCCAAACGGAATCGAGCCCAGCAGATAACCGATCGCAAGCCAGGTAAGGAAATAGGGAAGGGCGGAACTCCAGGTAATCGGATCGGGCATGGCGGTATCGGTTTAAGCAAACTTGTTGGTGGCGGTCTTACCGAATTCCTGCCTTTTGCGATAGATGGCTAAGACCGAAAGACTTCGCGCCCGCCAATGTAAGTCGACAAAACCCTCCCGCTAAATCGCGCCCCCTCGAAGACCGTGTTCTTGGAGCGCGATCTCAGCGCGTCTTCGGTCAAGACCCATGGGTGATCGAAATCGACCGTTACGAAATCCGCTGGCATACCTTTGGAAAGTGAACCCGCTTCAAGTCCGAAGCGCGAAGCCGGGTTAGCGGTCACCGAACGGATCGCCTCCATGAGGCTTAATTCTTCGCTGTGAACCAGCCGCATCAGGGCGGGAAGAAATGTTTCAAGCCCGATCGCACCGTCTGCGGCATCCGCAAAGGGATGGCGCTTATGATCGACATCGCGAGGCTCGTGGTCGGAGTGAACGATATCGATCGTTCCGTTTGCGACCGCATCCACAACAGCGCGTCGGTCCTCTTCAAGGCGCAGTGGCGGGGAGAGCTTGAAGAACGTGCGATAGGCGCCGATATCGGTCTCGTTCAAGGTGAGATTGTTGATTGAGGCCCCAGCCGTAACGTCAAGGCCGGCTTTCTTGGCGCGTGCGATGAGTTCTACGGATTCTGCACAGGAGATGGCGGCTGCGTGGTATCGACCGTCAGTGAGGGCGGCCAGGCGCAGATCACGCTCGAGCATGATAATTTCCGATTCCTTTGGAATACCTGGAAGCCCGAGACGGCTTGCCATCTCGCCTTCGTTCATCACGCCGTCGCCACTCAAGCTTCGATCATCCGTATGGTGAACGATGATGGCACCGAAATCCTTGGCATAGGAAAGCGCTCGTCGCATCAGGCTTGAATTGGTGATGCTTCGGCGTCCATTCGTAAAGGCCGGAGCGCCCGCGTCGTGCATCAGACGAAGTTCCGACATTTCCTCGCCGGCAAGGTCTTTTGTGAGGGCGCCCATAACATGAACGCGATTGACCGCGGTCGCTGCTGCGTTTCTCAGAATAAATTCGACAAGCGCGATGTCATCGATAACCGGTTGGGTTTCGGGTTTTACGATCATCGTTGTGACGCCGCCGGAAACAGCTGCGGCAGACGCGCTCGCAAGCGTTTCCTCGTGCTCGTGTCCCGGTTCACCTGTCCGCACCGAGCTGTCGACGAGGCCCGGCAGCATCGTGAGGCCCTTGCCGTCGATCAGATCATAATCTGCTTCCAGGAGACTTGGAGCCACATGATGCTCGACTGCGCGGATCCTGCCGTCGGCGACGAGAACGGTGTGCGTGCCGTCAATACTCTGTGCCGGGTCACAAAGATGGATATCGATGAAGGCGAACGGGCGGGTTGAACTGTCACGCATGGTCATGTCGATATCGCGTCACCGTTTGGTCGGTCCATACCCGGGCGATTTGGCAGATGATGAGACAGAGCTTCGAGCACGGCCATACGGACTGCGACACCCATCTCAACCTGTTCCCGGATCACGGATTGCGGCCCGTCGGCAATCTCTGAGGCAATCTCGACACCACGGTTCATCGGACCCGGATGCATAACAAGAGCGTCTTCGCGCGCGAAAGAGAGCTTCTCCGCATCAAGACCATAGTACCGGAAATACTCACGTACGGACGGCACAAACGACCCGCGCATCCTTTCGGTCTGAAGGCGGAGCATCATGACGACGTCGGCATCTTTCAGACCCTCTCGCATATCGGTGAAGACTTCGACGCCCATCCGCTCGATTCCGGTCGGCAGAAGCGTCGACGGGCCGATCACCCGGACCCGCGCATCAAGGGCATTGAGAAGGATGATGTTCGACCGGGCGACGCGGCTGTGCAGAATATCGCCGCAGATCGCAATAGTCAGACGGGCAATTCGGCCCTTATGACGACGGATTGTGAGCGCATCAAGAAGGGCCTGTGTGGGATGTTCGTGGGTGCCGTCGCCTGCATTGATCACCGAACAATCGACTTTTTGCGCAAGAAGTTCCGCTGCACCAGCGCTTGCGTGACGCACGACAAGCAAATCCGGGTTCATGGCATTCAGAGTGATCGCGGTGTCAATCAGTGTCTCGCCTTTCTTCACTGCCGATGTGCCGACGGACATATTCATGACATCCGCGCCAAGGCGCTTTCCGGCAAGCTCGAAGGAAGACTGTGTGCGGGTTGATGTTTCGAAGAACAGATTAATCTGCGTCCGTCCGCGCAAAACCGACTTCTTCTTCTCCACCATACGACCGATATCGACTTCGTTTTCCGCACCATCAAGAAGGGCGGTGATCTCGTGTGGCATCAGACCTTCGATGCCTATCAGATGGCGGTAGGGAAAAGGTGCGTTCATCGCCGCTCCTCATAAGGCAGGCATTAGCCTTGTTGCAACAGGAAAGCGCCCTTGTTTGCAAGGACTTTAGCGGTTCTTCACACGTGACGTGCAAGTGTGCTTCGACAAGCGGAGATTTTCCGTTAAGAAACATGGGAAGAGGTTGCAGCCCAGCATGAACAGAACGAACCCGATGGCTTATCAGACGACTCCGGATCCTTTCGGCTCACGGCCATCAAACCAGACGCCTGCCTTCTACCCGCGTAATCTGTTCACCGGGGATCCGCTTCTTGTTGCTCTTTCGGATGGGATCTCGTCGGCTTTCCGGGAGGATATGGAGAAGCTTGGCGCAGAAATGGGATCCGCTGAGGTTGCTCAACTTGGCGACCTCGCCAACCGCAATATTCCGGTTTTAAAGACCCACGACGAACGTGGTGCGCGCGTTGATCGGGTGGACTTTCATCCCTCCTACCACGCTTTGATGCGCCGCTCGATTGCGCGCGGTCTTCAAGGATCGGTTTGGGAGAGCGATGCATCCAGCCCACTGGACAAGGGACACCGCCATCAGGCCCGCGCGCTGCGCTTTTATATGACGGCTGCAACCGAGTGCGGACATTTGTGCCCGCTCACCATGACGAACGCCGCGCCTGCGGCTCTCAGACATAATTCTGCGCTTGCCCGTGAATGGCTGCCGCGTCTCATCAACCGGCACTATGATCCGAGTGCCAAACCCGGTTCGCGAAAGGCCGGAGCGACGGTCGGCATGGGTATGACGGAAAAGCAGGGCGGTACGGACGTCAGGGCCAACGTGACGCTTGCTGAGCCCGCCAGCGAAAACTTCTTTCTGGTGAACGGGCACAAATGGTTCATGTCCGCGCCGATGTCGGATGCGTTTGTCATTCTCGCTCAGACGCGGAATGGTCTCAGTTGCCTGTTTATCCCGCGTATTCTCGACGATGGAACACAAAACGGTCTTCGCTTCCAGCGCCTCAAAGATAAGCTTGGAAATCGATCGAATGCATCAGCAGAAGTTGAGTTTCACAATGCTGTGGGCTTTTTGATAGGTGCTGAAGGACATGGCGTCAGAACAATCCTCGATATGGTGACGCTCACTCGCCTTGATTGTTCTATCGCGTCGGCCGGGATGATGCGCGCCGCGATTTCTCATGCAGTCCACCATGCCCGTCACAGGACGGCCTTCGGTTCGAAGCTCATTGAAAAGCCGCTTCATCTGCGGGTTCTCGCTGATATGGCCCTTGATGCGGCAGCTGCCGCTGTTCTCTCGTTCCGGCTTGCGGAGAGTTTCGACGAGGCAGGAAAAAATCAAGGTCACGCGGCCTTCGCGCGCCTCATGACACCTGTTGTGAAATACTGGGTTTGCAAGGCAACTCCGCCTCTCGTCACCGAGGTAATGGAATGTATGGGAGGCAACGGATACATCGAAGACTGGCCGATGCCGCGGCTTTACCGCGAGGCACCCGTCAACGCGATCTGGGAAGGATCAGGCAATGTTATGTGCCTTGATGTCCTAAGGGCGCTCAGGGCCAATCCTGAAAGCCTCGATGCGGTGATCGCGAATGTCGAAGACGCTTTCGGCGGCAAAAGTCCTGCGCTGACAGATGTGCTCAGAAAAGCCGCCAACGCCGCACTCAAGGATGAGGGGTCAGCTCGCATTTTGACAGAGCAACTTGCGCTTACGGTGGCCGCCGCAGAACTGAGGCGGATCGCGCGATCCGACATCGCGGACGCTTTTTTGGAAGGCCGGCTGAACCGGCCGTTTTCGACGACATATGGCATGATGGATTCTCGTTTCGACCCGGCAGCCATGGTTGATGCAATGTACCCGGCGCCACAATAGTCACCAATGAAGGTGCTGGTTTCCTGAAAACGATCCGGTCTGGTTTCTATTAGCAAAGCGCATATAAACTGGAATGCTCGGTCAATATCGTATCTTATTATTTTAATTAATTTATTTCAAATTCTATCGAATTCGGTACGAATTGGTCACGGTGCGATGTTAAGCCGTTGGTAAGACGGAAAGTGTATTAATCAAAGGGAATTCGATGCTGGGTTTGTGATCCGTCTTACAAATAACAGTTGTTCTGGGTGTGCCTCTGAGTGCGCGAATTACGAATACTTTCAAATACTGGGACCCGACCGAGATTTGAGCGACGAACACCAAAATTCTGTCGATGATAGCGCCGGAGAACCGACGGATGAGCGTTTTGCGAAAACCGCCGGTAATTTGGCCAACATCGTTTCGCTCGAGCGCATATGCCATCTGGCGTTAAATGCCTTCCGGGCCTCAGGCGTTGCTCTTATTTGCTTTGAAGATGGCAAGGGCCGGGTCATGCAGGCGATCGGCGTTCCCGAGCACGAATTGCCCCTTGATGATCCTTTGCCTGTATTGCTTGAAGCCAATGATTGCGAGGCATTGATCGGTGACATCATTGAGGATGGCCGGCTTCATGCGCAAGCGTGGGTCGCAGGGCCACCGCATGCGCGAGCCATTGCGGCGCGTCTCCTGAGAAACAGCGATGGCGAGACGATCGGGCTTCTTGCGATTCTCGATAAAGGCCCGCGTGTTTACGATGATGCAGACGAAGACTTTCTCTTGGATCTTACGTCTCTCTTGTCCGATGAGTTGGATCGCCTTGCGCAGACTCCTCAAACCGTGAAGGTGCGAGATTTCGACCATGCGAGTGCTGACGCGATCATTGATGCGATGCTTGGGCATCTCGATCACTGCATCTTTGTGCTGGACCAGGACTATCATACCCGCCTGACCAACAAGGCTTTCCGGGAAACGTTCAAGGTTCCAAGCGAGTATTGCGAGACAAGACCGGTCTTTTGGGAGGTCATGGCGCGTATCCACGAATCCGGCGTCCATATTGTGCCTGACATCGATTATCAGGAATACGTCAAGGTTCGTCGTGCCGAAATAGAGCGGGCAGATGGTAAACCGAAGCAATTTAACCTGAGTGACGGTCGTGTGCTCGAACACCGGTGCCGGAAGCTGCCAAACGGCTGGCGCTTGCTTACCTATTATGACGTTACCGAGAGAGCCGAACGCGAGAAGCTTCTTAGGGAAGCCGAAGACCATCTGAAACAATTGGCATTCACAGACACACTGACAGAGCTGGGTAACCGCGTTTCCTGTCAGGTTGCAATTGCTGATGCTATTGAGCAGGCCGGTTCAGACCGTCCCTTCGCGATGATCCAGATTGATCTCGATAAATTCAAACGCATCAATGACACACTCGGCCATGCTGCCGGTGACCGCCTCCTGCAGGCCCTGGGTGAGCGATTGAGACTCTTCACAGAATCCTATGAAACGTTCCAGGCTTTCCGCTGGGGCGGCGATGAGTTCATCGCGCTCGTTACCTACGATCGTGACGGGGATCTGGAAGCGCTCTGTCGTGAACTGATCAACCTTGCAACAATGCCGGTGCGTTATGAAGATCGCACGCTGCTGCCACAGATCAGCCTTGGTGTCGCCCGGTATCCTCAAGATGCGACGTCGCCGGATGAACTTATGATCTGCGCCGATCTTGCGCTCTATGAAACAAAAGGCAGCGGTGGATCTGGATTTCATTTCTTCAACGACACCATGAAGGCTGGTTTTGAAACTGAAATCGAGCTTGAGAAAGATCTCCTTGCTGCGATGGAAACCGGTGCACTCGAGATTTGGTATCAGCCCTATTTCGGCACTGCAGGTGACAAAATCAGTGGCCTGAGATCCGATGTGATGTGGGCCCACCCAAAACGAGGTGTGCTCTCTTACGACCAGTTCATGACCGGTGTTACATCATCTGGCCTATATTCAGCGGTCAGCCGATACATTTTTGATTTGAGCGCAGAGGCGGCCAAGATCTGGTGGGATGAGGGGCACGCATTCGACCGCATTGTCGTCGATCTTGACAGCACCTATCTCGCGCGTGGAACTGTCGTCCAGGATATCTGTGGGGCCTGTCTTAGGCATGATGTCAGTCCGGAAGTTTTCAGCATCGGGATCTGCGAAAGCGTGCTGAAATCGGACCAGGACGGTAAGCTGCGCGAGATCCTGAACGAATGTCGAACCACCGGGATCGCGGTTACGATCCGGGATTTCAGCGGAAGCTACGCGACGCTTTCCAATCTCTCTGAGTATCCCGTGACGCAACTGCGCCTCGGTCGGGACTTGGCCCACAACATTGCAAACGAACCGAAGCAGCACGCTATACTCTCTGGTATGGCATCGACAATCAAACTGATAGGTGCCGAACTCGTCTGCGAGGAGATCGGCGACCTCCAGGCAATCGCGACGCTGCGCACGCTTGGCGTTGCTGCTGTGCAGGGAGAGTGTCTGGTTGGAGCCATGGACTTCCGGCATATGACCCAATGGTTCCTGAATGATGGATATCTAATGTGTGCCGATCGCATCAATGGCGGTGGGTCCGCAGTAAACGTTTGACCTCCAACAATGGTGTTTTCGCCTTGGAAACGAGCTTTTCTGTTTCCGTGCTGGTTGAATTTCACCAGTCTTTGAGGGGTATTGCGGTAGGCAAGCTTGTCAGCACTGACTAATCTCTCGCCATGCGTGCGCTTTTCCTAGATCCAGCGATCAATCGGGACGGTTTTCCCGTCCATGGGTTCAACAGAGCAATGATTGGCATTGCTGTCATTTGTTTCCTGCTCCTCTTATCTCTTTCACCTCTGGCGAAGGCGAACGACGTTCGCCCGGTCGAACTCGAACTTGTCCTCGCCATTGACACCTCCACCAGTGTCAATGCACGGGAATTCCATCTGCAAAGGCAAGGAATTGCCGATGCATTTCGCCATCAGAGCGTGATCGAGGCGATTGAAGTGCTTGGAGGTGACGGCATTGCAGTTACGATCGTTCAGTGGGCAGGTGAACGCAATCACGAGACCGTCGTTGACTGGACGCACATTCGAGATGAGACAGATGCTCGACAGTTTGCCGATCGGGTCGCTTTGATTGAGCGTAAACTCCGCGGCCTGACCGACATTGGCAGTGTAATCAGGTACTCAACACGTTCACTTTCCACAAATCGGTTTGATGGCGTGAGACGCGTGATTGATATCTCCGGTGATGGGACTAATGGTGGAAAGGGTCTTCCCGCTGAGCGCCTGAACGCGCTACTGGATGGCATCACGATCAACGGATTGGTGATCCTTGAGCCCAATCCTGAACTCTGGGAGTTCGGATTGATCGAGCACTATCAGAACGAAGTAATCGGCGGGGATGGCGCGTTTTTGATGAAAGCTCAGAGTTTTGAGGATTTTGCGATCGTGATCAGGCGTAAGCTGATCCGGGAGATCATTGGCCTGAGCCTCTCCTATCATCCGTCCCGACCATTGGAGCCAAGGGACATGGCCGGATGGTTTTTACTGACTGAGCAACCGCATCCTTGAAGAAAGCGGCTGCGGATCTGAGTGCCTGCGGCTTTGACTACATCGGCGGTTCGTTGAACTTGAGGGCGTCCTCAAGCCGGTCGAGGCTGTTTTCCCAAAAGACACGATGGCGCATGGTCCAGTCGCCAATTGATTGTATGGCGTCAGGGCAAACAGAATACAGACGACGTTGTCGGTCTACACGTTGATGGATAATTCCCGCTTCCCGCAGAACTTTGAGATGGCGTGAAATTGCAGGTGGTGAAAGTGGTGAGACCTCTTTCAAATCACCGACAGCCATCTCTCCTTCACGAAGCAGTTTCTCCACAATCGCCAGACGCGTTCTATCACCGAGGGCCGCAAAGGCTTGATTTAAATATTGCATCGTAATTTTCCCCCAGATTAATTAACGTATA
>JBCDCZ010000003.1:0-67295 GCA_039180865.1 Pseudomonadota bacterium | reverse complement strand
CTTCGTGGCCGGTGGTGAGTTTATCGATGTGATCGACGGGGCCGGTAACCTGGTGGTTGCGATCCCGGTTGCAACGGAGGTGACGAGTGTTGCCGTTGCAGGCGACATTCTGGCAGCCGCCGTTCCGGCTGATCCGGAAAGTGACCCGGGCTCGGTTCTTCTCTTCAACATTTCCGCTCTGCCGGGCACGATCGATCCATTCGAGACGATCGAAGTCGGTGCATTGCCGGATAGCCTCACCTTCACGCCAGACGGCAACACCATCATCGTTGCCAATGAAGGGGAAGCTGACGTTGAAACCGACGACGATGATCAAATCCTTGCGGTCAATGACGATCCGGAAGGTTCGATTTCCGTTATCGATGTGTCGGATCTCGGCGCAATAAGTGTTGAAACGCTGACATTTGGCGCTTTCGGTGACACGGAAGGTGAAGTGGCCGCACTTGTCGCAGAGGGTCTTGCCCTCTTCGGTCAGGGTGATTTCCCAACAGAGCTTGCACAGGATCTGGAACCGGAGTTCATCGCAGTTGCACCGGATGGCACACAGGCCTTCGTCACCCTCCAGGAAAACAATGCAATCGCTATTGTTGATCTGTCAGGCGAGAGCCCAGTCCTCACCGATATCGTTGGACTTGGTACGAAGGATCTCAGCCTGCCGGAGAATAGCTTCGACGGAAACGATAATGATGAGGTTCCAAACCTCATCACGGTCGATAACGCCATAGCGCTCTTCCAGCCGGACGCGATCGCGAGCTTCGAGATCAACGGCCAAACCTTCTATGCCACGGCGAATGAAGGCGACGGTCGCGACTTCGACGTCTTCGACCTCGACGATACCGTTCTCGATCCGACAGTGTTCCCGAATGCTGCGGACCTGCAGGATGCGGACACCGGCATTGGAGATCTTGAAGTCTCCCAGGTGCTCGGTGATACGGACGGTGACGATGACCTCGATCAGCTTGTCCTCTTCGGTGGCCGTGGTTTCTCCATTCTTGATGATCAGGGCAACATGGTCTTCGAATCGGGCAACCTCATTGCAACGACCCTGATCGAAAAGTTCCCGCTCTTCTTCAACGATGCGCGGTCCGATGATGCCGGGGCCGAGCCGGAGGCGGTCACGGTGGCTCAGGTTGGAGACAAGACTGTCCTCTTCCTTGGTCTTGAGCGGTCATCCGGTGTTCTTGCTTTCGAACTTACTGAGAGCGAGGGAACCTTTGATGTCGAACTTCTCGGCTTCGTCACAGTTCCGGTTCCCGGCGGCTTCCCTCTTGAGGAGGATCTCGACGATCTGACAGCTCCGGAAGGTCTCCTCTTCATCCCGGCATCCGAAAGCCCGACAGGCGACGATCTTCTCGTTGTTTCCGATGAAGAGGCGGGTGCCACGATCGGCTTCAACCTCGACCTTGGCGCAACCTCGAGCCAGAAAATCGAAAATGTCGAGAATGTCATCGGTTCTGAGTTTGGCGACGCGATTGCCGGTAATGACAAGGACAACGAAATAGACGGTCTAGGCGGTGACGATGTGGTCAATGCGCTTGGCGGCGATGACATTGTCGATGGTGGCGACGGTGATGACGAGCTCTCTGGCGGTGCTGGCGAGGATGAACTCTACGGTGGCGACGGAGATGACGAACTCTCTGGCGGCGCTGGAGATGACATCATCGAAGGTGGCGATGGTGACGACTTCGCTCAAGGCAGTGGCGGAAACGATACCCTCAACGGCGGGGACGGTGTCGACACGATCTCGTTCGAGGACATTGGGGTTGGCGTTGATATTGATTTTGGGGCCGGCACGGCAGAATACGAACCTGCCGAAGGCGTGCTAGTCATGGACGAGTTTATCAACTTTGAGAACGTTATCGGATCTGACAATGACGACACGATTACCGGTTCCGACGGCGAAGACACTGTCAACGGCGCGGACGGTGATGATGACATCTTCGGCGGCGGCGATGACGACGTCCTCAATGGAGGCGACGGTGAAGACCTAATCCTTGGCGGCGGTGGCGATGATACCATCTCCGGCGGCGAAGATGACGACCAACTGCTCGGTGGAAGCGGTCGTGATGATATTGATGGCGACGACGGCAATGATCTCATCGTCGGTGGCCGTGGCCGCGACGAACTCTCCGGTGGCGATGGAGATGACACGATTACCGGTAATGGCGGTCGCGATGAACTCTTCGGTGAGGACGGTGAAGACACGCTCTTTGGTGGCCTTGGTCGCGACACACTGGATGGTGGTGCGGACGATGATGAGCTGTTTGGCGGTCTTGGTCGCGACACACTCATTGGCGGTCTCGGCGATGACCTTCTCGTTGGTGGTCTTGGAACCGATACCGCTGTCTTTGATGGTGCCATGGAAGACTTCACGATCGACGGAAACACGGTCATCAACAATGCGACCGGCGACGTGGATACACTGATCAGCATTGAGGTGCTGACCTTCACCAATGGTGAAATTGACTTCGGATAGGGACATGGTGGGCTAAGGTCTGCCCACCTGCCTTAATCATACGAACACAATGTCGTGCTGGAGTGGGTTTTTGAATTCACTCTGGCACGATCTTTGAATAAAAAGGACCGCCAGAGGCTCTTCGAGGCGACTGGTCAAACTGAGGTCCTTTTCGAATGGCAGCCTTTCCTTAAGGCAGCACATTCGGGTTAGATGGAGCGCAAACACGTGTGGTTTGAACCGCTGAATGCTCTCGCTTTGACGATTTCAGAATCGCTTGGTGTCGATGTGATCTGGGCCGAGTTCGCAGCCATTGCGACGCTTTGCATTTTGGCTCTTTGGGCTGCCAGTTTTTGCGTAAAGCTCTTACTTCCTTCCCGAAAAAACCGTGCTTTGGCGAAAGTCGCGGCGACTGAACCCAAACAGGGCAAAGGATCTCCGCTCGCTGACGCGCTTCTCAATGTCCGCTCCGGTTTCATTGGCGTTGCCTTTTTCAGCTTCTGGATCAACCTGTTGATGCTGGTTGCACCGCTCTACATGCTGCAGGTTTATGATCGGGTCCTGACATCACGCAGCTACGACACACTGATTTTCCTGACTATTCTCGCTGTCACGCTCCTTGCGCTTAACGGGTTCCTGGAGCTGGTTCGCTCTCGCGTCCTCGTCCGCATCGGCGGCAAACTCGACGAGCGACTTGGTGATGATGCATTTCGATCGCTTTTTCAGTTTCGTCCGGATCGAAGATCATCCGGAACGCAGACCTTGTCCGATCTCGCGCAGGTCCGTAATTTCCTGTCAGGCTCAGGACCCAATGCATTCTTTGACGCGCCCTGGACGCCGATCTTTATTGCACTCATTTTCGTCTTTCATCCGGTTCTGGGCTTCATCGCGCTTGCGGGTGCGGTTGCGCTTTTTGCAATTGCAATCGTCTCCGAGTTTGCAACACGCAAAACATCGGCCGTTGCCTCTCAGAAATCGCGTTCTGCAATTCAATTTGCCGATGCGAGCGTTCGGAATACCGAGGTAATCAACGGTATGGGCATGGTGCCGCAGCTGACCGAGCGTTGGCTTGAACGCAATCGCGACAGCCTGGCCTATCAAGGGCTCGCTAACGACCGGATCGGCATGTTGACGGCGCTGAGCAAATTCATCCGGCCAAGCCTTCAAATCGCAATCCTCGGGGCAGGAGCTTATCTCGTTCTCCAGGAAGCGACGACGCCGGGTGTCATGATTGCGGCTTCGATCATCATGGGACGCGCCCTCGCGCCAGTTGAGGCGGCCGTTGGACAATGGCGCGGTTTTGTTGCCGCCCGTGCGGCCTATGGTCGTTTGAAGGAAGTCTTCGGCGGTGAAAACACGTCTGCCGAGCGAATATCCCTGCCACGTCCATCCGGCAACCTTGACGTACAATCCTTAACTCTCGTGCCTCCGGGTGCGGAACGGCCCATACTGGATGATGTCAGCTTTCGGGTGGCGGCCGGAAGTGTGCTTGCGGTGATCGGTCCAAGTGCGGCCGGAAAATCAACGCTGGCGCGTGCACTTGTTGGCGTCTGGCCGCCTACTGACGGCAAGGTCCGTCTTGACGGGGCCGATCTTCAGCAATGGATCCCCGAGGAACTCGGCCAGTATATCGGTTATCTGCCACAGGACGTTGAACTCTTTGAGGGAAGTGTTGCGGAAAACATATCGCGGTTTCAGGAGATCGATTCAAAGCGCGTGATCGAAGCTGCGAAGCTTGCAGGTGCCCACGATATGATCCTGCAGTTTCCGGATGGATATTCGACCGAGATCGGCCCGCAAGGCAGCGTATTATCCGGCGGGCAGCGGCAACGGCTTGGTCTTGCTCGCGCCCTTTACGGGGATCCTCCGCTCATCGTGCTTGATGAACCGAATGCGAGCCTCGACAGCTCCGGCGAGAAGGCGTTGATGCTGACCATTCAGGAATTGCGTGAGCGTGGTCAAACAGTGATCGTGATCTCGCATCGCTCAAGCATCCTGACTGCAGTGGATTATGTACTGATCCTCAATGGTGGTCGCGTAGAGGCCTTTGACGAACGCGAGAAGCTATTGCCGAAACTGGTTGGACCGGCTCAGCCGATCCGGGCCATTCCGAAGAAACCGCCGGCAAAGCCTGCAAAGAAAGAGGCAGCCGTGGCAGGGGCATCAAAAGCTGAAGACAGCGTGAATAACGACAGTGAGAAAGACAATGCCGCAACAAACAAGTGACGGTCATCTCTTCGTCGTCGGCGACCAGAAGGCCGATCCGGCGCAAACTCAGCAACGTCAGAAGGACCCGAAAGGTCCGGCGGTACCCAATGATTATTCCCGGTGGGTCAAGACCGGTGTCCTCTGCATTCTTCTTGTTCTTGGAACACTTGGCGGTTTCGGCATCGCCGCACCGATTGCGAGCGCAGTTATTGCCGCCGGTAACGTTACGGTCGACACCAATCGGAAGAATGTCGCGCATCTGGAAGGCGGCGTTGTGGCCGCTCTTCATGTGCGAAACGGCAGCCATGTTGACGCTGGCGATGTGCTGATCGAGTTGAACGAAACCCGCGCACGGGCGCGGATTTCGATCCTCCAAGCAGGCATCGACACAAATGTTGCACGCTATACACGGCTTGCGGCTGAAGCAGCGAAACTTGAGACGCTGGAATTTCCCTCCGAACTCACCGACCGTGCCGAAGAAAAAGCAGTTACAGAGGTCATAAAGAGCGAAACGGAAGTCTTCGAAGCGCGCCGCCTGACGATCATCGGTCAGACGGATATTCTTGAGCGCCGCGTCGAGCAACTCAATCAGCAGGTTGTCGGCCTTGAGGCCCAGCTTGAAGCCGAGCAGCGCCGCAAGGAAATCATCGATCAGGAGATTGAAACGCTTGAGCCGCTTTTTGAAAAAGGGCTCATCAGTTTGCAACGCATCCTCGCTCTGCGGCGTGAAGCGGTTCAGATGGAAGGATCCATAGGCTCAATCTTTGCCGAGATTGCCCGCTCGAAACAGGCGGTAGGCGAGACTCGGTTGCAGATCATTCAGACTGAAAAACAGTTCCAGGAAGAGGTCCTTTCCGAACTCATACAAACCCAGGCGCAATTGAAAGATTTGAGAGAGCAATATTCAGCGGGCATGGACGTTCTGGAACGCAGCGACATGATTGCCCCGGTCAGCGGTACGGTCGTCAATCTCGATGTGCATTCGCAAGGTGCGGTTGTTCGTCCTGGAGCGACTGTCCTTGAAATCGTCCCTGATCAGGATGAACTTCTCATTGAAGTTCAGGTGCAGCCGCAAGACGTCGATAATGTTACGATCCATCAGGCCGCGACGATCCGTATGAGCGCGTTTCCACAACGGACAACGCCGCTTCTTCATGGCAGTGTTTCGTATGTTTCGCCCGATACGATGCTGGATGAGCGGACCGGTTCGACTTTCTTCAATGCGCGGATTTCGGTGCCGAGAGAAGAACTGGAGCGTCTCGGCGAGGATAAGCAGGTTAATCCGGGAATGCCTGCGGAAGTCATGATCAAGACCGGCAGCCGGACTGCAGTCGACTATCTTCTTGAACCGATTGTCGAGAGCATGAACCGGGCCTGGCGCGAAAACTAGGGATGGCCTTCGGCTCGCAATTTGCAGCTCTTGGTTCAAAGCGAGCCTCAGCTTTGGCTCGCGCTGTCGAGAAGACCTTCCTTCAAGGCATAAGCAAGGAGTTGCGCGACTGATCTGACACCGAGCTTTGCCATCAGCCGAGTGCGGTGATTATCGACTGTCTTGGGGCTGATTGAGAGGCGGTCTGCGATTTCCGCGTTGCTGCAGCCTTCGGCGACGAGATGCAGGATCTGGCGTTCGCGAGGCGTCAGGCCTTCTTCTTCGGGTGCCTCTTTCAGGATCGTCAGGACCTGCTTTTCAACATAACCGCCGCCCTTCAGAATGAGATCAAAGCCTTTGCGCATTTCTTCCGGTGTGCAGCTCTTCAGAAAAAGCCCATCCACACCCGCTGAGACCCAATCGGCAAGGCTGCCAACAGCTGTGAAACCCGTGACTACGGCGATGCGCGTCTCAGAGGACCAGCGGCGCACCTCGCCGTAGACTTCCATGCCTTTACAAAGCGGCATGCCGGCATCGAGTGTCATCAAAGTGGGCCGAAGACTCTTGCCAAGGGCGATGGCTTCGAGGCCGTTTTCCGCTTCCCCCACCACTTCGGTGTCTTCAATGGTGGCGAAGACATCCTTGATACCATTGCGAACCAGGGCGTGATCATCCGCAATCACGATTGTCTTTGTTCTATCTTTCATCGCCATGGTGTGCCCCTCAGCGTCAGCCTTTTTTGCGTCTATCCGGAGCAAAATGAGGTGTAAGCCCCATCGCTTGCCTGACCATAACTTATAGACTTGTGTTTCTGAAACGGCGATGAAGGAAGCGGGCCTCTCTGCTTTGCCTAGTGGCCGAAAGTATGGGCATCAAGCATGCAGACGATTGGGGCAATCAACAACCGACTGAGACATCCGCGCCGACGCGGATACCGAGCGTTGTTTGTCGTCTATGCGATTATCCTCTTTATTGTGGCCGCGTTATCGGATGCACGGGCTTCCAACCTCGATGTGTCAACGACCGGAACGGTGACCGATATCTTCGATCACATGATAATTGTGGCGCCGCCCGGCTTTGATGTTCAAGACTCAGCAATGCGACGGGAAGCGCTGGCGCTCAGCGAGCAGGAAAAGCCGCAGCCTGGCGACTGGAGCAAAACCGACAACGGGTCTTGGGCCTTCGTCCGGCTTAAGAATTCTTCTGACATGGATCGCGTGTTTCGTCTTGATTCACAATTGACGGCGGCGACCGGTTTTCGTTTCTACACGGTCAATGACGGGCGGGTCGAACGGGTGCTGACCGCCGACTATCCCTTTGTCCCAACCGACCGGCGCGAAAGTGGCGACCAGTTTTTTGCGTCGTCCCCGATTACTGTCCCAGCCGGAGGCTCGCTTGAAATCTGGGCTGAGTTGCAATGGGCCGATACCCCGGACTATTTTCGCATCCGGCTTGAGCCGGAGAGTATCTATGTGCAGGAACGCTTGCGAGACACACTCTTGGACGCGCTTTATTTTGGCGCAGGCGCCGCCCTGGTTGCGTTTTTCATTGCATTTTCCGTGCTTCTCAATTCGAAACCCGCGCGCCGCTACGCGCTCTTTTTCTTCCTGCTGGTGGTCTATCATTTCTATGGCCGTGGCTATCTTGGACAGTTCATCCTTTCCGACCGGCCGGAGCTTCTGCTTGAGGCGACCCGCGTCTTCCAGGCTGTCATTGTCATTGCCTATCTCGCCTTTGTCAGTGCCTTTCTCGACACCAGAAATCAGTATGCGCGCCTCCACCGGTTCATAGTGTTCCTGATCGGTGTTTGTGTTGTTGTTACAGCGCTCGAAAAACTGGTGTTCTGGGAATGGTTTGAACATCTGGCGCTCTTTGTCGCCGTTGTCTTCGCCGCGACCTGCGCATTCGGAGCTTATGTCGCGATCCGGGACGGCAAACCGGGCTCGGGCTTCTTTGCGCTCGGCGTGGCCATTCTCTTTGGCTATGTCGGGCTCGGTGTCGTCGGTGCTTACACGATCTTTTACGACCAGCAGTACATCGTCACGCAGGTGACGCTGGCCGCGCAGCTTTTTGACGGAATGGTCTTCGCTGCTGCGATCATCCGCCAGACATTTGCCCTAAGGCATGAGCGTGACCAGGCGCTCAAGGCGGAACTTGCGGCGTCTCGTGAGAAACTCGAACTCAATGAACGGCTGTTGGCGGCGCGCGACGATCTCGATGATGCGCGGCGGATCGCCGATGAGCGACGCGAACGTCTTGCCATGACGAGCCACGATCTGCGTCAGCCGCTCACGTCATTGCGGCTTGCCTTGGAGGAATCCCGCGCCAAAGCGCCTGAGCTCGGCGATAAGCTCGAAGCGGGCCTTGAATATCTCAACTCGATCCTGAGCACGACGCTTCATGAAAGCCGACCGGACAAGCTTCCCGGAAATGAGGCAGAACTCGATAATCCGCATGAAATCACACCGGTTTCCGAAGCGATCCCGCTACAACTCATCCTGCAAAACATATCGCGGATGTTTGCCGACGAAGCGCAAGCCAAAGGTCTCAGTTTCAAGACCGTGCCAACTTCGCAAAGCGTGCTGGCAGAACCGGTGCCGCTCATCCGAATGACGTCCAATCTTGTCTCGAACGCAATCAAATACACCAAGTCGGGCGGGATATTGGTCGGTGTGCGGTCTCGTGATGGTGACGTTGCATTGGAAGTCTGGGATACGGGGCCAGGTCTTGTGCAAGAAGAAATTAAGACGCTCACCGAGCGCTACAGACGCGGTGGCCATGAGGGGAACGAAGATGGAGAGGGGCTCGGTCTTGCGAGTGTTGCCGACCTCGCCGTCGCACAAGGGGCGCGTCTGGATATTCGAAGCAGGCCGGGGAGGGGATCGGTCTTTTCAATTTCCAGACTCAAGAGAGCCGATTGCGGTTCTTGAGACCAACTGAGGTGTCGCCCTCATGGGGAAATTGAACCAATTGGACCATGGTGTCGGTAGTGAGACCGTCCGCGTTTGAAGCGGCATTCAGAAGAGGGAGCACAGGAAATGATGAGAGTGGGATTTGCGAAACGTTTGCTCGCTTTCTTGATCCTTGTACAGCTGCTCTTACTGGTCTCCTTGAGCGCGACGGTGAATGGCGGTCTTGTTATTGGATTTTCACAGCTCACGATCTTCGGACATACGTTCGCGGAGCCACCCACTAGATTCTTCATATGAGACGGTATGCTGGGCATCAGCCACAGCTATGGCCGAAGTGTCGTTCTTTGGTTAGTCTCCCTCTCAGTCGTCGCGTATCCGGCTTTTCTTGAGTATCGGTAGGGGAGCCGGAAATCATGCATGTCCTTGTCCTCGGTGCATATGGCCTGATTGGCCACGAGATTTGCCGTCACCTTCTGGATAACGGATTTCAGGTAACTGGACTTGCGCGGTCTGAGGCAACGGGCAGGGCGCTTCTGCCAGACGCGCATTGGATCGGTGCCGACCTCTCTCTATTAGCCGAACCGGACGACTGGTCCCGCCATCTGTCTGGCATAGATGCCGTTGTGAATGCGGCTGGTGCGCTTCAAAGCGGCGCAAAGGATAACGTCACTGCCGTTCAGGAAACTGCGATGAAAGCTCTCTACGCTGCGTGCGAAGCGCAGGGCATCAAGACTTTCATCCAGATCTCCGCTCCGGGGGTTTCCGAGGATGATGCGATCGAATTCATTGCGACGAAGGCGCGGGCCGATGACGCTCTTGGGGAAACTGATCTTCAATGGGTGATTCTTAGGCCGGGCGTTGTGGTTTCCCATCAGGCCTATGGTGGGACCGCCCTTTTGCGTATGCTTGCCGGGTTCCCGCTTCTCCTGCCGCTCGTTATGGCTGGTTCGAAAATGCAGACCGTTCATGTCCGCGATGTTGCCCACGCGGTGAAACGCGCGCTTACGGATGAGACGCTCTTTCGAAAGACCTTTGATCTCGTTGAAGACGATGCGCACAACCTTGAAGCCGTGGTCCTCTCTTTCCGACGATGGCTCGGATTTCCACAGCCGTACAAAGTGATCTCGTTACCGTCATGGTTCGGCTACATAGTTGCGCGCGGCGCTGATTTGAGCGGGCATCTTGGGTGGCGCTCGCCCCTTCGCACAACCGCGTTGAAAGTGCTGGAATGCGATGTCGTTGGCGATCCGGAACCATGGCGTGCCGTTGAAGGTCAGTCGCTGCGAAGTCTTGATGAGACGTTGAAGAGCCTGCCGGTTAGCGGCCAGGAACGTCTCTTCGCAAGGATGCAGCTTCTCTTTCCGATCCTCGTGATCGCAATGGCGATCTTCTGGTTTGCGTCCGGCATCATTGGCCTTGTGAGCCATCAAGCGGCAATTGCGCTTGTCTCTGGCGTCGTCGGTTCAGCTGTGGCCGGACTTTTGCTCGTTGGCGGGGCTGTCCTCGATATTCTGATCGCCGCTGGGCTTCTTGTTCGTCGGACCTTTCGATTGGCCGTTGCGGGATCTCTCGGGTTGAGCATTGCGTATCTGATATCGGGAACGGTTCTGACGCCGGATATTTGGCTCGATCCGCTCGGACCCTTTGTGAAAATCCTTCCGGTATTTTGCACGTCGCTTGTTCTTCTTGCCATGAGCGGAGAACGCTGAATGGAATTCCACGAAATCCTGCGCTTCTTCCATGTGCTTGGAGCAACGGTTTTGATCGGGACGGGATCCGGTATCGCCTTTTTCATGGTGATGGCCCACCGCACTGGAGATCCGAAGTTAATCGCGCATACCGCCGGCATCGTCGTGATCGCAGATTATCTTTTCACCGCGTCCGCTATCATCGCTCAACCGGTCACCGGTGTTCTTCTTGCGTGGGAGCTGGGCTGGGATCTTACCGAGCCCTGGATCAGCATCTCAATCGGGATCTACTTACTGATCGGGCTCTTTTGGTTACCGGTCGTCGTGTTGCAACATCGTATGCGCACTCTTGCAATGGCAGCTGTAACGAATGGCGAGGTGCTTCCCGACCTTTATCTCCGTTACTTTCGTATCTGGTTTGTGTTCGGGATCCCCGCCTTTGCGGCGATCCTCGCGATCCTGTGGTTGATGCTTGAAAGACCGCAATTCTGAATCGTTGAAACGGCCCGCTCGCCTTGGACGCGAAAAAACCCGGCGATGTGATCCGCCGGGCTGCTAAGAGGAGATGAATTTAATAGTCTGCCCTAGAAGGGAAGGGCGAATTTGACAACATCTTTGCCGATGGTGCAGGCTTTACCACGGCAGTTCCGGAAGGCTTTGTTGATAGCGTTGTTCTGGAACCGGCCCGCTTTGCGCCAGCCGTTTTGAGCCGCACGGCCGACCCGTGATTTGCCGACAACTTTTGATCCGGCCTTAGAGGCGCCATTGACGAAGCCTGTTGCCTTACCGGTTCCCTTGCGGCCCGCACGTCCGACATTTTTCAAGATGCCGCCGGTCACCCGACCGATGCCGCGTTTCTTCTGAGCGTGACGGCCCATCTTTTCAACCTGTGCGAAACCTTTGCCGATAAACTTGCCGCCGAACTTAACTTTCTTCGTGATGCTTGCTGCTTCGGCAACGCTTGGGTTTGTGATCTCTGCCACTGAAAATGCCATGGTTCCGGCGACAAGTGTGAGTGCGAGGGCTTTAGCGATCTTTTTGAAGTTAAACATTTTTCTTTCCTTTCATCCGCCTCTGTGGGGTGCGGTTGGTGTTGCGCTTTCGATGAAAGGAAGATGCCTGAGCCCCTGCATGGATCCCATGAGGTCAACACCTCAATTGGCGGTCCCTGACAGCAGAAAATCGATCGATTTACGGAAAAGCTCAGAGAGAACCGGGCTTATGCGCCGGATTGAACAGTCCGGTCTTTGCTTGGCGAAAGACCGAATCTCCGCCGATAGGCGCGGGAAAAAATTGGGGCATCGGAAAAACCGCAGGCTGTTGCGATCTCGTTCGCGCTGAGTGCCGTGTCCCGTAAGAGAAGCCGCGCGCGTGCCAGCCTGAGGCCCGTATAATACCGAGCCGGGCTTTCATTGAAGAAACGCTGAAACTTGCGCCGTCCGGTCGAAGGATCGACGCCTGCGAGCCGGAAAATATCTGCAAGGGGAAGCGGATCGGATAAATGGGTCTGCATGAGTTCCACCATGCGACCGAGACCACGGTCGACCTTCGCAAGGGAAGCGTCGCCGGTCTCGACACCTATGCGTTCCGGCAGCGTCCTGTAATTCAGGACGAAGGCAATGCGGTCCGCCAGTTTCTGCCCGGCGACGCGGGCGACAAGCCGGAGGACCATGTCGGCTGTTGCCATGCCTCCACCCGAAGAGAGTAGTCGTCCATCCTCGGCGTGCAGGTGGTCAATGAGGATCACGTCCCCGAGTTGTTCCACAAAGGCAGGCGTTGCTTCGTGGTGAACGGCGACCCGCCGCGTATTGAGAATTCCGGCACGGGCAAGTACGAGGGCTGCCGTGTCTGCGCAGGCGATCATTGCGCCTTTTAGCTCCATGCGTCTCAGATAAGTGAGAAGAGCCGGAACACAGACAGCTTCCGGATCATAGGATGCAATTACGATGACTATGCGCGCATGCGTCATGCTGGAGACGGATGCTGTCGGCGTAATGTCAACGCCGCTTGAGGAGATAACCAGTTCTCCGTCAGCAGTGGCGATGGTGACCTTGAAGAGCGGTTGACCGAGTTCGCGATTGGCGATCCGAAAAACGTCCGTACAGATCGACAAGGCAAGCAGAGAAAACCGTTGGCCGGGCACAATGGCGACTTCGATCGGCCCTTTCGGTGTGTCGCCTGTCATTGTGCAACTTTGATTGTTTCAATCAATTAATTGCGTATTTGCGCACAGCTTGAATGGTTCGGTCAAGCCATACTGGTGCTCCAAGGGATAGAGCGAGCCTGTTTCAGGCAACACCAACGGAGCACAAACCCATGAATGCAATGGCGGCCGATATCGATCACGATGAGCGCGATATGAGCGAGGCGGAACGGGACGCTGAATGGCAAGTCCGTGTTGAGCTCGCTGCGCTTTACCGCATCATCGCGCATTATCGCATGTCAGATCTCGTCAATGGTGCAATCGGTGCGCGGCTCCCCGGAAAGCAACCGCGCTATCTCACCCATCCCTACGGCATGTTCTGGGAAGAGGCACGGGCCTCAGACTTTGTCGTGATTGACGAGATGGGTGAGCCCGAGACCGATGACGGTCCCTGGCTTAATGATGGCGCACAAAACCTTTGCAAATGGATCTTTGGAGCGCGACCGGATGCGCACTTCTTTGTCCATGGCCATGATGAGGAGGTCATGGCGGTTGGGTCCATTGAAGACGGTCTTCTACCGCTCAATCAGCCTGCGGTCTATCTCGGGCACATTACCAGCTATATCGACTATGAATTCGAGGAGGACGAGGCCTTTGCCGGTCTTTTCGTAGAGACGTTGGCCGACAAGCAGATCATGATTTCGCGCAATCACGGCTATTACGCGCTCGGCGAAACCGCTGCCGCAGCCTTTTTCCGGGCCTACTTTCTGAAGCAGACATGTTCAGCGCAGATCCGAACGCTTTCGATGGGGCGTGCTCTTCATCTCATGGATCCTGAGAAAGTCGCGCGCTATCAGGAGAAAATGGATGCATCGGAACATTATAATTATGACGGCAAAACCGAATGGCCGGGACTGATCCGCATGCTGGAGCGCACTCAGCCTGATTATATGGATTGAGGCCATGACGGAGGATATGCTCGAGGAGGGAACGTCGCGCGTCCTTGCGCCTGATTTCGTGCCGCGGAAAATTGGGCCAATGCTTTCACATGCTGAGGTCGACGGAGACTTCGTGCAGGTAACATGGCGCGATGGTTTAGCCGGCCGGTTTCATTCTTGTTACCTTCGTGAAAACGATGTTGGATCGGCAATCGACCCTGAAACCCGCGAAAAAACACTCGATATTGCAGATCTTCCACTTGAAGCCAGGATTGTGGCCGCAGAGGTTTCGGGAACCCGTTTAAGCCTTCGTTTTGATGATGGCGCGGTCACTTATCACAATGGAGATTGGTTGCGGGACATTAAGGCAGGGCATCATTTGCCGCATTCCGATGTTCCTTCACGCTATGCCTGGGATGCCTCCGATATGCCGGAGCCCGTAAGCTTTGATGGTCCGACGGTTCTTTCCAGCGATGAAGCTTTGTTTGATTTCCTCACGGCGACGCATCGATATGGACTGGCCCGCCTGCGCGGGCTTGGCAGTGCCGATGGGACGGTGCGAAAGGTTGCCGAAAAAATCGGAATTGTGCGGTCTTCGTCCTTCGGCTTCCTATTCGATGTCGAAAACAAACCGAACCCCGACAGCGCGGCCTACACAGGCCAGGCGCTCAGCGCTCATACGGATCTTCCGACCCGCGAATTACAACCGGGCCTCCAACTCTTGCACTGCAGGGATAATTCGTGCCCTGATGGCTATTCGACCATGGTTGATGGATTTCGCATTGCGGACGAAGTCAGGGAAACCGATCATGCCGCTTTCGATGCGCTGACCAGCCTCAACTGGATTTTCACGAACCGGCACCCGGACTTCGATTATCGCTTCAGTGCGCCTGTGGTTGCGCTGGAAAAAAATTGCGAAGTGTCCGAAATCCGGATTGCAAATGCCTTGCGTGCTGAGCCGGATATGCCCGAAGCGCGGATATCCGAGGCTTACCGGTCCCTGCGTTTATTCATGACTCTCGCGCTTGACCCGCGCTTCGTCTGCCGGTACCCGTTTGAACCGGGGGATCTTGTGATTTTCGATAATCGCCGTGTGCTCCATGGCCGCGACGGGTTTAATCCGAATGACGGTTATCGGAGACTTCAGGGCTGTTATGTTGATCGTGATGACCTTTTCTCTAGGCTACGGGTTCTGGCACGAAACGCCCGTGCTTGCGCTTCCACGGGAAATGCCGCCGCCGCTGAGTGATCGATAAGGCGCGCTGTTACTCTTCTGCAACATCGTCTTCAGATTCGCAAAGCCCGGTGTCGTCGTGCTTGGCGTGCCGGTCGTAAGCGGCGTAGAGTGAATGTAATGTAATTACATAACGCCTCCCGTTGGAAAGCTAGATCTATGAGAAAACAGACAAAAACATCAACCGCTGTTGCGCTTTCAGCCGCACTCGCCCTTGGCGCAGGTGCAAGTGACGCGTTTGCGCAAGCTGGAATCTTCGAGGTCATTCACCCTGATGTTTCCAAAGGAGAGGTCGAAATTGAGGCCCTCAACGGCATTGGTATCAGCGATGTTGAAGACGGTGACGAACGGTCAGTCCACGAATTCGCCATAGGTTATGGCATCACCGATTTTTGGAAGTTTACCGTTGCCGTTGAGGTTGCCAATCCAAGGGGCGAAAGCGCGGAAGTGGAAGCGTTTGAAATTGAGAACCTCCTTCTCCTGCCGTTCTTCGGCAATGGGCACCATGAGGGTGAAGAAAAGGGAGATCACGATGATGACCACGAACACGGCGAGTTTGTTCTTGGTTTCTACACTGCCCTTGAGATCCCGCGAGAAGACGGTATCAGCGCCGGCGGCATAGAATTTGGACCGGTTTGGGAGGCCAGTGTCGGACCGGCGGAATGGGTCGGAAACCTCTTCGTCGAAGCGCCTTTCGAGGACGGTGATCCGGGCATTGCCTATGCGTCACAGGTTGTTTTTCCCGTCAGCGATAATGTCGGGATCGGCTTTGAGAATTTCGGCGAATTTGAAGGCGCGTTCGGTGATGCAGCAGAGCAGGAGCATTTTGCTGGCCCCGCAGTCTATTTCGAGTTTGAGCCCATTGAAGGACACGTCCTCGAGCCGAGAGCCGCCGTTCTTTTTGGCCTTAACGACAATTCATCAGACGCCGTCCTTTCCATCAATCTTGAGTACAAGTTTGGCGGGAAGTAGGCGTCGAAAGAGAGTGCAATCCTGTCTTTGAGTTGTCTCAAGATCGCAGCAGGACCACAAAGAAAGCCCCGGCGTTGACCGGGGCTTTTGAATGTCTGGTGTCGTTTGCCTTTACGCTTGCGCGTTGCGACGGCGCATCCGTAGACCGACGAGGAGACCGAAGCCGCTCAAGAGGAGCCATGCTGCTGCCGGAAGCGGAACCGGGGCGACGCCGACCTGAATGTTGTCGACCGCACCCGAGCCGACAAAGACGAACTCAAGCAATGTGCCGCTTGCTGCCGGAACACTTCCAACGCTTGCGAAGAGGCCGTCTGCACTGACACCGCCGTTATCGACGATCAGCGTGCCGTCAAGGAAAACGTCTACGCCCGGCTCTTCAATGTCGAGAAGGTCCGCGCCGAGGAAGCTGATGGACTGGTTAAAGAGCAGGGAAAGCGTGCCACCGCCGGCATCGTCATCAGGAACGATCGGCGTATTGGTGTTCTCTTGGAGGATCGCAACGATACCGAAGTCAACAACCGACCCACTCAGATCGGAAATCGGCGCGGCCAGATCACTGTCACCGCCAGTAAAGTTGTTCGTGTCGAATGCGACAGACGTAAAAGCCGGGGCCGCAGAGGATGATACGCTGGCGGTGAGCGGCCCGCGGGTAACCGTGGAGATTACGTCGCCAGCACCAAACTCTTCGAAATCGAAGGTATACGTGGTTGCTGCAGAGGCACCGACAGTGCTCGCGGCAACAAGACCAAAAGAAAGGGCGGCACCACACCCAAAGCGCTTGATGAACTCATACATGGTAGACTCCGAGGTCGGCGATTGCTTGTTATTCTTTGTACGAAACAGAATTTACAATTTGTTTACTATTCGACCAGTGATCTGGCAAGATGGAGATTTGAATAGTGGAAGTCCTGGTTAATTGTGATGTTTAATGCCGGTGGTTAATACTGCTCCTGTTATTGTGGGGTCGGATGCAGAGCTGGTCGTTTTTTCATTCTCTGCGCTCGTGCCCTGACGTTTTCCTGAGGCGATTGCAGGTGAGTAAACTAGCGCCCCGCTGATTGTTTGGTGATACTTAGCCAGTGTGTTTGGATGGCTCTGACCTCCACAGCCACTCATTCAAACAGATGCCAGAAAACGCTAATATCAACGCTCTCCAACATGGATCACCATGTGGAACGCATAATAAAATTGGAGCTTTTTGGAAGAAGTGGTGCCCCCACACGGACTCGAACCGCGGACCTACTGATTACAAATCAGTGAACCTTATCAATCAACCGTTATCAAGCACTATCACCCTCGAGTACAATTAGCTTTGTTTTTGCTCAACTTTATCGTTCTGTGGGTAACATATCTATTCATTGTCTAACTTCATATAACGCGCTATTTTGTTACCCTTGGGATTACCCGCTCACTTCGGGTAACATACGGTTGGCAAATTGGTTTCCAAAACTATCAAGAACAAAGCCAGCATCGAAGCGATCAAGCCGGATAATGTCCGCCGGGAGTATCCTGATCAGCAGGTGCCGCCGCTGTATCTTGTTGTTCAGCCGTCGGGGAAAATGTCGTGGGCGATACGGTTCAGGCATCCCAAAAGCCGAAAGCCTCAAAAGTTTACAATCGGTGGGTATCCGCGAATCGGGCTTGCTGATGCCCGGTCACTTGCACGAGATCAGCTTAGCCTCGTCGAAAAAGGTATCGACATCGTCGCTGAAAGGAAAAAAGAGAGGCAGGTTGCGAACGATGAAACACAGAAGATTGGCTACCAGGTTGACGCCTTCTTTAAGCGTTATGTTGAGGTAAAACGCGCGCCGAGTACCATCAAAGAGACGAGACGCCTGTTTAATGTCGAGATCTTGCCCAAATGGCGAAATCGAAAAGTCGCTGAAATTGAACGTCGTGACGTTGTGCAGTTGCTTGATGGGATCATGGATCGCAATCCACCAGCACCCTACGTTGCAAATCGTGTTCATTCCGCATTGAGTCGGTTCTCAAATTGGTTAGTTGAGCGTTCCGTAATTGAGAAATCCTTTTGTGAAGGCGTTAAGAAACAGGGAATTGAAGTTGTTCGCGAGCGCGTACTCTCAGACGACGAGTGCGTCATATTTTGGCGTGCAACTGATGACATTGGCTTTCCGTTCGGCGAAGTCGCCAAACTATTGTTGCTCACTGGCCAGCGTCGAAGCGAGATAGCTAATCTGAAATGGTCTGAAGTAGATTTTGAGCGCAAAGAGTTGAAGATTTCATCTGAACGAATGAAGGGCAAAGAGACCCATCTTGTTCCGCTGTCACCGCAAGCGATGGATATTTTGAGGAGAGTTCCTCGTGTATCTGACGGCCCAGATGGCTTCGTTTTCACGACAACTGGTGTGACTGCCGCGAGTGGATATTCGAAGGCGAAGACTCGTCTGGATATCGCAATGGCGAAGCTGGTTGATGGAGAAGCGATCAAGGCGTGGCGATACCATGATTTGAGGAGAACCGCAGCCAGCGGGATGGCTGGTTTGAAGATACCTCCACACGTGGTTGAAGCGGTTCTTGCGCACAAATCGGGCGTTATTTCCGGCGTGGCTTCAGTCTATAATCATTATCAATATTATGAGGAAAAGCGGGAAGCCCTTGAAGAATGGGGCAGGCAGATCGATCTGCTGATCAACCCTCCTGAAGACAATGTGATCCAACTTAATGGCACATGATCAAGAGGTTAGGAAAGTGCGCCACTTTTTACGAGCAGCGTATTTTTTAGGCTACCTTCCGCAATTGGAATTTGTCAAAGCAAAACCATTGGCAGAAGATATCTATCACGCTCATTTCGAATATGTGATTGAGCAAAGTCTGAAATCTCCTCCATCGGAAATTCAAGCTGCAAATAGGCTTGCTAAGCTAAAAGACGCTCTCAGAATTCTCGATGAATTCGCAATCGCTGAGGATGAGGTAGCGGATTTTATCCGGCGAAAGTTCCGGGTCGCATATGGTCAAGAGAGATATCTGAGGTCCGCTTTCTGGGCGGATATTAAGGGTATCAGAGAGGCTTTCTCGAGCATCAAACTTTCAGAAGCGGAAAATTCTCAATCCAATGGTTCCGCAGACATCCTTGAACCTCTATCTGGTCTGGATCCGATCACGCAGTTTCAGTGGAGATTGTCTGAGGCTTTCAACAAACACTTTGAAGTTAGCTTTGGCAGTGGCGACCCACCAGCAGGTGCTGGCTACTTTTTCGTCCGTTATTGGCTGTGGCACTTTCTGGGTGAAAAGAAAGATGCTGAAACCGTTAAAACGGCAAACCGGAAATACCGACGCTACCTAAAGGGGTGAACCGGCGTTAGCTTTTGTTTTGGGTTCACCCCGGTAAAGCTTCGCAAACCAGAACATATTCGATCTTGTCATAAACAGACGAGGTCAGAAATGAATAATCACACATACGACACCGAACCATCTCAAAATCCTACGCGCTTTATCAAAGCCCGTGAAGTCAAACAGCGATACGGTGTCTCCGATATGACGCTGTGGCGTTGGATTAAGAGCGACCTCATGGGATTCCCGGCGCCGATTTACATCAACGGGCACCGTCACTGGACTAATCACCAACTAGACGAGTTCGATGCTCGTGTGACCCGATCACCTCAAGCGGCATAGGGGGTGATTATGATTATCCAAAGAAAAAGCCCCGGTCCTGGTGACACCGGAGGTTCAAGAAAACTCGATTTACCGAGTGCTCAAAAGCAGAAAATCAATAACAAATCTAGCGGCACAACTCAAGTTATTCGGGATCAGTACTTCGTCGTTTACAGCGTCGGAGAATACCGCGTTGCGCGTCGCGATGAGCCTAACTTCGATAGTCTGAAACGGATCGCCGGACCGTTCCGCTCAAAAGGCCGCGCGATAGCCGAACGGCAATGGCGCGAGCGGTGTGACAGCCTTCCACATGTTGGAGGGTCCAATGCATAAAGACCGCATTGAATTGTCGAGAGGTCGCGTGATTGAGACGCGAACCTACTCGGAAGACCGGTTGGATGTCGTCAGGCATTCTCGTGATAGCAGGCCGCTTCGTTTCTTCATCGATCTCATCGAGAACGACGTCTGCTTAAACATTTGGGAAGGCGACGATTACCGGCAGGCGCTCAAGGTAGCTGCTGATACTGCTATTGAAAACGACCTCCAATTCACTAACCTTGGCGGCGCTCATCTGGTTGCTAAGGATGGAGGTGCTGCATGACACCTCCTCAGGGCGAACGAATTGAAATCTACGCAGGCGTTATCGCACGTTCAATTTCGTTCATGGATAGTCGAGGCAAAGTCCGCCATTCTTTCATATACGAAGACACGCGCGTCTCATACTTCGTGGATTACGTTTACGAAAACGGCGTTCTGATCAACCTCTTCCACAGTGACAACTATGAACGAGCAATCTTAGAGGCAGAGGACGAAGCAAAACAGCTTTGTCTGGCCGTCTACGACTTGGTGGAGGAATTCAGCCTTGAAAATCTTCAAGCAGGATTGTGTAGGGGGTCTGTCGAATGCTGACTGCCCGCGAAATTGCAAATGCCTTGGGTGGGCAGATTGCGGGTCGCAACCACGTACTTGTACCAGGCCCTGGTCACTCACGCTCTGATCGGTCGCTGTCGGTGAAGATTGCACCGCACAATCCTGATGGTTTTGTCGTTCATTCGTTTTGCGGTGATCCATTCGAAGAGTGCCGGGACTATGTGAAGGCTGCCGTGGGGCTTGATAGCTCGCACGAGGACCCACGTCCCATCAGCGTGTTGCATGATGAGATCATTGCGGCTGAAAAAGCTGATGAGGAGAAGCGAAGACAGAAGCAGGTCGCGGCAGTAAGCATGTGGAGTGAATCCGAGCCGCTGCGTGTTTCATTGGCAGAGGCCTATTTGAAAACTCATCGGGGCATTAGCGTTCCTGATACTGTCTATCGCAATGATCAACTGCGCTTCAGCGCCAATCCCTTTATGAACGATTGGGAGGGAAGCAAATTCCCTGACTGCGCTGGTGCTCTGGTAGCCCGGATGGTCGATCCCCTTACCAACGAACAAACTGGTGTTCATCGCACCTTCCTTCGTTCGGACGGCTCTAAGATTGACCGTCGAATGTTGGGGCAGGCAGGCATCGTCAAGTTGACAGATGCCGAAGCCCAAGGCGAAGCGATGACTGGTCTCGGTATCGGCGAAGGTCTCGAATCCTCACTTGCTGCAATGGTGCGATACAAATGGCAACCGATCTGGTCCTGCCTGACAGCGGGCGGCATCAGCTCCTTTCCGATGTTGCCCCACGTCGAAGCGTTGACGATTTTCGGCGATCACGACCGCGAGAAGAATGGTCGCAAAGCAGGTCAAGATGCTGCCAACGAATGTAAGGCACGCTGGCTGGCCGCCGGGTGCGAAGTCAGTATTGCAACACCCCCTGATATCGGAACTGATTTTGCGGATCTCCTTGAGACCGGGGAGGCAGCATAATGGATGCACACAACCCTCGAACGCCTCAAGATGACGGATGCAAAGTCGAAGTTTTTGCACCGAAAGCGGATCGTCCCATCCTGGTCGACCCGAACGCGTCACCTCGGTTTTTGGAACATTTTTTTCCCGACATGAAAAGCTACCGTTCGGGCGGACAAAAATCACCATCAAAGACTTTCGAGCGGCAATCGTTGTCGCAGATCATGACAACAGAATATCCGGAATTGCAGTGGGCGGTAACAGGATATCTGGCTGAAGGCCTTTCCGTTCTCGCCGGCCGCCAAAAACTCGGAAAAACATGGATCGCATTGGATTTTTCGCTCGCTATTGGAACGGGTGGTGCCGCGCTCGGTCAAATCTCATGCGAGCAAGGCGACGTTCTCTATCTTGATCTGGAAAATGGTGCGCGCCGCATGCAACGGCGAATTGAGATGCTGTTCCCGACCAACATGCCGGACTTGTCACGGATCGAGATTGTGGAGCGGGCACCGAATCTTAATGACGGTTTTATTGGCGCATTGGAGCATTGGCGGACGTCGGTTGAAAACCCTCGCCTTGTCGTCATTGACGTTCTCCAGCGAATTAAACAGGCCGGTAGCAATGCCCGGAATGCTTACGAAAATGACTACGCCACTTTTCAAGAGCTTCAGCAATGGGCGATGCAAAATGGAATCGCGGTTTTAGGCCTTCACCATACGAAGAAAGGTGGCGCTGACGATCCACTTGAAGCCTTATCCGGGTCCAACGGATTGAGCGCATGTGCAGACTCGACTCTTGTCCTCGACCGCGATGGCAACGGCACCACGCTTTATGTGAGGGGACGGGACGTCTCGGAAATTGAGACGGCGATCAGGTTCGATGAGGGTCGCTGGTCGATTCTTGGCGCGGCAGAAGATGTACGTCGATCCTCCGAGCGCAAAGAGATCCTCACATTCCTCATTTCTGCGAAAGAACCTGTAAGGCCGGGAGAGATCGTCGCGGCGCTGGGCTTGAAGCGGAATAACGTCGATCAGCTTCTTTACAGGATGGTCCAGTCAAATGAGGTCGAGAAGGTCGGGCGAGGACTGTACGGCCATCCTGACAACCCGCTTTCCTTACAGCCTGCCTCTAAAGGCCCATAAGATCGATAAGAAAGTAAGAAACATGGATATTAAACAACAAAAACAGTGGGTTATGGAAAATGGATTTCTTATCGCAATCTTATCACCCGCATCTACCGATAAGAAACCGGCATTTTTCTTATCGCTTCGATCTCCCTGTAAGAAAGGGGATAAGAAACTGGATAACTGTAAAGCATTGAAAACAAACAATATAAAGATGCTTTCTTACTTTCTTATCGATCTTATGGGGGGTGCACGAAAGGAATTAGCACATAGCGAGGTATGTCATGGGTGGTAACATCCTCGCCATAGATCCCGGCTTGAACAACGGTCTCGCAGTCTTGGACCAAGACGGCTCTCTTCTCATGGCGACCGAATTACAGCCGATCGATACAGGTGCCAATCGCCGTTTGAACCTCTCGGGTTTATCGCTGCTTTGCGCCCAGTATGACGTCGACCATGCGGTCATCGAAGATGTTGCCTCCATGCCAGGGCAAGGCCTGGCCAGCACGTTCCGTTTTGGATGCGCCGCCGGTGCCGTTGAGGGTGCGCTTCAAGCGCTTCATGTGCCCATCGAATTTGTGCGTCCGGCAACGTGGAAAAAGGCTCTCGGGGCGAAGGCGAAAGACGCCGAGGACATTCGAGCCCTTGCGATCCAACGTTGGCCATCAATGGCCGAATTCTTCTCACGGAAAAAAGATCATAACCGAGCCGAAGCCGCACTGATTGCACTTTGGTTCTTACAGACCAGAAGGAGCGAAAATTGAAGGAGCGCCGTAAAAAATTCGACCCGCCACCTCCGCTACCAAAAGAGCATCCGCTCGTGATTTCTGCGGCACCGGGGCAGGCAGGCACTAATCAACATACCATCGGCCAAATGATCGCGAAGGCGCTGAAAAAGGACAAAACATCATGCCCGCCCAAAGACTGATTTTAACATCGTCGCCGTCATTGGCGCGAAAATTCGAGCGAAGTCTCGTTTCAGAGGACTGGATTGATCAAGGTTTCACAGACGCCCATACCGAGGTCGGTGTTCTGATCAATGCGCTCGAAGATGGAGAACCGAAAATCGATGTCAAATTCGATCATCGTCCATTCGCGGTTTCTGAAAAGGAATTTTACAAACCCGCCGATCAAACGATTTTTGCCAGCGCAAACGGGACGCGTCATTGGTGCACACCCACTTCCGACCTTACGGAGCATCGTGAGGGCATTGCGCCGCTTCCCGGCAATGATCTAAGGCGGAAACTGCGTCAATTGCAGGCAATTTACCTCATGGATGCAACTCACACGGCGGGATTGTTCCTTACGAGGTCCGCCAGCCAGCTTGGCCTGCTTCGTGAAATTTCGGAGCCGACATATCCGGCGCTGACCGACCAAACGGTTATTCTCACTTCGGACTTGATTCAGCGCGCCCGAAATCAACAGACGATGCACGACGACGGAGAGCTTGCCAATCACCTGGGCATGACATTGCCAGAGACGCGCCGGTTTTTGGCGACACCGGTAATTCGATATGCGGAACGGCGCAGTGTTCGACAACTTCTGTCTATTTTAGATGCGTTCAATTTGCTCGATTTCCTTGAACGGGAGGCAAATGGCACTCTACCTGAAATCGACCAATCGATTACCGGAGCTGAAATCACTGCCGCGCGCGAAAAAGCATTCTTTTCGGAGGCAGATATCTCGACTTTAATCGGTTGTGATGTTGAGACCGTTCGGACCCTTGAAGCACGGATGGTGGCATCTGAGAGTAAATTCTACAATCGTGCCGTCGCCCTGTTGCGCTTGGTCGATATCCCAAGCTCGGAAGATGCATCTAACTGTTAGAGCCGCTGATTTCGCTTGCGCTCAAGTGAGCAAATCAGATACTTTTGTACGGAATACGGATCATCAAATATCCGTTTAAGCGCCATCAAATCGCGCACTTCGCTGTCACAGAGCGACGCCGCAATAAGTAAATTTGCAGCGAAATTCCAAACCCAAAAAACAAACAATTACCGCGCTAAAATGCCGATCAAGGTCAGGAGCGCGCCGGGAGACGAACCGGTGAAAAAATCATTCATATTCGGTCTATCGACGCCGCATGCGACCTATGACGACCTGAAGAAAGCGCGCGCAATAGCGGATTCTTTTGGCGGTCCCAGTGGTGTGCCAAGGACAACAGGCGAAGGCATCTATGCGCTGTTGAGCGGAATTGGCAAAGGCATCGCCAATCGCCGGGTATCGAGATTTGAAAACGACCTCAATACGCAAAGTTCAGGCATTCTCAACGATTTCCTTGGCGGCGGATCAACACCTGCACAATCTGGAAGCAACGAGACTGCGCGCGCTTTGTCAGGTGCAGGGCCTTCGAATATTGATCGTTCGGAAGCTTCGGGATCGGAGCAGGGAGGGCGCAGAAATCTTCTTTCATCCATTCTTGGCGGTTTTGAATCGCCAAGTGGAGGCACATCTCCGCTCGCGACAGTTGCAGAACCAAGTCCGATACATGACGCGCTTGGATTTACTCCCGGAAGTCGACCGATTCAAAGAGGCGCAGAGGCCGGGTTATCTCCAAATCCGCGCCCGATCCAAAATCCTGATCGCAATGAAACTGCGGCCCCTTCACCACAAGGGCCGGTTCCAATTCAAACTAACGGGGCGTCGGAGAAGCCGGCTGCGATACAATCGGCGTTCCGACCAGACTTAGAATCCGTCGATGATAATGCCCTTGCCTTTGCAAGGAACACTGCGGCTTTTGAAACTGGGACAAGCGACCTTCTGGCTGCTTCGTCGCAAATTTTTACAGATACCGGCGGCAGCCGTTCTTATGGCGCATTGGGTCTAAATTCTGGTTTTGGCAAAAGTGCGGGAGGTGGTTCTGTCGGAGAATTCGCAAGTGCCAATCCTGAATTTGGCCTAACAGCTCGCCCCGGATCGCCAGAGTTTGATAATCAGTGGAGGGAAGCTGCCGAAAAATATGGTCAGGCTTTTGTCGCTGCTCAAGTTCGAAATCTCTCTGGAACGGTTGGACCTCGGGCTCAAACGAGCCTTTCGGAAGTAGGCGGCGACCGTTTTGCAGGTGACCCGCGTGTGCAGAGCTTCATAACTGACGCGACAGTTCAATATGGACCGAGCATCGTAAAAAAACACTTCCGGGCTGGTGCGCAAGGGAACTCTCCAGAAGAATTCATTGAGCTTGCAGCGCAATCAATGCGGGATAACCTTCAAGGTGATTTTCGCACTTATCTCTCTGGCGTGGGTCGAGGAAATGAGCGTGGTCTGTTAAATCGGATCGATAAGCGGGTCCGGTCTTCTCTTGAATTTGGACAGACTGATACCGCCGACGGCGGTCAGTCTCAGCAACCAATAATCGCGCAGTTGCCACCATCGTCAGACACTCAACCGACTTCGTTTACGGCTCAACTGTTGCAGGGCAGCCGTGATCTCGCAACGTCCGAGGCTTCTTCAGGTGGGTTCGATGCTCAACCCAACGAGGTGTCCAGGGCACTGACTGGCGAACTGGTTGCCGCTCCGCATGTCGAGGCTACTCCCACAGCAACACAGCAGCCTGCACATCAAGGCCGTCAAATCACCCAAGAAGCGCTTGTCAAATTCTTGACCGATCCTCGTGTTTCAGACAGTGACACACAAGTTGGTCTGCAGGTCTACAAAGAGCAACAGCAGCAAAACGACCCATTGCGTCTTCAGCAAATCGAAGCTGCGAGGCTTGGCAATCAAAAGCTCCGGCGCGATCTCGATAGGCCGGAAGAGCGGAGCATACTCAAAGGCGCTGATGGCTTCTCGTACTACACCGACACCGGCGAGCGGGTTCTCCCGGATGTGGAAGTCGGGCCTGATTTCAAAACTCAGCAGGATTTGAGAAAGGAATACGACGGGATCAACACCGTTAAGAGTTTTCGCGATCAGACCCAGGCTTATCAACGGGTGTTGAGTAGCGCTCACGAACCATCTGCGGCGGGTGATATGGCCCTCATTTTCAATTTCATGAAAGTTTTGGATCCGTCCTCTGTCGTGCGAGAATCAGAATTTGCGACGGCAGCAGCTGCAGGTTCATTCGGTCAGCGCATTCAATCCAGCGTCAACCAGGTGCTCAGCGGGCAGCGCCTTTCGAACCAACAGCGTCGGGATTTTGTAAATCGCGCTGGTAAGTTGTACAGCGGCGCAGCTGAAATTCACGGCCTTACTAATCGCCGCTTTTCGAACTTCGCGGAGCAACAGGGCTTCGAAGCCGGGAACGTCGTCTTTGAGGCCGCTCCCATTGGTGTTTTAGACCCCGACTTCGATTTAAACACTTTTCTGCCGAATGAGCCGAACGTTCCGGCTGCTTCTAACCGAAACCAAAGCGCCGAACTGAGCCAGCTTCATCAAAACGCGCGGGAGGCGGCTCGAGCGGCGATAGCTAGCGACCCGGCGCAACGGGCAGCAATCCTTGAAAAGCTTCGCCAGAGAAACATCGATGTAACGGGGTTGTAAAAATGGATCTCGACCAAACTCTGAACCAAATTGATGCACTGAGCGCTCAGAATAAGGCGCGCTCAAATCGCACTGTTATTGGCGGGTATGATCTTGATGCTGTCCTTTCAAACATAGACGCGTCGAATTCGAAGCCGTTCATGATGCATGGTGTCGAGGTTCCGCCAGAAAGCGCGGCAGCCATAAAACACCGTGCGGACCAGCTTGAAGCTTCCCAGTTTCGTGGTGGTCCCTTGGGCACGTTTCAGGATGCCACCAGAGGGGCGGAACGTGGGTTCCTTGCCCGCTTTAATGATGAGATTGCAGCGGCAATTGGAACGCCCGTTCAGGCATTTCGGACGGGACAGGGCTTTACAGAGACTTACAAGCAAGAACTCGCGGCACAGCGCGAGCTTGACCACCGCGCCGAGCAACGATCACCTATTGCAACCATGGCCGGTGAAGTTTCCGGTCTCGGGGGAATAACACAAGCACCGAAAGCGGCTGCCGGGGCTGTAAATGCTGCTCAGCAAGCTCCGACTTTTCTTGAGCGAATGTGGAGCGGTGCAAAAGCCGGAGGGCTGTACGGCGGCGCTGTGTCTGCCGGAGATTCCGAAGGTGACCTCAGCCAGAATTTTCAGGATACTGCCCAAGGCACTGTTTTAGGTGCTGCAACCGGTGCAGCGGCAGCACCTGTTCTGTCTGCCGCGTCTGCTGGAGCTTCTGCACTCCGAAGCGCAGGCTCGACATTTATGAACCTTGCTGGAAAGCCCGCAAAGTCTGTTCCGCAAAATCTCATTCAACAAGCCGTCCGTGAAGGCGGCGACAGCATAGATGACCTGATCGCCCGTTTAGATGGGTTGCAGAATTCTTCTTTAGGTGATGAAGCACGCTTTATCGATGCACTTGGTGACGCTGGGGGGCGCCTTGGACGCGCGGTTGCCGATCGAGGAGGGAAGGGCGCTCAAAAGCTTGTCGAGACCACTGTCGACAGGCAGGCAGGGCAGATAGACCGTATCGGGAGGGAGGTAAGCAATCTTCTTGGTGATCCGTCGACCTATTTCGGTACGTTGGATGATGTAACTGCCCGTCTGAAGACGGTCGCGGCGCCATACTACGAACGGGCCTTCGCAAAGACACTGCCGAAGTCTGATACCCTAAAGGCAATTTCCAAACGCATTCCCGAACAGGCGGAAGCAATTGCACGCAAGCTTGCGAAGGCTAATGGTATCGATTTCGAGGATTTACCGGAGCTCCAAGCGTTCGACTTGGTGAAGGAAGGCTTGGATGATTTAATCGAACGAGAGGTCGGGAAGGGCGCTGGTGGCGGTCTGACCCGTCTCGGACGTGCATATGACAATCTGCGACGAGACTTGTTGGCTGAGCTCGATTTGCTTATACCGGAATACGCTCAAGCCCGCCGTGTGTTCTCCGATGAATTGAGCCTGAAGAGTGCCCTGGAGAAGGGCAGGAAAGCGCTGACTGCCGATTTCGAAATCACGAAGAAAGCTTTCGGTGAATTCAGCGATGCAGAGAAACAGATGTTTCGCATTGGTATCGCTCGCGATCTCCAGAAGCGATTGGGCAATATCGGGAGTCTTACGGCTGACTCTACCCGAAGCATTTGGAACGGTAACAAACGCGATGTTCTCCGGGTTGTTTTCGATAGCGAAGAAGATTTCGCTCGTTTTGCCAATTCCATGAATGCGGAGAGAACAGCCAATCAGACTTTTAATCAGATCAACACCGGTTCGAAGACGAACCGCAACGCGATCAGCTCAGGTAACATTGCAGCGGGTGAGATAATCGATACCGCCATTGATGTCGGACGCGGCCAGTACACAAATCCAATCGTCAGGGCGGGACAGACAATCGGCAATCGGGCACGCGGTATTAACGACCAAAACGCAGATATGTTGGCGGGGATCTTGATGGGTAAAAAGGTGCCGGAATTTCTCAGTCGCGCTCCTGCAACTGACCCTGCGCTCAGGACCGAACTCTCCAGATATCTCGCACGACAATTGGGAGCAGGAGTAAACCGATGAGTGATCATAAGCACGCTGAGCAATCTGCTGGAAACATCAGTGCCTACGAGCAGGGCCTTGAGATATCACGGCTCATTGAAATCAGTAGGCGCGGTGAGCTTGTCGATGCTCAAGACTTAGTTGAGGCGGCACTGCTTCTCGCAAAGTCCGATGTCAAAACCGACGAGGATCTTTTGGCACTGATTTCGGCAATCTGGCAGGTGTCGACCAGTTTAGAGGATGTCAAAGAAGAGCTTGGAACAGAAGATGCCATGCAGGCAACACTCTACATCGTGGCTTATTCAAGACGCATTATGACGGCACTTGAAGAAAGAACCGGACTTTCCGGTGAAATCTTCCTCGGCACGAAACATCGGGTGAATTGAGATGGAAAAACCTGCAAAAAACAATCAAAAGCAAAGGAGCGGCGGCTTTCAAAAAGGTCAGTCAGGTAATCCGAAGGGGCGTCCTAAGGGAGTGCCTAACAAAAGTACCGCCTTACTAAAGGATGCGATCCTGAAAGCTGCGCAAGAGGCCGGTGGTGGTGGAGAAGAAGGGCTTGTCACATATCTGAAGCAACAAGCGACCGAGAATCCCGGGCCGTTCATGACGCTTCTCGGGAAGGTTCTGCCTCACCAGTTGACCGGGCCTGATGACCATGACAATGGACCCAGCCAGGTCGTGTTTAAGGTTGTTCGTCCAAATCACCAGGGAACTGGTGCACCCCAGAAGCTAGATCCTGCTTACTGAGAGAATTCAAAGATGCTTTTGGGGGAAAGGACCAATCAGCCTTGTCTTCGGCACTCAAAATCAAACATACCACAAATCGATTTGCCGTGTCCGAGACAGTCGTCGGGAACCCATTCATTTGGTGGGTTTCCTGGATTTGGATTCAAAACATTTCTTATCGGCCCCAAAAAGTGTGGATGCGCTGGCGGAAAACGAAAGCTGCGACCGACTATACCAACTGTATCCGGCCCGCAAGTTAGATCTCTGGCACCGTCAGCAGGCTTAAACCCGTGCGAGGGATAACGTCCAAATCGTCTAATTTTATGCCAATAATAGCCGTTTGCGGTGTTCCCGTCACAAGCCACATTGTCGATTCGGCCCACCCGGTATTGAAGGCAAGGGCGAGCTTGCTGAACTGCTGACCCTGGCGAAGTATTTGCCAATACAATACCTTTTAAATCGTCCCATATTTTTTCTCGACAGTCACGTATGTCGCTTATTTCGCTAGCAGCGTCTTTTTGGAGCACGCCTATTGTTTCGTTCGTGTCGATAGCAGCTGCGCCACCAAGACCAATTTGGGCCAGCCTCGAGAACAGTCCCGAGATTCTAGCAGAAGCATTTGCATCTAGATCCAGCTTCTTTGCAGACGACTTCTTATAATAATCGCCGCACAATTCTTTAGCGAATTTCTTTATTTCATCAAGTTGCTTTCTTTCAAGCGCAACAGGTGCGTTGGATATGGAAAACTGTAATAAAAAAAGAAAAAAAATAAGTGATGTCTTGATAAATATTTTTGAACCAATGTCTCTGGTATAGCTTAAACATTTACGCATAGCGTGGTTCCTGGGAATAAAACAAAGGTAAGTTTACTGCCTACAGTAAGCAGGAAAAATCATGTGTTACGCAATACGTTATACGGCCTATCCAAAGTGACCTCGACATTTATAGATGTCGATCGCTGTTTGGAAATGGCTTAGTACGACGGGTCGTAGTTCTTATGAATAAGATCGATTGATAGATCGTACGCATCTAAATCGGTCCAATCTGAGCGAGCCATTCTTAGGGTAATCAGCTGATCTTGAAACGAAATGTCTTTGCTAGATTGTATATGTTTGGTGAGATCTATCGGTGACTTTACACCTGCATTTTGAATCAGGTTCTCAGCTATCTCGGCGAAACACTGGAGTGCGAGCTTTTCCTCCGATTTATTGTAAACGTTTAATTTGACGCTAAGCCGAGTGGCAATAACAGACGTTCCTTCGATGCGGTATGAAAGCGTGTTTCCGACCAGAGACTCATCCAACTTTAACGGCTCAGAATCTGCGCACCAATCCTGGCTGTCCGCCCAAACTTGCCGGTAGTGTTTACAACAGAGCATCTCGTGTCCGGGAAATTTCATTGCTGCAAACGGCGACCACCCAAGCTCCGCTGATATGAAGGGCGGATTGCTTTCGATTTTCCTCCGTTGGCGTACACGTTTAAAGGTACACTTGAGGTCGGAAAGGGTTTCAATATTTTGGATCTGAAGCTCATGAAACCAGCGATCTAGCCCGTCGAGATCAAGGGCGTAGTTCCTTATGGCTAATGCTTTTGCGCTTTTTTGCAGTTCAACAGATTTTAGTTTGTACTCAATGCCAATAAAGCGTCTCTGAAAAGTGGCGTAAGTCGCTAGCAGATAAAATAACGGGAGAATTGCCACTGAGAGAATGATCGGTAAAAGGAAGTCTCTTAGTGTTGTGATGCTCCAAAAATCGGGGTCGGACCAGATTATGTAGATACCAGATAAAAGTGCATAGATACCGAAAACGGCAAACAAGCTCATTATCAAATTCTCTACGGCGGCATGGTCCTTATTGTGGGATGCCACACCCTGCACGACAGCCAGAAATGTCAGAATTGGCAAAGAAACCAGCTCGAATAAAAAGGAAAAGGATTTTAGGGTAGCGACATATTCGACGAACACAATAACGCCAAATTGGGTGCGCAGCCCATTGACGAAAAAATTGTCTAAGCTCCGCTGGTTGACATGATTGAAAATGCCAACAACACCGCTTCCGAAAGTCCAAAGAACAGTCGCCTTTAGAAGAGTTGGGTCCCAGAACCCTATCAGCCATAGGGCACAACAACATCCTGCAACGTACAGGAAAACTATGCCAACTACCGAAACGATGTTTAGATCAACTAAGAACGGAAGAACCTTCAAAGCCGCATCACGTGTACCTTCATTGTAAAGGATGAGGCCAATGACCGGGATCATCCAAATGATGATTGCCAGGTCTCGATTCGACAAAAATTCAATCACTACAAATTCTTTCGAAGGCTATTGCTAAGTGAGTGGCTAACATTTTGGCGTCACTGATATGTATTAGCAGTAATTTGCAAATTGGCAATAAATTGCTTATATTCTGCCAAAAGGCAGATTGGAGTTCCGCTATGCCACAATTGCAACTCGTTGAAAAGACAGCTTCCCAGGAAGCCGTTCCACAGATCACCGATGTGGAAGGTGAAGCAATGGCCCGTGCCACTGTAAAATTGTTTGAAAAATGGGAGTTGACCGATGCTCAGGCCACGGATCTGCTTGGGGGCTTATCTCTTCGCACTTGGGCGCGTTGGAAAAAAGGTGAATTTGGCCGAATACCTCGCGATCTAAAGAGTCGCCTTTCTAACTTGATGGGCGTTCACAAAGCGCTTCGGATCATTTTTTCAGAGGTTGATCGCGTCTATGGCTGGGTAAAACGACCAAACAAAGCCTTTGACGGATCTTCAGCGCTAGATGTCATGTTGCGAGGAGAACTAACGGATATCATGCGGGTTCGACATTATCTCGACAGTGTTCGAGGTGGTTAGGCCTTGGATAGTCTTTCGACGAAACGGGTGACGTGGTCGAAAACCCACAGGATTATCCGCTCCAGATTTCCACCGATCGATCTTTTCGAAGACATAGCCGATCCAGCTGATTGGGAAGCCATTGCATCGGCAGAAAGCAAGACGAACCCGCGTATAGCGGAGACAGTTGGTATGCTTGATCTTGTGCCAACTGGGCGGCGCGTCTCTGGTCCTGGCGCGTCTTTAGTGATGGCGCCATTCACCCACGCATCCACGGATCGTCCAAGCCGGTTCAGTGACGGCAGCTTCGGTGTCTACTACGCCGGAGATTCTGTCGAAGTTGCGCTCTTTGAGACAATTTATCATCACGGGCAGTTTATGGCCGCGACAGACGAAGCGGCGGGATGGACCTCAGATTTTCGAGAGCTTGTCGGATCTGTCGACGCTGACCTGCATGATGTGATCGATAAGTCAAAGTTCCCCTCGCTTTACGAGCCAGAAGACTACAGCGCGTCACAAGCTTTGGCGATTAGTCTACGGACAGGGGATTCCGATGGGCTTGTATATCAAAGCGTTCGCTATCCAGAGGGAATGGCGATTGCTCTGTTTTGGCCGGATGTAGCTGGCATTCCGACACAAGGTAAGCACTTCTCGTATTACTGGGATGGGGCGACTGTTTCTCAGATTAGAGACCTCTCATCCGGTGACGTTTTTTCGGTGGTAGACTAAAAGCACCCTGCGGGAGTTCAATTTAAGTGAAAAATTTCCTTGGAGCCGAGTTCCTATCAATCAGATTTTTCTTTTAAGATTTTGATGGGATTGAATTTCGGAGCGAGTCCTCCAGAGTTTGACGAATTGCATACGCACTCAGTTCCTTAGAAGTTTGATACTTGGTAATCCAAGGCCCTAGGCGGATAATGGATCGAAAATGAGCGAATTCGACAACAAGAATACTTTTGAAATTGAGCACAAAATTCTAACACGCGGTGATGCAGAATTTACCGCTATGAACCACATGTCTGCTTCATATGGTCAGCTCGGAATAAGAAGTTCATTTGTTTTGAACGGCGGTGGTTTGTTCGCTATGCCCGCATTTTTTGCAGCGATACTCCAGAAGTCAGAAATATTGATGGTAATGGACAGCATCGTTTTGTCTGGTGGAGTTTTCATTCTTGGAATTTTTTGCGCCGCGTTGAGCTGTGGTGTCGCATACGTGAATTACCAATTGGCTGGAGACGGAGCTCTATTGGGAGCAAATTCAGAGCTGTACGGATTTTGGAAGAGAAATGGCAATAAAGGCAATTTTGATCTGAGAGATTTTTACGCAAAAAAACAAGAATACAACGATCTGAAGGCTAAGAATTTCATGAAATGGGCAAAATATACAGCTCGAGGAGGCTTATTGTTGGCAATAATGTCATATTTATTTTTTATAGGCGGTGCGGTTGCGGCGGGTTATACACTGCTGAGTATAGCGGATCATTAGTGAGAATTTCATCGAATTCTATTCCTCAAAATGAAGAATCTGAAATTCTCAGAAACGGTGTTGATGGTCTTGGTGTTATAGTCAGTGAGTTGAATATTGATCAATCTCAAATCCTAAACCGTTGAGCGTTCCTATGGTTTTAGGACTGAAATTTTTTGTTGGTAATATTGATGTTTCGAAACCTCATACACGCTGCGCTTGTTGCTGCTATCACGGTCAGCTCGGTCACCCACACGTCGGCCGACTCCGGCAAAGCTATCGTAATCGACGGCGATTCCATTTTGATAAACCAGATCGAATACCGCCTTCACGGGATTGATACGCCTGAGACTGCACAGACCTGTCGTAACAGACGAGGTGGTCGCTGGGATTGTGGTGCCGCCGCTACCAATAGATTGAAGCAATTGATTGAGGGGCGGCTTGTTTCTTGTGAGCCTCGGGAAATCGATCAGTATGGCCGTACAATCGCTGTGTGCAGGACTAATGAAGGTGAACTCAACAAGCGCTTGATCGAAGAGGGCCTTGCTTGGGCGTTTGTGAAATACAGCAAGGATTACATTGTCGAAGAAGCTGTTGCTCGAAAAGCCGAGATCGGTGTCTGGCAGGCGGAAAACATGCCGCCCTGGGAATTCCGTGAGAAGGGATGGGGCGATGCCGAAATCGAGCGACCTGACGGCTGCGTTATCAAGGGTAACATAAATCGCAAGGGCGAGAGGATCTATCACGCACCGTGGTCAAACTGGTACAGTCGCACCAAGATTAATGAGGCCAAAGGTGAGCGGTGGTTCTGTACGGAGGGTGAAGCGAGGACAGCCGGATGGCGCGCACCTTACCAGTAATTTTATTGAGTTTATTATTCCTGACCGCTCAGGAAATTCAAACGCATGCTGCTGATGTTCGCCTTAGTGAACACAAACTTTGCGCGGTTGAATTGTCCGGTGAAATCGAGCCTGGAGACTTGGTTAAACTCAAAGGCTTGGCCGAACAGCTAGATCTTATTTACAACTGGGAGACGTCCGGTCCCGAGTCTAACGAGTTTGACGAAAGGCTCTGTCTCAATAGCCCTGGCGGTAGTTACGCCGAAGGCCGGGACATTATGGCCTTCGTGCATGAGAACGGAATCGGAACTTACATTCCAGCAGGAAGTCGTTGCTTCTCCGCATGCGCTTTTATTTTCATGTCAGGTTATTCCCGCGGGAGGGAATACCATTTTCCTTCGCGGTGGATGCACCCGAAAGGCTTTCTTGGATTTCATGCGCCTTATTTCAAGCTACCGACCGAGCAAACCTATTCAAATGAAGACGTCGAAGATTATGCTCGCCTGGCTACGTTGATCGTATCAGACTTGATCCAATTTGGCCGATATTGGTCTCGGGAAGCGGATCATCCAGGCCTTCCTGCATCCCTAATTCAGGAACTATTGGCAGCCGGTCCAACGGAGATGGTCTTGGTGGATACTGTTGAGGAAATAGCACTTTGGGGTATCAAGCTGTCCGAGATACGAGATGCTAGTAATTTTACCAACCAGGACTATGTGCAGGCATGTTTAAACTTCTTAGCTTGGTCAAAAGATCGCCGATCAAGCGGGTATCAGAGCGCGACGGAGCCGTTTGGTACCTTCGTCGGTTCCGCCGGTTACGGTGAGCCTTTGAAATATAACGTGATAAACGTAAACTACTACCGAGCCAGCCTGAATCGGTGGGCTCAAACCTGCTACATTGAGTATTCTGAAGAGCCGTTGGGTGGATACAGGATCTGCTCCGTTGATTATGACGGTTCCGAGCAGGGCGATTGTATAGGCAATCACAGTCTTGGTGCCCCAAGATATGTGCCGTGGTATTGGGGATTAGAGCCCGACTACCCTATTTCCAAGCTTGGTAATCTAATTCCAAGACCTCGACCCTTTACAAGCAGTAACTGATCGTTGTTTGAGGTACATCCGAGAATCAGAAGCAGTCCGCTGATCAAGGCTGATTTCTATGTCGACACTCTCCGGAGAATATCTGGCCGTTTGGAAGTGTAATAGCCATTGCGCCAGCCGCCATACTTACACCGCCAACGTAAAGTCGAGGGTTATCTTCGTAGAATGAGTAGACCGCCAAGTGACCTTCTCGGACTCTTTCTATAATGGGTAGATAGTAAGTTAAGCCAGAGTTCTTGGCTTGATATTGCAGGGACCCTTGGCCATCAGTCCAGAAAATCCATGGTTGATATTCTTCAATAGTTATAAACAGCGTTTCTGATGACTCGTCTGAGTTCAAGTGCCCATCGCAGACCATTTCTATGTTATTGGTGCCGAATTGGACTACCATGAAGAGCAGCAAGGCAATTGACGCGAGAGTAATCCCGATCAATCGCACCAGTGCTTTTAGAGCGAACACCAATACCCCCTGGTTATAAGTCAGTCGAATTTTTTAGTTTCCGAAGCCTTACGCCGATACCGCCACCGTTTTCGGGTATGAATTCAACACCAGCTTCTTGAAGAGCATCGATGATCAGTCGTCTATTGCTCTCTCGCATTGCGCCACCGTTCTCGAAGGCGGTTATTGCCGTCACGCTCAGCTTTCCTCCGCGGCAACCAATTGCCTGAGACAGATCAATCTGTTTCCAGCCAAGTAGCCCACGTGCAGCAACGCATTGCCTTCCAGCGATCATGGAACCTCAAAAAATTTCAAGTTATAGGTTGACCTCTTAGTGCTCCAAACTTAATATTATTTCAAGTTAGAACGAGAGGCAATCATGAAAGTCAGTTGTAAATCATCTTCAACGGAAGCTGGTTACCCAATCTGTAATCAAATCGAATTCGAAAGGGCTGCACATAGCCTTGCGCCGAAATTTGATGAAGACGGTATCCAATTTCTCGCACGCATCCTCGATCTAACTGCGAACGGCGGTCTCATTATTGAGGTAATGGAGGCCGCGCAAGAAACTCGCGACTATCCGGCCTTCGTCAAAAGGCTGGCCCACGATTACCGTCAAGAGGTTCGGCTCGATATGATGATTAGGGTCGCGGAAAGCACCCATCACAGAGTCAGCGACCTCGCTGCGGCAACAGAAAGCATGAGCCTCAAAGAGTTCAAGAACTACTTAGCAAACCTACATCCATAGATCGCACAGGAGGGAGTTCAAAAGATGGTAGAGCGTGAAGAATTCGGGCCGCTATATGGCCAGTTGCTAGAGATGAGAGGCGCCCTCCAGGCGTACTACGCTCGTTCGGAAGACCCACCCAGCGACTTGGTTTGTGATGAGATATTACTGCACGAGAAAGCACTACGTGCACCGGTGACCTGTATTCAGGAAGTCGAGCAAAAGATCCAGATGCTTTTACCGGATGCCGACAATGACCAGTCGGGAGAATATTGGATTGAAGCTATGGGTATACTGCTCCGCGATCTCACCAGCGTCCGTAGGGAACACTGGCCCTCGAAAGGGTCTGGCGCCATTCACATGTTAGAGCATCCTCTAACGCAAGCACAGCCAGAAAGCGTAGGATGACAACCTCGTGGTAATCTACCGAATAGCTCTCGACGAACCGTCAGCGATGATTCTTGAACAAAGTGGACGAAGCTATTGGCTACATGAATTGGGCTTTTCGGGCTCTGAACATCGATGACGGTTTGTTCGCGACCGATGCAAGCTATTGGAAACAAAACTACTGTCTAAAAAGTGGAGAAATCTAATGAGTGGAGTGTCGAACTCAGTAGATGTTGTCAAAGAAGAGCAGCCAGTTGGGCGCCGTACTCTAGGCGAGATTATCAACGAGTACGAAGCTGCTTGTCGGGCACTGGAAAGTGCCAGTGAGATTGTCGGGCCCAATGAGGCAACCCGAGAAGCTTGCACTCAGCAAAACGTTCACATTTGAGAGATTTTTGCTTTTCAGCCTCTCAACGCTGAGGAGCAATTCGCAAAGGTTTTCGCTATTTCACGCCTGTGGGTTTGGAACGATGGCTGCGATCTAGAGGAAGAAGATAGGGAGGCCTTGTTACAGGGGATGCTGCCTCCTGGTGTCCCGCTAATTGCGTGAACATAGAAGCCTGGCTGTGAGGCCAGGCTTCACCGCCACACAGCGTTTCGGGCAAGCGGGGGCTGCTGTCATTCATCTCTATCCGGCTTCAAGTATCCAGTGATCGTTTTCAGCCTTAAAAACCAGTGCGCTATCAGAAACGGAATCATCAGTTTCAAGAATGCGTGTGATTTCATTCAATACTTCATTCCTGATATTCTCAGGAAGGATGAAAAGGACATATAGCACCCGCAAATAGCGATCAGCGGGGCCTGGGATCGGAGTTTGATCCTTCTCGTAGCGTGCAACAGTTTGCTGATCTACGCCAAGCTTGTTCGCCAATTCAAGTTGAGTGATATCCATTTCGCGGCGAAGGAATTTCACCTCGCGTGCAGATAAGGTGTTTTTGTGAGAAACAATGTAAAGTCCGATAGCTCGATGCAGACCATCGACATTGTGAATGGAAAACCCAGCTCCATAATCGGTTTCTTCGAGTGTAAAGCCGTTCAGAAGGTAAACGTCATCAAGGCCACAAGCGCGATAGTGAAAAGGCTCGGAAGCAATCTCTTCGCTATCTATTGCAAATTCTTTCATCGTGATCTCCAGTCTTCCCACTCAACAGTAATAACCACAAGCCTGTCACTTTGCAGGACCGCAGTAACAACTCCTACTTCGCGGTGCCCTGGTATGCTGTGGACCATCTTGGCTTCCCAATTGCCCGGCTTTCTGCCTTGTTTTATATCTCCTTCTAGCGTTCCGCCCCTTAGTACCCGAAACATCATGTTAGTGGTGATATCTCGTTCAATCATGCGGTCCTCTGCATGATTACTGATTGTAACGCGGTCGGATTCAGCGGCGATGAATTTAATGCGTTCCTCAAGCACATAACGACGGGGAGCTTCAATGTCGTCGTGTTCAGCAGGGTTTTTGCTCATATGGCATATCCATTTGCGCCTATCAATATGATAGGAAAATGTAAAGGCAACGTCAATAAAAAGGGCGCAGAAAGTACCAGTCCTTTGTGAGGGCAGTAATCACTTTGACGCCACAGCGCCTTCGCCATTGGAATTGAGGCGCAGCCGACACAAGCACCAAGACCCGGCACTTGGGGGGGGTATTGGTCGGTCTCTGGAGGGAGGTAGCCGTGACTGATGAGCCAGTCTTTAAGGATGGCCCGAAAGGCCTTGGTGCTTTTGTCCCACTATCGATTCTTACCGTGATAATTGATTATTTCAATGTCCGTCACGAATATGCATGTTATCGGAAGCCGGTTGGGCATTGGAATTAATGGATTTAAAAACTCGTTTGGTTCATGAAAGTGCAAGTACTTGGAAATTTGCTGGCGTATGTAGGTTATGTCGCAGTCGCCATAACATATGCAATTTGGGCATATTTCATGATTGCAACATGGCATGCAGATGAATATTGGCTAATTGTTCAAATTCTTGGTCCATTGAATGTATGGTGGTGGATATCAGCAGTCATTATATGGATACCGTCTATAGTCATGGTCCGGCTGGGAAGAAGAATTAAGGGCGGACGAAAGCAGTTAGATTAGTTGATGCTTGATCGAAAAGAGTTAGTCTTCAGATTTGATGCACATCAATTAAGGAAAGGACAAATTATCCAATGCTCCCAGCGTTTAATAAAACAAGGGATAATGATGAGAATTCTATCTTTAGTATTCGTATTGGCAATTGCGCTAGCGCCCATGGCGGCTCAGGCCCACAGCGGCGGAACAGATTCAAATGGCTGCCACGCTGGATCGAAACCGTACCACTGTCACTAGGATGACAGATTGAATAGAGCCGCGAAAGGTCAACGACGAACCCCGCTCGATGTGGGGTTTTTTGTCGAACAGCTAGGCCGCCCGCGAACTGAATATCCCGAAAAATGATGTTCAAGGCGCGACCAAGGTTGCAAGCCTGATTTGACGAGACACCCTCGCCCTGCAGAAAAGCAACCAAGTTCTATGGATCGATAAAGCGCCGAACTATCGCGATAGCGAGGGCCTGTTCCCGAGTTCGTGCATTAAGCTTCGAGCGCGCATTCTGCAGGTGAAATGTTACTGTGGGCACTGAAATGTTCATTCTATCTCCAATCTGGTCATACTGAAGTCCAGATGCGAGCCATTTAAGCGCCTCCATTTCCCTGTCGGTCAATGGGTTTTTATAAGAGGGATGCCGGATCCAACCCGACTTTTTATCAACATAGAGCTTAGTTATCGCGTCATCTTTCAAATGCGCGCGAACAACTGAACCAGCAACAGAAAGTTTAGTAAGATTATGCTGTATATTCCTAAGAAATGCACTTTCCCTTTCGAAGCTCCAAAGATTAAGTCCGATCATAAATTCATCCACTTGAAAAGCGGGCAATAGAACTGAATTGACGATGTTTGCTTCTTTCATGTCCGTGTACATATCTAACAGACGCTTTGGTGGATTGGGAAATTTGGCAAAACGCTTTTCAAATGTAAAGATAAAGGGAGCTTTAGTCGTTAGGGATTTTTTGGCCCAAGGGTCGATTTCGATATATTTTTCGGTGCCGTAATGAAGCTGCCAATCGTTTGGCATCTCAAAAAAGAGCCCCGCAAGCGTTCCAGTGTTATGTTCCACGGCTCCGCACGCAATTCCGTCAAAACCTTGCTTTTTAAAAAAATCACGCGAATGATCCCAAGATCGACCTGAGCCGTCTTGAAGCTTCGTCACCAGGTCCAAGATATCTCGCAACCTGCTCCCCCTAACAGACCGTGTAAACCGCATGATTTACAGAGGCTTAGCTTTTATTATTTTGCTATATTAAACAATGAAAAACGTAATCGAGCAAGTTAAATAAGTAAGAAATAAACGTCTGCTTTTGTTCTAATACTATAGATATCCATAGCTTGTCCGTTGCATCCCGACCTGTTCACTAATGTTTGAAAGAACAGGAAATTTGGGAGGAAATGCTTAATACTTCGGTATAAGGTGGTCTGCTAGGCCTGCACATATTTGTTATATTTAGGATCTCTGTGGTTTTGATGCCACCCAATCAGGAGATTCTTTAATTTCATTGTGTGATTTTGATGTTTTTGAACGCATTCAGGCAATTTTGCATATTGCATTGAATTGAAGCAGACAAAGAGACTTATCTGAACAATTGTAAAATAGATCAGGAGGCTTTTGTAATGTTCAGTGACCATTGGATATTTGATGAGAAGAATGCACTATACTTCGATAGTGGCTGGATAGAGGTGTCTAATAACGCGCAAAGAAAAATCGAACTCGATCATGGCTTAGGTTTTACACCTCGTTTCATGTCGATCTTCTTTGCTGAGGATAAAGATGCGTCACGAATGTATCCCCTACAACAGAGTTGGGGGGTGCATAATGGTAATCCAGTAGAAATTGATGTTACGAGAGAACAAATTAATCTGCACATATGGAATGGAACATCGGTCCATTCTACTTGGAACGCAGAAACGAATGCGTGGACAGGTCACTTATCCGGATATTTTCGCGTATTTGCGATCCGATGACATATTTGAAGGCGCTGAAATTCTAATGTTAAGCGAAGCACCCTCAGACTAATCACGTCTTACATTTCAAGTCAGTAACTTGGTTTTCAATCACGAATGTCGTGGTGTATCGATTCAGTGAAATCCTTTTCATGCTGCAAGGAGGATGATGTAGCTGTGAATGGACTGTTTGGAAGAGAGTATCAAGCGTTGCGCCGAGACGCGGACAACCATCCACGTTTGGAGGTCGAGGTCATTCGTTGTGTACTGCTACGGTTTCCGATCTTTACCGTTACCGATGGGATTAATAGGCGACAAACTCGACGAGCATTTCGATATACCGATCAAATCTCAAATTGATTAGGTCTATCGGTGTTTCTAAGAACGATTGTTTCAAGTTGCAAAACTCCACTAGATTACCTGTAAATTGGGGATAGATGGGCTTTCGGCCTCGCGCATCACGTCAGGCGTGGCCCAACGCTCAAGCGCTGATTGAACACTTCGGACCGGAAGCGCCCCGTGTCAACCGCTTCACGCCAAACCCCGGCGATGTTGAAATCTATCTCGACGTTTTGAAATGGCTCACCTGGCTACAGGAAGAGGATAAGCGCGGTTCAGATCTGATCGTGGCTCGCACCTTCGGCGTGCCGTATTGGAAAATGGCCATTCGAGCGGGGCGCTCGGAAGAGACCGTTCGGCGCTGGCATGACGGCGCCATAGCCAAGATCTACGACAAGTTTCAGATCGAAGTGATAGCGTTGAAGGGATAAGGGGATGGACGGCTCCTCATTAGGCAAGGCGATAACAGAAGCGATAGCCTTTTTTGCTGTTGTTTCGTTTGTCATTGGTTTTTCGATAAGCGCTCTTGCTTTCTGGCTGATGCCTGAAAGTACTGATTGGCATCAAGAAGCAATTAAGAGAGGCTACGCTCTTCATTGCCCAACGACGGGTGAGTTCGCCTGGAAAGGCGAATGCGAAGACGACAGCAAATAGAGAGAATTTCATTGTCTGACACTGATAAAAAATTGATAAAATGGTTTCTAATGGGTGCTTTAGGGGGAACTGGCGCGGGAATTCAAATAGCGGTTGGCTATATTTTGTTCATTGGTCCTCCGATCAATATCTTGGGTTTGATCGCCAATATTTTAGTCTTTGTTACAGTTATTTGGTTTTTGAAGTCGCTAAAAAAAACTAATCAATGAACTGAGCCGGGACCTACTGCCCGTAATGCCCACCACTTTACTGAGGCCAGTCTTGGGCATGGCCGTTGTTGACCAGTTAAGCCGCAATGTCCCTTCCGTCTGTGAAGCACTGCGCGACAAAGCGGTTGCGAGACTTTGTCCGTGATCGATTGTCACAGACGCTTCCTTGCCCCACATAGGTGCATTCCACCTGCTTATTGAGTATCAGGCCCCGAAGGTACTGGCTTGCCCTGTTGCCGGCCTGTGTGTGCCGCGCTCGGACGCGTCGATCCCACACAGTTTGATTGTATCGCCGTTCGAAAGCCTGAAGGTATCACCATCAGTGACGTAGGTTACCGTCTGTGCTTGGACGGGGGAACACAAGGGTGATCACGAGTAAAGCAGCAATAATTATGTTCATAATTTCCGAACCAAAGTGATGCATTAAATTCAATAAACTTGACTTTGCGGCAAACGCCCCGTATTTCCTGATCCCAGATGATACAGTCAGAAATGCGCCGGAGCAATCCGGGCGCTTTTTTATTGCCTAAATCCCAATTGAAACGAGAACGAAAATAGAACATTGTCCCGATTATGGCGCAAGCAAGGTTCACGTATCGCGTTGTGGATGCGGACGTTTATTGCAATGGAAAGCTGATTGGTCGTGTAATCAAGCGGCCTGAAACGCTACATGGTGAGCCTGGACCATTCTTTGATTGGTTCGACAGGGCAGGCGGTAAAGGTGAAGCGCGGACACCGATGGAAGCGCTGAACGCCTTGAAGGCAAGATATCCAAAGGAAACCCTTCATGGCTGAAGTTGGCCACCCTTCGGCCTACGATCCTTCGTATTGCGAACGCATTTTAGAGCTTGGCAAAAGGGTCATGAATCGAATTGAAGGGGCGGCCAACATTATCTTAGCTCTTCAATTTTGGGCACGATAATCCGAGATCATTTTTGCAGTAACGTCGCTTGGGTAGCAAAGGGGCGAAGCACCACCTGGTCTTGAGTAAGCGCTATTGCCACCACATCGCCTTCCGCTCCGCGTACGGTTTTGAGGACATGGGCAGGACCCAGAATAATAGGCGATCGATCGTTCCATCAAAATCTTGATGATTGCAGCATCAGACATCTTATTGGTCGGGTTTGTGTAGGCTGTCACGCCAGCCTTATCTGGCGAAGGCTTCTCGGTGAGGTAGGAATGATATACCCAACCATCATAACGAGATGACTTTACCCGTCGCCAATCCCCTGCTTCTTCGATGACGCTGACGGCTTCGTCTCGCTTGAGCGTCCAGGTCACCTGAAATTCCTTCCCAGCGCCACTTCGTACATTTAGCCTGCTTGCATCGACATACATCATTCTGCCAGGCTCAGCTTCATCTGGCTGTTTCACGACTGGCGAAGGCGTCTTGTCCTCCTGTGACTCCGCCCTCTGCCTAGCTATCGCATCACGGCGTTGCTCAAGATTCAGTTCGAGTATCTTCTGGATGTGGTCGACGTTGGCTGGGCTAGATTTGCTCGCGATCTCTTTCGGCTCAGAGGGCAGTCCCTGCTGGGCTTGAATGCGCTCTGATCGTTCGGGGGCGACCTGTTTCTGTTGACCTTCCTCATTTCCGAAAATCGCAATCGCGATAAATCCAATGAACAGAAAGAGTGAAACGCGCTTAAACATAATACATTCAGTGAAACGACGTCGGCTCTACCGCCGATGATTATCTTATCTAGCCCCGAGGACTGCAGAAGGTACAAATGTAGCTCACATTTCTGCGAACGAATTGAGATTTATCAATGGATCTGGCATATTTATACTCCAGACCTTCAACTAATTATGAAATAGCGTGGCCTGTAAATAATAAGGTTTATTCACAAATTCTTCTAATCTTGGCGTATGTGACAAACTTCTCATTTCAAAACGCAGACTGTAGCGCTAGCCTTACAGCACACATGTTGGCCATAAAAAATTCCTTCAAAATATTCCAACTTTTACATTGGTATTTTTCGATAAAAATTATATCCTCATTCTAGTGGTTTTTCAGGTCATAGAAATGCGCTTAAATGTTGTTCTTGTATCTTCGTTCTTTGTTTTAATCAGTGGTCCCTCACTATCTGAACCCAGGATCGTTACTGAAACCAACACCTTTAGTGCCAATTACAGTACTCCAGTTAATGGTTTTGGGGCTAGCGAATTCAGTATACCAGGATTTGATAATGGTCGCTTTATTCTTCGCGATGCCACAGTCTCCATAACATACAATCAATTTTTTCAAGGGCCGTACAGGAATTTCTCTCAGCAACCTTTTGGAGTAACATTTGGAGCAGTTCAGGGTACTCAGTCATTAGTTGTTGAGGGATTTTCCTCGCCCTCATCCACATCCATGCGTAATGTTTTTTCTCCTATAGACTGCGTGGATACGGGGGGGTCTGATCGGTGTTTTCGTTTCTCAATTAACGCTGCTTTCGAGTTTGGGGATGCTACACTTACGCAATCTCAAACTGGAAATTTTTCAGAAAGTATCGGTGGTTCTGCCTCCTTGCAAAGTTCCCTGGCTTATGTGCCGTTCACGCCATCTTCTTTTGATGGATTATTTTCGGGATCGATCACAGGAGCTGTTCAATACACCTACGACGCTACTACGGCGCGTGAATATGCCCTAGAAGCTTATAATCGTGCTCTAAACGATCCACTAGTCCGCGATGGTAACGAAGCTGACTTTATACGTTCATTCTACAGAGAAGCGATTTTGCTCAGAGAGTCAGAAGCGCCTTTCACAAACGTAAACTTGAATATCCGAGATGTTGAGTATTTTGGGCGTGGTTTTTCGGGTGGTCAGTTACTTCGAAACCCTGACCAAATTGGAGATGAGCCGATAGGTGGTTCAGATACTTTCAACGACATTGCTAACGTTCTCGTACCCATATCTGCGCCCATTTACGAACAAATTAAAGAGATATTCGGTAGTCAAGCTGTCATCGAGGAGGGAACATCCCCAGCGTCGGAACCTGGTGGAAGTGGGATTGCAATAGAGGGCTGGCAAAGAGCCATAACTGGCGAAGGTTTGTTAGAAGCGATAGGATCATCATTTCCCTCAGGCAACGCTCCTGTTCCAACACCTGAGATACAACCACTTTCTGTTCTGCCGAATGCATTGGCTCCAAGAAAAGGCGGGCGCTTCGAAAAGGTGATTGCAGCAGAAACAATCTCGCCTTTCTTTTTGGACCAGCGAATCAGCCAAGTTGATGTATTTTTTGGTGAGGACATAGTAGGAAAAGAGATTATAGATATTTCTTTACATGAAAAAGATTATTCTTTCGTGTCAGGTTATGGTGGTTTTTTCGAGAGCATTTTTCTTTCTAGTAGTGAATTAAGTAATTTTGAAATCATTTTCGGAAGCCACTCTATTTCTCTTGAATCAAATCAAAAATATTTGTTCTCAGATTTGATTCCTGGAAAAAGAATATCTAATTTTGGTTTGGATTTTTATTTTTCAAATTTAATCGGGGATAGTTCACTATCCCTTCTTTTTAACTCTACGAACAACATGAATCTAGTCGCTAGCGTTGCTTTTGATGGCGATAAAGAGGTTACACCTACACCTATTCCAATTCCTGGCACTTTAGCTTTTATGTTTCTTGGCTTGTTCGGCCTTCTTATACTGCGCAGATGTCAGTCAAAATCGGTTTTTGAAGACAAGAAAGTGTTACAGTTAAACTAGTGTAGTGGTTCGATAGGTATCCCAAAAGGTGGCGTTCTTGATGTTTCTCCGTCTTTGTTCTAATTAATACTAAGGTTTAGCCTACGAGATCTCTATTGTGGTCGCCTTAAACCTCGCTTTATACCGGCGAGGTTGTTGTATTTATTGCTAAACCGAAACATTTTCGAAGCAGCTGTGTTTTATACCGAGAGTTTTGATTGATCATTCATCAAAGATGCAATCGTTGAGCTTATTGTCTGATATACAGTTGTGATAATCCCAATTGCTCCGATGATATCCACCAATGCACATCGGCCAAGGCAGCAAATCAGCGTACTAGGCCATCGGAGAGCTTTTGTATTTTGTCTTAAACTCATACAGCGTGGAAGAAATTTCCTCTCTTGTCAGTAGGGAGTATTTTGACAAGTTTGTGCCATCAAAAAGGCATCCCGTTTTTGCGTAACACATCGTAATAGCTCTTGAGCAGGCGGTTCTCTGGCTCATTGCATCGTTCAAGATATACGCGCAGTTTGCAGTCTAGCTGTCTTGCATACTTCACTGTTCACTCCACAACGACACTGAAGGCCGTCTTGCACATCGACCAAGGTTTTCTCTTTAAATTTCTCCTTGTATCGGTCCTGATATCCTGGACGGTCTATTACGCATGCAATCCCAAGTATTGGGGCCTTGGCGATTAGGTTCCGTAAATCATTCAAGAATCGTGAGCGCTCTTCATTGTCTAAACTTCGCAGCCAAACAATTTTTCCGCTGCCGGAGCGAATTTCGTGCTAGTGTAAAGGATATTCGATTTTCCATTTCTTGCCGAACCTGCTGTGGAGATCGCGTGCTTAATCTTCCTGTTTTTCGTGAACGATTATTCCACTCAATGCGAACCAATCTCGACCATGAGAGGGGAGTTTTTTGGTTTTGCTTGTTGGATGCCGCGTACCGGCATCATCGAAGGTATAGGCGCAATATGTTATTCATTTTCCGAGATTGTGCTCTGGTGTTCAAAGCTAGGAATGTGGAAGCTGAGTATCGTTGTTTCTGAACGATGCCGTTGAGGGGTGTTTGTTACCCCTGTGATTACCCTGAGATATTTTCTGCCGATTAAAACAAGTTGTCAGCAAGCGCAAGGTATTGAAAAAAATGGTGCCCCCACACGGACTCGAACCGCGGACCTACTGATTACAAATCAGTTGCTCTACCAGCTGAGCTATAGGGGCACTGACGCACACCGATAATGCGGGCATCTCGGGAATGCAAGCCAATCGTGCGTTTCGTCTCCAGGAAACTGCAATCTTATTCACTGTTCATTTGAACCTTCCAGGAACCAAGCGAGCGGCGGGCGGTTTTAACCGAGGGCTTCTGCTTTCCAAGGTTCTAGGAAACAAAAAACCCGGCTTTGGGCCGGGTTTTTAATTCTGTATCCTGCTTTGACGGATTAGCTGCCCGACGTGACGATAACCGGGAGATTATCGTTCATGCCTTCCGCTCCGAGGATATTGTCGGATGCTAGCGAACGACGGCGTTGAATATATGTCGAGCGAAGGGTGACATAAGGATCTGGCGAGGCGAAGATGACATTGTCAAGCAAAGGCCCGTTACGCTGCCGCTTGTCGACAATTTCAACACCGCGCGAAATGGTCCCGCCGAAATCAAAGTCGGTGATAACGCCAATATAAGTGGTCGGGTAGAGCGCAATATCAACGATCCGGCCAATGCTGTCCCGGGTTGTGCTTGGTCCAAGAAGCGGCGTTACGACATAGATACCTTCACCCACACCCCAGTCATTGAGTGTGAGGCCGAAATCCGTCGGATTGTAAGGCGTGCCAAGATGATCGGCTACGTCGAACAGACCACCGATACCGAGGGTCGAGTTGATAACGAGGCGTTTCAGGGATTTGCCGGCTTCTGCGCCATTACCCTGTAATGTGTAATTGACCACATCGCCGGGTGCTTCGAAATTACGGAAAATATTTCCAACCATCATGCGGATCGGGCTTGGGACAACCGCACCATAGACCTTGGAGATCGGGCGAATCAGTGCGAGGTCAATGCCCCGATTCACGCCGTTGAAGACCCGGTTAAGTCCTTCCAATGGATCGCGAACCTCGGCATCCACCCCGACTTCGCCCATCTCGGTGCCGTCGTCTTCAACGATTTCGGCTTCTTGGGCGAAAGACGATTCATGACGCAGGATTGAGCGCAGCGCGAACGATCCTGTTTCGGCCTTCTTTTCGACCGTTGCTTCAGCAGACTTCGTTTGGCCCTTATCCATCAGAAGTGCGCTGTTGTTGTGGTGAACTGTAGAACAGCCCGTAAGCAAAGCGAGTGCAGCGGACGCGATAACGATGTGTTTCAGCGAAGCTGCTCTTCTCGCCAAGACCCTGGTCTGTTCAATCATTTGCTCTGCCCTTCAATTTGGTTTTGTGTCCGCGTTGCGCAGACTCTACCCCTGACGACCGCTCAAAAATTCGTGTTTACGATCATCGCATTCCTTCATGAATTTCCATTTAACACTTTTAGATCGCTTGCCAAATGGCCGCCCTAAGCCTTATTGAGGATTTCTGTGTTCTCGGCGCAACAATGGAAAAAGACTTGACCTTCCGGGGAGGGGCGGTCTCAAACAGCATCGCTTTTTTCACCGGCTACACCCGCTCGCGCCGCGGATTTCTCAGCATCAGGGTTACGAATGGTCAAGTTTGCAGACAGCCTTATTGCAAGACTCATCGGTTTTGCGAATCGATATGCAATACGGCTCCTCATCGGCTACGGTTTTTTACTGGTTCTCAGCGTGGTTTCCGCCGTCCAGTTCCTCAGCGTGAACACCGATTCGAGCCAAATGCTCGCTCCGCATCTCGACTTTCAGCAGAAAACACAGGCTCTCAATCGCGATTTTCCCGAGCTGAAAAATGCCATCGTGGTAGTCGTGAGAAGCGAAATCGGCGATGCGGCGGATCGAACGGCGAGCGATCTTAGAGAAAGCCTCAAAGACGATCCTTCGATCGAAGATGTGTTTGCGCCTGCGGTCGACCCGTTTTTTGTGACGAATGGCCTGCTTTATCAAGGCGTCGATGAACTCGACTCAAGCCTCCAGCGGCTCAATAAATCCGCGTCTTTGTTGGCAAGCCTGCGGGCGGATCCGACGTTACCAACATTCTGGCACGCTCTGCTGACAGCTGAAGAGCTAGCCGATGGCGCTGAATTCGATCGCTCATTTCTCGATGAGTTTTATCGTGATGTTCGTGTGACAATCGATGCGCGTCTCAACGGGCGGTTCTCGCCGCTTTCTTGGGCAAAAGCGTCCGAAGCGGATGAGGCCGAAGCTGTCGAAGGTGGCGATGCCGAACAAACGGACGTTGCAAACACAGCGGAGGAGGGGCCTGTCCAGCGGATTGTCTATGTGACGCCGAAACTTGATTTTGAAGCGCTGCAGCCTGCCAAAGCTGCGATTACGGCACTCGATGATGCGATCGCGGGTCTTGATCCGGATCTTCAATCGATTGTTCAAGTTTCAATGACGGGCGATCCGGCGTTGCGCTTCGACGAGTTGCGGAGCGTCACCCGCGGCATCGGCCTTTCGCTTCTGCTCTCACTCGGTCTCGTCGCTATCCTTTTGTGGATTGCGTTTAGGTCGGTGGCACATGTCGCGGTCACAATGATTGCGCTGGTGAGCGCACTCATTATCACGACCGGATTCGCGGCAATCGTTTTCGGTGCGCTCAATCTCGTGTCGGTCGCCTTCGTCGTTCTGCTTGTGGGTCTTGGGCTCGACTACACGATCCATGTGCTTGCCCATATCGGCGATTCAAAGGAACGGGATCTGAGGACGCGGCTTCTTGGTCTCGGACACGGCATTGGCGGGGCTTTGCTCCTGAGTTGCGTCACGACCGCGATTGCCTTTCTTTCGTTCGTGCCAACGGATTTTCAGGGGCTCGCTCAACTCGGGGGGATTGGGGCGGCCGGTGTTTTTGTTGCATTTTTCCTGTCTGTGACTCTTGTTCCAGCGCTGATTTCCTGCGTCCCATGGTTCCATCGCCATCTCATTAACGACGCCACGGAGGCCAAGCGGGAAGCGGACAGAACGCTCGGCTCGAATTCTTCGTTACCTTCCAAGAAAAGGGACCAGGGGCTCCCAATTGCCCATAAGCTTGTATCTCTGGCGATCGTAGGCGGGTTCGGCGCGGCTTTGCTTGTAGCGCCCAACGTGCGCTTCGATGCGGACCCGATTGCTCTCCGCGACCCCGATGCTCCCTCAATGGTCGCTCTCGGGCTTTTGTCCGAGCGCGCTGAAACTGTGCCTTATCGGCTTTCGCTTCTTAGAACGGATCCGGAAAAGGCCATTGAGGATGCGGGAGCCCTCGAAGCATTGCCTGTCATTCACAAAGCGCTGACCCTCGATGATCTTGTCCCCGAAGCGCAAGATGAGAAATTTGAGTTGGTGGATTTGGCCTACCCCACTTTGGAAACCATCGTATCCGGGGAAGGGCTAGCGCTCGTTGAATTACCGGAAGGAGAGGCTCCGATTGATGCATTCATCTCGCGCCTGCGCTCCGAGACCGCGCGGCCTGACGCTTCCAATCTTGCTGAAACGTTGAGCCAGTTGAAGTCCCGCTCGCCGGAACTTCTGACACAGGTTGAGAGTGATCTGTTCTTGTTCTTTCCCGATCTGATCTCCAGAATTGACCAACAATTGGCAGTTGATCAGGTCACCCGCGAAAACCTGCCTGACAGTATTAAGAGCCGTTATGTTGCCGAGGACGGACGATGGCGCATTGATATCGTGCCTGAGGGCGACGTTCGCGATCCAAAAGTTTTGCAGGATTTTGTCTCGGCGGTCGAAACCTTCGATCAACAAGCGGCCGGGTCTCCGCTCCAGATCGTCAAAGCGGGGCAGACTGTGTCGGGTGCCATTATACAATCGCTTACCATTGCCGGTATCGGAATTCTGTTTGTGGCATACCTTGTGCTCAGGCGTTTCAGTACGGTGGCGGCAATCTTCATCCCGCTCGCCATGGCTGGAATTATGACCGCGGCTGCGAGTGTGGTTTTCGAGATTCCGTTCAACTATGCCAATGTCATCGTTCTGCCGCTGCTCATAGGATTAGGTGTGGATAGCGGCGTTCACATCGGCATGCGGAGGGATCGAATTGCGAACTCCCGTGCGCTTTATGAAACAAGTACGCCGAGAGCTGTCCTTTTCAGCGGGCTTACAACAATTGCGGCCTTCGCAACGTTGAGCGTGTCGGACCATCGCGGCACGGCGAGTATGGGGCAAATGCTGGCCATTTCGATTACGACGACGCTTCTCGCGACAATCTTAATTACGCCACTTTTGATGGATCTTTTCGACAAGATGATAAAGCGCAGCGAAATATCAGACAAAATGGACTGGTAACGACCGCCGAACGGGCGTAGGTTCTGCGCACTTTGTTAGCCATGGGTTTTGACTTGTGGTGACCAACCCATTCACAGGATTTCAGATCAGATAAACAAGGATGAATGATGCGTTCGATGAACTCTCCGTTTGTGTCTTTACCGATCCACACTATCCGGGCGCGAATGGCGCTCGCCATTTCGATTCTTTCGGCTGCTCTCGTTCTTTCATTGTCGCCCGCTGCTCTGGCGCAATCGGGCGCCGAACAGGCTGCTGAAGCGCAGGTCCGCCAATTGCTCGCTTCCGCGCAAGCAAATTCGAGCAGTGTGAACGGTGTTGCCGGTGTCGTGCGCAGTCACTTTGCAGTCGGCACATGGGCCAATGCGCTGCTCGGCAAGCAGAAAAAGAAGTTCAGCAGCGGTCAGAATTCGGAATTCCGCTCGTTGCTTCCGCGCTACCTTGGCAAGCTCTATGTCAACCAGTTTGGCCGGCGCCAGGGTCCCAACCCGGAGATCACACGCGTGAGAACCGTTCGGGGTGATGTCCTGGTCACCGCCCGTCTGTCTACAGGAAGCGGAAGAGTGCCGGTTGTTTGGCGTATGCGCGCAATCGGTGGAAAGTACCGGGTGATTGATTATTCCGTTGGCGGCGTTTCCAACCTCGTTCTGAAGCGTGCTGAGTTTACGTCCAAAGTGAAACAGTCCGGCCCTGATTCCCTCAATCAGTTCCTGAGAACCTTCATCAGTTCCTGATTGGCGACTGATCCGGTTCGTTTTCCGCAGTACGGATCCTCCGTGCACTGTGGAAAACGAACCCTAAAGTAGACGCTGCGCTTAGTCGCTCCTGCAATCCCGCAATTCAGACCAGTATTGCGGGTCGCTATCTGTCCCATTTGCCGAATCATGTCCGCAATCTTCACTGTCCCTCCGGAAGATATAATCCTGACCTTCTGTAATTTACCTTGCTGACAGTTCATGCTGTGGAAAGGGTTGCTTCTGTGCACCTATTTTTGAATATTTGCACAGTCAGAGGTGTTTGTGATGGCCCGACGACTTGCCCGCAGCGGAGACGTAAGTAACTAATTTCAAGCAGTTCTGCGGCAAAGCCACGTACACTTTCCCGTCCTTCTAAAGGCGTTTGTGACGTGGATTTATGCCGTTGCGCAAGAAGAGTTCCCCGGTGGGATCGGCTGTATGCACCGGGCGCGTAATTAATGGAGATGCATTTGGCCTCCCGTCCGACTGCAACATATGCCGAAAGCCCGACAGGAAGTGGCCAAGCGCACGGGGGCGCTGGCCATCGCTCTGATGAAGCGCGCGGCGCGAGAGATCGCGACACTACATCGGTAACCAAGAATGTGAATGTCTACCTTGCGACACCACGAGGATTTTGCGCCGGAGTAGAGCGGGCCATAGATATCGTCGAACGCGCGCTCCAGAAGTTTGGCGCCCCAGTCTATGTTCGACACGAAATCGTTCATAACAAACGCGTTGTCAGTGAATTGCGCGACAAGGGGGCGATCTTTGTCGAGGAGGTGGACGAAATTCCTTCCGGTGCGGTCACGATCTTCAGTGCGCATGGCGTAGCACGCGTCGTCGAAGATGCTGCCGCCGGACGTAAACTCCAGGTCATTGATGCAACCTGCCCGCTTGTTTCCAAAGTCCACATCGAAGGACGACGTTACGCTGCAAAGGGATATGACGTGGTCCTGATCGGCCACCGTGGTCATGCGGAAGTTGAGGGGACTCTCGGCCAAATCGACGGGCCGGTCCACGTGGTTGCGTGCAAGGAGGATATTGCGCTTCTCGACGTCGCCGATCCGGACAAGGTCGCTTACGTTACCCAAACGACGCTGAGCGTGACGGATACCCGTGACATTATCATGGCACTTCACGAGCGCTTTCCGAAAATCGTCGGACCGGACACGAACGACATTTGTTATGCAACCCACAATCGTCAGATGGCTGTCAGGGAAATGATCGATGATATCGATGTTCTGATTGTCGTCGGTTCACAGAACAGTTCGAATTCCAACAGACTGCGTGAAATCGGATCCGAAGCCGGCATCCCGAGCTATCTCATCGGCAGCGCAGATGCGCTTGACCCGGACTGGATCCGTAAAGCGAAATCCATTGGTGTGACGGCCGGGGCGTCTGCGCCCGAAAGCACGGTGAACGATGTGCTCAAGCGGCTTTCTCGTCTCAAGAAAATCTCGGTTGTCGAAAGGGGCGGTATCCAGGAAGACATCCGCTTCAAATTGCCTCCGGCTGTCGCTCGGATCGGCGATTGATTTGCAATTTTCCGCGAGTGTGATAGTGACGAAAACATGACTGCTAGTGTCAGGTATTCTACTTGTGTTGCGCTGCAGCAATGGGCCGTTTGCAAAATTCCGGCTAAACAGATAGCGCGTTGATGCGTGTGAAAATATGAAGGACGAATAACGTGGCTGTACCCTTATTTCAGCAAGCAAAAGTCGGAGCTTATGTCGCTCAGCAAAAGCTGAAAGGCAACAAACGCTATCCGCTCGTGCTCATGCTGGAACCGCTTTTTCAATGCAATCTTGCGTGTGCCGGTTGTGGTAAAATCGATTACCCGAAAAGGATTATGAAGCAGCGCCTCAGTGTTGAAGAATGCCTTGAAGCTGCGGATGAATGCGGTGCGCCAATTGTCGCAATTCCAGGAGGTGAACCGCTCATCCACAATGAGATTGGTGAGATTGTCGCTGGTCTGGTTGCCCGCAAGAAGTTTGTGTCGCTTTGCACAAACGCCATCCTGCTTGAGAAAAAACTCGATCTCTTTACTCCGTCCAAATATCTCTTCTTCTCTGTCCATCTCGATGGAATGAAATCACATCACGACAAGTCAGTGTGCCGGGCAGGAATTTTCGACAAGGCGGTTAGTGCCATTAAGGCGGCCAAAGCGAAAGGGTTCCAGGTCAATACCAACTGCACCGTGTTCGACGGACACCCAGTTGACGATCTGGTCGATTTCCTCGATTTTTGCCGTGACCTTGATGTCGGCGTATCGATGTCACCTGGCTTCGCATACGAGCGCGCACCGGATCAGGACAACTTCCTGAATCGTAAAAAGACCAAAGAGTTCTTCCGAGAAGTGTTCCGTCGCGGGAAGGGCCGCAAGTGGACCCTTTCACACTCATCCCTTTATCTCGACTTCCTCGCCGGCAATCAGCAATATCAGTGCACTCCGTGGGGTATGCCGACACGTAACGTCTTCGGCTGGCAGAAGCCATGTTATCTGCTCGGAGAAGGGTACGCTGCAACCTTCAAAGAGTTGATGGAAGACACGGACTGGGACCTTTACGGGACAGGACGTTACGAGAAATGTGCCGACTGCATGGCCCATTGCGGTTACGAGCCGACAGCTGCCGCTGACGCCACCAATAATCCGCTCAAGGCCATGATGGTTGGTTTGCGCGGGCCCAAGCTTGATGGGCCGATGGTACCGGAAATCAATATGGACAACCAGCGCCCTGCGCAGGATGTCTATGACGGTCTCGTTGATGAGCAGCTCCAAAAACTGGATGCCGCAGAATAAAGCATTTCGCTACAGCGATCTTATGCGGAGCTTGCCCGAACTCTCCGACGGATGATTATCCGCCTAGGATAACCGGGAGAAGTTTCCGCGTTTCGGCTTCCAGTGTCTCCAGCGCACGTTTCGTGTTTTTCTGAAGACGCAAAAGTGCTGGCAGTGTCCCGGGATGCGCAGCGAGCCCTGCAAGAACGGGAAGAATTCTTGGCTTTCCGTCTTCGCCAAGCGCTTTTCCGACAAAGTGGGGAAGCCGATCCTCAGCGCCGTCCGAAATGCTGCGCAGGACGATAAACGGTTTGCCAGCATGATTTGCCGCGCGGGCTGCAGCATGACTCTCCATATCGGCAATACCGGCCCGTGTCATACGAAACAGTCTCGCCTTATCTTCCGGTTCGAAGAGGATTTCATCGACACCGCAGACGCTCGCTTGGGTTGATAGCGGGCCTGCACGCAACTTCAGGGTCTCGGCCGTTTGCTCGGGGCGTTTGCCATAGGATTCATCCAGCGCGGTGACGACATGGCCGGAATAGACGACATCGCCCACTTTGTGGCGCGGGTCGAGGGCTCCGGCGAGCCCGTAACTGATGATAAGTTCCGCGCCTCCGTTGAACAGAGTTTCACATTCGCGAGCCGCGCGCTTACTTGAAGCACCGGATATCCTGAGATCTAAGGTGGCTTTCGGCAATGACAGACCGCTCGCTGCGCGTTCGAAGGTTTCGATCTCCGCCAGCATCCCGCAAATCACGCCGATTTTTCTCATGAGTGTCTGCCCTAGTGCGGTCTGACTTCCTGGGCGGCAAGTTCGCCCGACCGCACCGCGCCCTCTATCGTTGCAGGAAGTTTCGTGTTGACCCAGTCGCCCGCGAGAATCATGTTGGAATGTGGGCCTTGGAACGGCGGGCGCAATGCGACGCTTTCGGGTGATTGATCGAATGTCGCCCGGCGTTCCCGGATCAGACGGCCTGCGGTGTAGGTGTAGTTGCCTTCAAGCCCAAGTGCTTCCGTTACCTCCGACCAAAGATCCGGCAGAAGTTCATCTTCTGATATCCTGTCGAGGCCGAGGGCATCGGCGGCGCTGATCGTCAAGGAGACAATATCGCTGCGGGTGAAGATCCAATGTGTTTTGGCGTTGAGTAACCCGAGCAGGGGCGGGGTGCTGTCTCGCGGTAGTGGTTCGGCAAGTCGGAAATGCGCGTTCACGATACACGCATCGCCGGACGGGACCCGGTTTTCACCGACAAATCGGGCGGCAGCGGCGCGAGGAAGTGCGAGCAACAGCATGTCATCAGATGCAAGGTCGATCGATTCGTCGGTAAAGTGTAGGGTGCTCACGCGGCCGTTCACAACCGTCAGGTCTTTGAGCGGACGGTTATACTCAGGAATAATCCCCTTTGCGGCCAGATAGGTTAGTGCGGGATCTACGAATGTTTCACTCAGACCGCGTCGGGCAATCATCGGGCGGCAGGCAGCGCCTCCTTTTGCGAACGTCTCCCGAAAGACATTCCACATCAGCATCGCGCTTGCCCGTTCCGGCGTGGTGTTGAGAACCGCCCAGGTCATCGGTTCCCAAAACCGATCATAAAGTGCGCCATCCGTTCCCGTGAGTCCTGCAATCGTCGCATTATCGCCGGTAAATGGCAGCCGCAGTGCTGGTGCGAATTCTGAGAGTTTCACTCCCGGAATTCTGGTTTTTTTTCTCAATGCCCACCAGGGTATCAGCCCGTCACTGAGTGTTACCGACCAACGTTCTTTTGATTTCAGATCGACGAAAGGGAAGTGGGCTGTGTCGGCTATCGCGAGTTCATCCCGTGCTCCGAGAAGATCAAGGTAAGAGAGGGCTGAACGGTTTCCCGACAAAAGAAGATGATTGCCGTTATCGATCAGGCAATCGAGTTTCGCGTCGTGAAAAGAGCGGCAACGGCCACCGGCGACTTTCGCGCCCTCATAAAGGCGCAGGGTCTCACCACGCGCAGCGAGTCTGACCGCTGCACTTAGACCGGCAACACCAAGGCCGACGATATGGATGGTCCTTGTCATGATGGTTCGATCTCGGCGACCGGCTGGACATGTTGAGCCGGTGGAGGAAGAGGACGATCCGGAAAGGCAAATGCGTAACGCAATCCGAGTGCGAGCTTTTGCCATTTTGAAAGTGTGTGGATAGTCGGGTCGCGCTGGAAATCAGCTTTTTCCATGCGCTCGAGATAGGTCTCATAGACGCCCATCATCAGGAGCGCGGAGCGTACTGGTTGGCCCTTCAAGTCCTTCAACGCGCGACGGGATTCCGTAAACCGCTCGCGCGCAAGTACGCCAAGATCACGGCACACAGCCGGTAGATTGTTGTGTTGGGCAACGGTCATCGGATCATCCGAGTTGATCCCATGTCCTTCAAGGATTTCTTTTGGAAGATACAGTCTCCCGATCTCAGCGTCCTCTTCCACATCGCGCAAGATATTGGTGAGTTGGAAAGCATCGGCAAGGTTGAGCGCAAACCGATCCCGTGCCGGAACATCGCTGACGCCGAAGATCCTGATGCTCATGATCCCGACCGTCCCAGCAACCCGGCGGGTATATTCGAGGAGCTCGTAAAGACCGGGCGCACGAACGGGCCCATCGACGTCCGTTTCCATTCCCTCAATCATCAGAAGGAATTCCTTTTTCGGTAAAAGGAAACGGTCGACCGGCTCTTGCAGCGCCCGACCTATGAGGGATTGCGGGTTGTTGTCGAAAAGGGCATGGATCTCTTTCCGCCACTCAGCGAGAAGCTGTTTTTTTTCAGCTCTGTCACCCGGTTCATCAGCAATATCATCGACGACCCTGCAAAAGGCGTAAATTGCAAACATTGCTTCGCGGCGGGGTTTTGCCATCGCCTTCATGCCAAGCGTGAAGGAGGACCCCGACTGCGTCATCAGGTGCTTGGCGTAAGCCATTGGATCTGTAAAGCTGTCCGCGTGCGCAAGCGGTCCAAGATGCTGAAGCGACATGGGGACGTCTTATCGTATTTTGACGTGGAAGATAAGGCGTGCGATCCCAACGAAAAAAGCACGTGCAAAATCGGATTTTGTGAGTTTCACACGGCGCGCCAGGGGATCGCCCTTCCTGAGACGATGATGCAGACGGTGAGCAAGAAAAACGATGACCGCCGATTCTGCTGCGAGCCTTCTGCTTTGCAAACGGGGTGGAAGTTTGCGGCACAATTCCAGGAGGGGATTGCACCCATCAAGGCAGCGATCGAGAACCCGCCGAAACGCCTCTGGCGAGTGATTGCCATCCAGGATTGCGACGTCGAGCCCTTCCTGCGATAGCCAATCGGTTGGTATATAGACGCGGTCAAGTTCAGCCCTGTCCTTACCACAATCCTGAAGGTGATTTAGGATCTGAAGAACGGTACATAGCGCATCTGAATTCTTATAGCCCTCTGGATCTTCTCCATGGATATCAAGCAGGAACCGCCCAACAGGATCTGCAGATTTCGTACAATAATCTATGAGGTCCGCCCAGGTCTGATAGCGGCTTTGCACAGCGTCCTGACGGAAGGCGTCCAATAGCTTGCGCCCGCGTTCGAGCGATACGCCAAGTTCTGTCAGGCTTGCATTGAGTGCTACGGCCTTGTCGGTTCCGGGAAGCGCCTGTTCCGGTGATGTCAGCGCGGTTTCGAGCGCAGTCAGACGGTGTACCTTTTCTTCTGATTTCAAATTGGGATCGTCGCCGATGTCATCGCCGGCGCGTGCAAACGCATAATAGGCTGCCACATGCGGACGCAGGCGCTTCTCTATGAGCAGCGACCCAACCGGAAAGTTCTCGTCCTTTGCGCCTTTGCCTGATGGGGCTTCGATCGCACCGGCGGGCGCGGTTTCACCGGAGCGCTGTTCTGTTGCTTGGCGTTCAAAGGTGCCGAGAGACATAGGGTGTCGTTCCATTGTACCGGTCAGATGCCAAATATCAGGGTGTCAAACCTTGCACCCACCTCTAATTGGGAAAGGCCGCATTGACAACTGGTTGATATCGGGCGCATCCGGATTGGTGTATTCGGCATTCGCTCAGCCATTCCAAGAAGAGTACCCGATTTATGATCCTGACCATCCTTACTGCCCTGTCCTGTGCGATCTGGATTTATCTCATTTTTTTCAATGGCTGGTTCTGGCTTTCCAATGTTCGGCTTGGCGAAGCGGAAGATTTGCAGGAATGGCCCGAGGTCGTTGCGGTTATCCCCGCACGCAATGAAGCAGAGTCGATTAGCGCCGTCGTTGCCGCCCATATGAAAACGGATTACCCGGGCCGGTTCTCGGTGATCGTTGTCGACGATCAATCAGAGGACGGGACGGGGGATCTTGCCCGCGAGGCTGGACTGGGGGCAACGCGAACCCTTCACGTTATCGACGGAAAGCCATTGCCGGAAGGGTGGTCCGGCAAATTGTGGGCGGTCAATACGGGTCTGAACGCTGCCGAAACTCTCGAGCCGAACGCGTCATATGTGCTCTTGACGGATGCCGATATTGTTCACGCCCCCGATGTGCTGCAACGGTTGGTCTATGAGGCTTATCAGAATGATCGAGCCCTCGTATCCGTAATGGCGAAGCTCGATGCGGGAGGCTTCTGGGGCGGTTTACTTATTCCGGCTTTTATCTATTTCTTTCAGAAGCTTTATCCATTTCCTTCAACCAATGATTCAAGACGGAAAGTGGCTGGCGCAGCGGGCGGATGCATGCTGGTGGAACGAATGCGGCTTCGTGAAATTGGTGGTGTTGAAAGTGTCCGAAACACATTGATTGACGATTGTTCGCTTGCCGAACGTTTGAAGCTTGGGGGACGTGAGCGCCGGGCGATTTTCTTGGGCTTCGACTACGGGGTGCAGTCGTTGCGCGACAATCGCGCGCTCGAAACGATCTGGAAAATGGTGTCCCGCACCGCGTTCACTCAACTCGGCTTTTCAACGCTTGCGCTTATCGGAACGGTCTTTGGTATGTTCGTGATTTATCTTGTCGGGCCGCTCGCGTTTTTCACGCTGCCCCTTCATGGCTCCGGTCTTGCGTTCACGCTTGGTAGTTGGGCGTGGTTTGCGGCGATCGTCGCCTACGCGCCAACCTTGCGGCTCTACCGCAAGCCGCTCTATTGGGCGCTGCTCTTGCCTCTGTCGGGCATTCTATACACTGCGATGACGGTCTCGTCGGCGATTGCGCATTGGCGAGGGAAAGGCGGCTTGTGGAAAGGGCGGACCTACGCCTGATATTCAAGCCGGTTTCTGAACAGGATTGTTTGCTTTGCCTTCGGCCTTTTTCAGCGCTTCTTCGAGACGCGGCACGGACCGCTTTAAGTGGCCGTATTTCTGCAACCACAGAAGCGTCGCGTGAAGGGCGTGATCGATCGGTTTGACGGCAAAGTCGAGTTCGCTTTCCGCTTTGTCAGCCTTGAAGATGAGCCTTCTTCCGGCCATCAGGACACCCGCATGTGGACCCTTTGGCGGGCGCCCGGTAAACCGTGAGACAAACATCTCTTCAAGCAGGGTGGCGAAGGCTGCAATCCGCCATGAGATCCGTCGCTTCGGCATCGGGAGCCCAGTTGCTTCTTCCATCTTCTCGAGAAATGTTTGCATGGGGATGTTCTCTCCCGCGAGCAAATAGCGTTCGCCGGATTTTCCTTTTTCAGCCGCGCTCGCGATACCGCGTACCAGTTCGCGGACATCCACGAAGTTGATGAATTGTTTGATGGTGGCGGGGATGTTGCCGTTGGCGAGGTCACGCACGAGGGCTGTCGGTGCGGTGAGGTTGTGATCCCCTGGGCCGAGCGGTGCAGAGGGCATGACGACAACGGCCTCGATTTCAGAACTTGCGCGTAAGACAAGTTCTTCTGCGCGCGCCTTCGACTGCGCGTAATCGCCGAAAAGGTGAGATGGATCCGGGCGTGCCGTCTCGTCGACAGGGCGGACGATTTTTCGGCGTCCCGAAATGAGCGTGACGAAGCTTGAGCAGTAAACGAAACGGCGAACACGGTTTTTGATTGCCGCTTTCAGGACGAGATGGGTCCCTTCCACATTGACCGCGTGATAAACACGCTTGTCCCGCGCCCAAAGACCCGTGTAGGCGGCAAGGTGATAGACGGTGTCCACGCCTTCCATGATTGCTTCGATGGCGGGGCCATTCATGATGTCGGCTTCAACAGGCTCCACCCGCGCGCGCGGCCAGTTTGCAGGTGCTTTGCGAAAGCCGCGATCAAGGGCGATTACGACATTCCCTTTTTCGGCGAGCAGCCTCACGAGATGGCGGCCGACAAAGCCGTCTGCTCCTGTGACAAGAACGGTTTCGCTCACTGTATTTCTCCGCTCATTCTCATCCTCAGCTCGATTGTGTGGTGCGCCGATTAACGCCGCAAACCAGAAGCCCTTCGTCACCGACGCTTCCAATCACCAGCTTGCCGAATGTCTGTACGGCCACTGAGGCTGCAGAAAAGACCTCACCGCTTGGGTCGTCAAACAAAGTCAGAACCTGAGTCCCTGTGATTTTCACGATCCGTGAGGGTGCCGTTTCAAAGAAAGGCCAGTCGTATCGGTATAGCGCAAGGGTGACGAGATTGGGATGAAGGGCAGCCAGAATAAGCCCAGGTTTGCCGACCGTAATGTTATCAGGGCTGCCGGGGAGGGTGACCGGATCCCAACGTCCTTCGGGATCATCTGCGAAAGGATAAAAACGGATCCGGTTGCCGCGTGTTTCTGCAACGGCAACGTACTGATCTTCTTCCGTTCCTTCCCACGATAAGCTTTTTGTTCCAATGCCGTTCGGAAAGGCGAGGGTGTTGTCGAGCGTGCCAACAACGTTCGCGGCATTGTCTGATAGGTCCAGCGTCAGGATTCGTCCTTTTTCCTGCCGCAGGACATTCTCGTAAAAGCTTGCAAACCCGGAACACGCGTTACGGTCTATTGTCATCTCAAGCGTGTCTTCATCACGGAAGGCCAGGTCGTTTGCCCGGCAGAATCTGTCGTCGGATAGTGCAAAAACGGGTCCGGCTTCGCGCTCCGGTAGCCTGAAGGTGAAAGTCAGAATTTCCGGCTCTTCGCTTGGTTTACCATCTCCAGATGACACCCATGCTCTGTTGACGACTGCGATCCGGGCCGTCTCTTTGTCGACGGGGTGGACCGCGATGCCGTGTGGGCGTAATCCACCCTCGCGCGGAGTAAGAATAGGGGTGACTGTCGCCTCGTCTCGATCAAGGTCGCGCTTTGATAAAAAATAGACCCCGCCTTCGGGCGGTTTGCCGTCGTCATCCTTCATCCGCCTGTCATAGGCTGAGATGAGCAAATCCCCTCCTGGGAGGCTCGCAATATCTTCCGCACCGCGAATGCTTGTCCCGTTTGCGGCGTCTAAAAGTTTAAGTCGATGGCACTGGTCGTGCTGATAGACAACCGGGACGGGCGCGTCGGAGCAGGCAGCGAGATAAAGCGGAGCGAAGATAAGGACGGCCCGCATGTTTCTCATCCGGCGAGTTCCGGCATCTGATAGCCCCACTTCTCAATGAAGGGTTTGCATCGCTCGGCCACCTTGTTTGCCATTTCCGGCGATCCCTTAAAGACATTTTTCTTGTAGGATTGAACCGAGCCGAGATAATCGCGGAAAGCTGTCTCCGCTTCGTCAAACCCAGCAAGATCGAGGGTTTCATAAATGGTTTTGAGCGTACCAAGTGGGTCCTGACTCAACGTGTCATAGCCGACTTCGACGAAATCGGGGGCTTTAAGGTCAGCGGTTTCTGCCTCGAAGCGCCGCATCATGGAGTCGTATGTCGCAAGCACCGTTTCGTCGATGTCGACATGGTCGAAGTTCTGAAGTGCGAAGACCGGAAGGAGCTTTTGATAGAAGTTCCGCATCGAGAGATAGACCTCGAAGGGATTCCTGTGGATGTGGATGAATTTCGCGTGTGGGAAGACTTCGCGAACGAAGTCCGGACATCCCGTATAGACCGGATTCTTGATGAGAAGCTGTTTGCCGTCGCGATAGGCGAGTTTTCTCAGGAAATGGCTGAAGGCAAATTTGCGGCTTTCGCGTTCTCTAGCAGTCAACCCTTCCAGAAAGAGACCGCGGCGTAACTGCTTCTGAAAAACGGAAGGAAAATAGATGGCGTGATAAAACGAGACCGGGGTCATCGAGGCAAGGGCAATTTCGTCTTCCTGCGGCGCATCCGGTGTGACCGGGATGTTGTCGATATAGCGGTCGCGCGGGATTGTGCGCTCAAGAAGCGGGCGAAAGATCCTCGCGATACCGAGGACGTCCCACGGAATGCCGGTCGCGATTGGGTCGACGTAGGAAAACGCGTTCGACTTGACCATCACATTGTAGAGATGGGTCGTTCCGCTTCTCCAATGGCCGAGAATAAAGATAGGTGGGGGCAGGTCCTCGGCTTTCGGTAGCCGGTATTCATAGGTCAGCCGCTCAAGACCGGATAAGGGCGCGCGTGCGAGAGCGGCTCCCCAGATACCGGCTGTCGTTGCGACTTTTCCTTTCGCGGGCCAACCGCCGTAGGAAAACACGGCGCTCAGGGTCTTGAGATCAGCGCCGCAAAGAGGGTGGGACATAGTGGTCAGTCACTTTTTATCGGGTCGTATCCGGGACCGCGACGGTTGCGATCCGGGACAAGTCTATTTGGTCGGCTTCGTTATTGGGTCGCAGGCGCTGTGCTGCTTGCGGTGAGGATTTTTTCGATTTCCGGTTGGAGCTCATTCCTGAGGCGGCTTTCGGTGATCGGCCCTATGAACTTGTAGACAATCCTGCCTTCCGAATTGACGACAAACGTCTCCGGCACGCCGTAGACACCGAAATCTATGCTTACACGACCGTTGCGATCCCCGCCAACAGCGACATAGGGGTTGCCGAGTTCATCAAGGAACCGTTTTGCATTTTCAGGCTGATCTTTATGGTTCAGGCCAAAGATCTGAACACCGTCTACCTTGGCCAAAGCCTCAATAAAAGGATGTTCCGCCCGGCAGGGAATGCACCACGAGGCCCAGACGTTCACCAGGGTGACAGGTGCCCCCTTCAGGTCGGCAGTTGAAAATCCCGGAAGCGCTTCGCCATTGCGTTCGATCCCGGGAACTGCCGCGAGCGCAAATTCCGGTGCGGGTTTGCCAACAAGCGGAGAGGGAACAAGGGAATTGTCTTTGCCGCTGAACAGGCTCATTGCGAATACGCTCATCAGAGCTGCCGCAAGTGCTACCGGTAACAGGGCAAGATAAGGAAACTTGCGAGGCGCCTCGTTTTGTTGGGTCGTTTCCTGGCTCATTCAGACTTGTTCCCGTCGTTATTCATTTTCAGGACCCTACACCGTTTTCGGGCTTGTGCTCACTACCCCGCTCCAGCTGGTCAAGGCGCTTTTTCTGGCGTGAACCGTCGACAAAGAGCCAAATGATGACCGCCAAGAAAACAAGCGCCGCGATCAGATAAGAAAACGTGATGAAGGCGTTGTTTCCCTCAAAAAACATGATGCCTACTCAGCTGCCTGTGCAGTTGGTGCCGGATGCCCTTCATAGGCAAGGCGCGCTTCGGTCGCCCGCACTCTACGGCGCAGAACTTCGTTGCGCATCGCCTTCAGGTGAAGGGCGATGAACGCAAGTGAGAAAGCAATCGCCATTATAAGAAGAGGCGTCAGGATCGAAGAATGGATCGTCGGCCCATCAAGGCGAATGACGCTTGCAGGCTGATGGAGGGTGTTCCACCAATCCACGGAAAATTTGATGATCGGAATATTAATGAAGCCGACCAGGATCAAAACTGCGGTTGCCTTTGCTGCTTTCGCCGGCTCTTCGATGGTGTTCCAGAGCGCAATCAGGCCGAGATACATGAGGAACAGGATGAGCACGGACGTTAACCGCGCGTCCCAAACCCACCATGTTCCCCACATTGGCTTACCCCATAAAGACCCGGTTACGAGAGCGAGAAAGGTGAACATGGCTCCAAGCGGCGCAGCGGATTTTGCTGCCACATCGGCGAGGGGATGTTTCCAAACGAGCGTGCCAAAGGCGGAAATCGTCATTAGCAAGTAACAGAACATGGCAAGCCACGCTGCTGGAACATGCACGAACATGATCCGGACCGTCTGACCCTGCTGGTAATCTTCAGGTGCCACGAAAAACGCCATGTAAAGCCCGACCGCCAAGGTCGCGAGCGCAAGCGCACTGACAACCGGCAGGATTTTGCCGCTATACCCCATGAAGCGGGTCGGATTCGCCAGTCTTGAAACGATACCCATTGGTTGTTGCAGTCCAATCCGGTTTTTAGTTGTTGGCGTTCCTGATCGGATATTTGCGTGATCAGGATACAACTCGGCGTTTATCTGCTGCGCCCAGTTTTTTTCGGCGCTTATCGGTTTTCTTGTTTGTTTGCCATGCCATGTAGGATGGGCCGTCGTCAATGTCATCCAATGGCGCAGTCAGGGCTACCTTGTAGCGCGAAGGAAGTGTACTCAACGTGTCGGAGAGTGTGTACTCGGTTGACCATCTGACATTTTTCAGAAAACCCGGGGGCTGGCGTGTGGGTTGTTTCAGTCCAATGAGCCAATACCCACCATCTTCTGCAGGGCCGAAAACCGCATCGTGATCGGTGAGTTTCGCGAAGGCGTCATCAATCTCCGCACTTGAGATCTCGGGAATATCGCTTCCGACGATAATGGTCGGTGAGTTTCCGAAGTATCGGAGCGCGCGCGCCATGCGTTGGCCCAAGGATCCTCGCCCCTGGGCCACCAAATGGACATTTGAGAATACAGGGCCTGCACCATCCGTAAGAACTTCGTCCGGTGTCACAGCGACACTTAGGTCAAAGCCGGGTGTGGCGTTTAGTCGTCGGATCAGGTCATTGAGCGTGTTGCGGTAGAAACGGAATGCCGTGAGTGGTCCGATATCACGGGCGAGGCGGGTTTTGACCGCTCCAAAACGTGGAGCCCGCGCAAACAGGATGAGGTGACGATTTTGCATGACGCCTCAATAGACTATCGCAATTAGAGCTGGTGGGATGCCGATCCAAAACAGATAAAGGCAGAACAGATTTTTCGCTGACCGCCTCATATAGCCGCTACGGCGAAATTTCTCCGCGCTTGTAATGGTTTTTGCCGGAAGTTCAAAGAGTGCCCGTCTGGAGTAACGATGTTTCAGGCGCCAGATGAAATCGACATCTTCCATAAGCGGCATATCGCTGAAGCCACCAAGCTCAGTGTAGAGGTCACGCCTTATGAGCAGGCCCTGATCGCCGTAGGGTAAAAAGAAGGTCCGGCATCGCCACTCGACGGTCCGCTCAAGGCGTCTTGCTCTCGCGCTTTCATCATCAAGTGCGAACCGGAAATAGCCGGCTCGCCTCCAGGTGTCGCTGCGCTCCATGAAGGCCGCTATTGAATTGGCGGCGTTGTCGTCGAGCTTTGTGTCAGCGTGAAGGAAGAGCAAAAAGGTGCCCTGTGCCACTTCGGCGCCACGACGCAACTGACCTCCACGCCCGGGTGCGCCGGCTATCACGCGTGCACCCTCAGTCCTGGCGATTGCGGACGTCTCATCATTGGATCCGCCGTCCGACACAATTACCTCGTGATCGCCGGGAACTTGGCGTAGAAGGGCTTCGAGGTCGCTCATTGTTGCAGCGAGAGAGCGCGCTGCATTAAGGGTTGGAATGATGATGGACAGATTCAGTGTCATGTTCAGACCGATATCACGCCTTAATCCAGACTTGCAGCGGTTTGCGCACTGTTTCAGACCCGTCTTCGCTTGGCTTTGTTCGGCCTTTGTCGTAATTGGAGAGAAAGCATTTTGAAGCTGGCCCTTGTTTTCAACAAAAGCCCATTACCCCCCTTGAGAAATCTTCTGTTTTTCGATATGCACATTTTTGATCTGGGGGCGCGCAGGCTGTCAAAATGCTTTCGCGCCCATAATCCGTCGGCATAACTGCTTCTTTTCACAGAAGAAACCGGCGCGCAACATTCGGTAGGATAATGACCAATCCCTTCCAGTTTCTGCAGCAGGTGCGT
>JBCDCZ010000002.1:0-69117 GCA_039180865.1 Pseudomonadota bacterium | reverse complement strand
CATGAGCACATAAAGCGCAACGATATTGACGACGGCCATTGCGAAAATAGCGGCATCGGAGAAATCGATCACAGGTCCAAGGCTTGCTGCTGCACCAATAACGACGAAGATGCAGAAGATAACCTTGAAAACCAGTTCCGTTATCTTGCCTTCGCCGAAGAGATAGGTCCACGCCTTGAGCCCGTAATAGGACCACGAAATCATGGTTGAGAAGGCAAACAAGACGACCGCAATTGCGAGAATGAACGGGAACCACGAGAACGCCGAAGCAAAGGCTGCGGACGTCAATGAGACCCCTGAATTGCCGTCAACCGTCTGGATCGCAGTTCCGGCCTCGTTCAGAAGGTAGAGACCTGTTTCCGCATCCTGGACGAGCTGGCCTGTGATGATGATGACAAGCGCCGTCATGGTGCAAATCACAACGGTGTCGATGAACGGTTCAAGCAGCGACACGAAGCCTTCTGTGATGGGCTCTTTGGTCCGGACAGCCGAATGGGCAATAGCCGCAGAGCCGACACCTGCTTCGTTCGAAAACGCGGCGCGGCGGAAGCCCTGGATGAGCGCGCCCACAAAACCGCCGGCAACACCAAGCCCGGTAAAGGCCCCTTCAAAGATCTGCCCGAAAGCCCAGCCGATCTTGTCCGCATTCATCAGGATGATGACGATCGCCGCCGCGACATACATGACGCCCATAAAGGGCACCACTTTTTCCGTCACCCGGGCAATCGACTTGATGCCTCCAACGATCACGGCAAACACCACCGCGGCGAATACGATACCCGTAATCCAGCCCGGATAATCGCCGACTATGCTGGAAATCTGGGCGTGCGCCTGATTGGCCTGAAACATGTTGCCGCCACCGAGCGCACCGAGAATACAGAAGACCGAGAACATCACCGCAAGGATCTTGCCCCCCGGGGCGCCACGCTCGGCAAATCCCTTGGACATGTAATACATCGGCCCGCCCGAGACGGTTCCGTCAGCATATTCGTTGCGGTATTTCACGCCAAGGGTGCATTCGGTGAATTTGGAGGCCATGCCGAGAAGCCCGGCCATGATCATCCAGAACGTGGCCCCCGGACCGCCAATCCCAACGGCGACCGCGACGCCAGCAATATTGCCAAGTCCGACGGTGCCGGAAAGCGCTGTCGCCAAGGCTTGGAAATGACTGACCTCGCCGGCATCATCCGGGTCCGAATAGTCGCCTTTGACCAGTTGGATCGAATGCCAGAATGCGCGCAACTGGATAAACCCGAAATAAAGGGTGAAGACTGTGGCGGCGATAACCAGCCACATGACAATCCATGGGAAATTGGTTCCGGGGAGCGACGAGAAGATGAAACTGACGAAGGGACCCGTGACCGTGGCGAATAATTCGTTCACGGTCTCGTCGATGCCCTTTGCCTCTTGCGCAAAAGCGGCCGGGGTTGTGAGCGCCCATATGGTTGAGGACGACGCGATAGTACCAATTATCTTTTTCATGGCTCGATCCTCACGCAACAACAGTGACAGGAATACTGGCATGCATGACCAGATTGACCGTAGACGAGCCAAAAATACGCGACGCGAGGCCCACATCAGACTTTTTCGCCACGACAATCTGATCGGCGCCCTCCTGGGTCGCGATGCGGTCTAGCGTTTCAGCAACATCGCCATGCTTGACGATACCGCGGACGGGGAGGCCCGAGTCTGCAAGACTTGCAACGGCCGGATCGACAATGCGTTCTTGCGCGGCAGAAATCTCTTCTTCACGGCGTTTGTGGCGCTGTTCGTTTTCTTCCGGCGTTTGGAAAGTGAAGGGAGACCATTCAATGACATAGACGAGGATCAGCTCGCAGGCGTCCATTCGCCGCCCTTGTTTTATGGCAAACTGGATGGCGCGGTTTCCCGACTCGCCTCCATCGATTCCGACGACGATCTTTGCTGACATGTCTATCCGCCTTATCTAAAGGGTTGGGTGTTACGTAGCGTTGTCCTCCGACGCTCTCGTGCGGTTCTCCTGGCGGTAGTGTCCTGCTTTTCTTGTGGTATTTTCTATAGGTAGGTTAACGTAGAGCGGCTGCCGGCCGACACTGTTACACCGCTTAACAATCGCGTGATGTCGGTTGGGTTAGGTCGCTGAAGGCGCGTTCCGGCAGCGTTTCGTTGGGTGGGCGGGCATTTTCAACTGGGTAGACAGGAACTTGCCATTCCGAGCCGATCCGAAATTATCGCTGCTGTTCCCGGAAAAAATTGAAGATCTGTAAGGTATCGCGTTAGCGCACCTTCATGGCCTAGGGGCCGGTTTTCCAGTTTCCGCTTCGGGTATGCCGTATTGAGGCGCTGGCGAGACCGGCCGATGAACCTCACGCTGATCGACGTCAGGCGGCTCTACACAAGCTAAACAGGGCATTGCTTTTTTCTCAAATCCGCCTTCACGGCTTTCCCTCAAAAGTGAAAAGCTCCGTACTTTCCAATCGTTCACAAGACCCCCGTTCTCGGGCGGTCAAAGAGCAAGGCGAATCTGTCATCGAGACCGGAGCCCGCTATGGGCCGTCTACGAAACGCAAATGCAGCACTAGAACTTAATTGAGACACCGCCGCCGAATTCCCTCGGTACCGTTGTCGAAAGCACCAGACCGGCGCCGAAGCGGTTGGCGTTCACAGGTGTAATCTCGTTGAAGACATTGTTGACGAAACCGAATACCCTGAAGTTGTCATGCGGCTCGTACTGCATCCTGACATCGACGATCGCAAACGCTTCGATCTCCTCATCCGGATCGTTTTCATCGTCGCTGAAATAGCTTGATGTGAATCGCACATTCGATCCGATGAAAAAATCATCGATAAGCTCGAAATCGAACCCGAAAGCGCCGGTTACGGTCGGCGCGCCGCGGAATTCATTGCCGACAATTCCAGCTGTACTCTCAGAAAACTCCTGAAACTCCGTCGATATCAATCCAAGGGACCCTGAAAGTTTCAGCCGGTCCGTCGCCTGAAACTTTGCCGCCGTTTCCAATCCGAAACTGCGTGCATCTTCCGCATTCAGAACAATCGTGTCAGGGATGCCGGTCGGCAGAATTGTCGTGGAAGCGCGCTGCGTATCGTCGAAATCCGTAAAGAACACGTTTGTATCGAGCGCAAGACGATTATCAAACAATCTCGCCCGCGCGAACAACTCGAAATTCCAAAGCGTTTCCTCATCGAATTCAAAGAACGGGTTAGGTTGGCCGAAGAACAGCGTGTTGAGACTTATGTTGACGCCACCCGGATTGAAGCCACGTGAAACGATCCCGCCAATTCGAAGGTCGTCGTTGACATTGTACCCAACGGCGAATTTCGGCAGGAGTGCATCGAATTGCTCATCGAAGTCCAGATCGACAGCAAACGGAGCACCTCCGAATGCGACCCCTTCGCGCTCCTGCCTGTCGAGCTGATATCTGACACCAGCCGTTGCGTCGAACCGGTCGGTAAATTGATAGGTGGATTCGAAATAGATCCCCAAAGCTGTCCGAAGATCTTCAATATCTGTCAGCGTTTGGGTGAACACGAAGAGTTCGTCCTGTTCGACAAGGCGCAGATAAAGCCCGGACACGCCTGTCAGGCGACCGTCCAGAAGGCTGAAATTCAAACGGGTATCGTTTGTGAAGTCATTACCGGCGATTTCCGCTGCACCCGTATTCGGATCGGCGACCAGTCGCGCGGAATCGAATTGCGACCAATAAAATTTGCTGGTCAATGACACATTGTCGGAAAAATCGTAAGTGACATCGGCGATGATTGTGTCGGCTTCGGTCGTGAAGGCCGAGGGGTCGGGATTGGTCGTGCGCGTGAGTTCCTCGAATGGTTCGTCAACCAGCTCGGTTTGCGGTGAGCTTGTCTCGGTGTGTGAGTAGGTCAGCTTTGCCTGTAAGTCCGGAATGGCGACCGGTTCCCAAAGCAATTTGGCTCGGCCGGTAAGCTGCTCAAACCGGAACACCTCATCGATCAGCAACTGTCCCGGGGTATCAAGTTCAATAAATGTATCGCGTTGGCGATAGTCGAACGCTGCCCTGAACGCGAGTTCGTTCTGAACGAGCGGGACATTGACATGCGCCGAACCTTGAAAGCCGTCAAAGTTGCTTGCCCGTGCGCGGCTTGAAAACTCAAGGTCATAGGTCGGATCTTTTGTCGTTATGTAAAAAGCACCAGCAATCGCGTTGGTGCCTTGCGAAGTGGTTTGCGGTCCGCGAAAGACTTCTATGCGCTCCAGATCGTAGACAGAGCTCGTTCCGAAGATGAATTCGCTGAAACTCAAAATCCGGCCGTCGATGGTCAAAACGGCGCGTGGTAACGTTCCGGCCAGAAAAGACGGAGCGCCGGATAGAGGACCGCCCGTCTGGAGACCGCGGATCACTGGTCCTTCGTTCGAGGCGCCGAAGACCGTAACATTCGGAATATCCTCCAACACATCTTCGACATTCTGTATCGCCGGAGTTTCATCCAGGTCTTCGCCCGGTATGGCTACAACTGAAGACGGCGTCTCGAAGACCGTGCGCTCGACCCGCTCACCGGTAATAGTGATTGGTTTCAATTCAATATCGTTTGTTTGTGCGCCGACCCCCTGCGCCAAGGCTGTTGAGCACAAAAGAATGCCAAGTATAGTTCTCGTCTGTTTCCCCAAACGCATGTCGTCCCCACCGTTCCCAAGTAACACCTGCGGAGAGTATGAATGCAGGCGGTAAAACCCGGTGTCTATCGAGTGGGCCTATCATTTACGGCATTAAATCTAACAGTTTAGTTCTGAAATGCGCTCGGGGAACAACCAAAATGCTGGCGAAAAGCACGTGCGAATGCTTCCGGACTGCTATAGCCGAGTATCGTCGCAACCTCTGAAATCACACTGTCCCCCTGCAGCATTTCAGCCGCTCTTTCCATGCGTTTTGTTCGCATGTATCGCCCGATCGAGACGCCGTATTTGGCCTGGAACTGCTTCTTCAGATTTGTCTCGCTGACCCGGCACGCTTTCGATACATCGCGAATGCTCAATTTAACCGTAGGGTGGCTGTCAATCATATCGGAGGCATAGGCTGCAATGGAAATGGCTTTGCCGTTTTGTGTTGTCCCGGCTTCGACCTTTGCCGTCTTCCAGATCATGTGGAGAATCTGCATGGAAATGGCTTCAATTAAAAGGTCGTTTTCGCCAGATTTTGTTTTCGCAAGCTCAAACATTCTTTGCGCATAGACGTGAAGAACTGGCGAAATGCAAAACGTCCTGTTGAGCTCAGAGTTTATTGTCTGAAGTCCCCAGATGGAGAGTGAAGGCGCTCTACTCATAAGGCCTCTAAAGTATTCTTTATGAAATCGAATATTTACGGAACGCAGGAGCGATTGTTGAGTTCCATGCACGTGCCACCGCGTTTTATCGCGGGATCCTCGCAAGATAAGGTCGCCTGCTTTATCGATATATTCTGTGGAATCAGCTCCGCATTTAATCGACGTTGTTTCTCCGGCAAGGCGCAGTTCAAGGACCAATCCGGGCTCGGCCTCCATCGTTGTTTCAAACGGCCGCACACCTGTTATCTCCATGACCAGGATTGCCGTCATATCGTTCGGTTGCACGAAATGCATCGTACCGGCTGCGATCGGGTCATTCTCTCCCGTCCGCACGGATAGTGTTTCCAGTGAAACGACCGACTCGAATTCATCGAAATTCGTTTCGTCGATAGTGGTTGGAAATTTAGGCTCGCTCACATCCTGCTTCCTGAATTCTGGCGTACTTTTCCGGCGACAGACCGCATCGCCTTTATATCTTGACTAAAATTATCATATTTTAAAATGGCAGCTTGATCCAAATGATTTTCGATAGGTAATAAACGCGAGTACGGCCCCGTTTTCGTTATCGCGGGGCAATCTGTTAAGACGGCCAGTTTCTCGGAAAACCAAGGATTGGGACGTCAGGTTTCGCGCAGTTTGCGTTGTGGGCGCGGGTAGCCTTCACCATGGACCAAGGGTCGTCGTGAGACAGGCGTTGGGGGTAAAAATTGACCAGTTCTTATACCGAGGCCCAGGTTGAAACCCAATCTGCCGCAAAAATTCTCGACAATTTTGTCGACCATCTTAAACGCGACCATGACATGACGATGCAGGTCGATGACGATGGCGTCCGATACATCGAGCACAACGCATTTCGCGTTGATTTTCATGTCTCGGATGTAAGTATACGGTTCGCCATAAAGGCGCCGAATCCGGCCGCGCTCGGTTTCTTTAAAGAAGAAATTGCAGAGCATGTTGCCGAAGTTGACGAAAATGCTGCCCGCAACCTGCGCTGGACAGGTGAAATGGCAAAAGTCGGTGCATTGCCTCCGAATTTTCATGTCCTCACGGTCCGCAACCGGGTTGAACTGCATCGAAATCTGGTGAGGGTGACGCTCGCCTTTCCCGGTTTTTCAGATCACATGGGTGATGGGATCCATTTGCGCCTGATGATGCCACAGAGCGTTCATCGGCTTCCGGTCTGGCCGACCATGGCGGCTAATGGGACGCCGGTCTGGCCGAAAGGCGATGACCTGTTGCATGTGAGATTTGTGACGGTGTCGGCGTTTGATCCTGCAAATGACGAGGTTTCATTGGATATTGTGAGCCATGGAGACGGTTTGATTTCGAAATGGGCGGGCTGCGCCAAGCGCGGCGAGCAGGTCGGAGCAATGGGACCTGCCGGGATCAATGCTTTACCCCCGGCCGACCGCTACCTGATTTGTGTGGATATGACAGGTCTTGGCTCGCTGACGAGGCTCCTTAAGACCATACCTGACACCGCCGTCGGCGATATTTTAGTTTGCTGTCCGCACGACTTCAGGCTCTCTGATTATCTGCCTCCCATGACCGGTTTCGAGATACAGAGCGCACCCGAAAACGATCCAGAAATACTCATGAAACAACTGCAAGAGCTCATGAACCAGAAGCAGCCTGGCTTTGGTTTTTTTGCTGGAGAATTTGGATGCGCCCAAGCGGCTCGGACCTTTTTCAAGCAGGATCTTGGTCTTGGAAAAGATAAGCAGCTTAGCGTTGCATATTGGCGCGAGGGTCACCCGGGATATGGCAGTTGATTGGCGCTTACGGCGTCAATGGTCTCTGCCTGCAGGTTGTAGCGCTTAGCTCACCTTACACCTCTTAGGAATGTCATAAGTGAAGCCACTCTTAGTCACGTTGGGCACAATATCGTTTGCCTGTGCTTTGATCGCTCAGTTCGCGTCCCAGGGTATTGCTCTATTCCTGCGCGAGGCAGGAGCCTCATCCTCGCTAATCGCATTGATTTTTATCGCCGGTATACCGTTTACACTGCGATTTATATGGGCACCGCTGATCGATCGTTTCCGGGTGAGGGGCCAACCACGCTTCCGCATATGGATACTCGGCAGTCAGCTTGCGGTCTCATTACTTTTGGCAGCTTTGTTGACGACGAATCCTGAAACCGACGCCATACAGATTATTGTTATTGCTGTTTTGCTTTTCATTGCCCTTGGAACGGCGCTGACATCGCTTGGCGGGATGATTGCAGAAGGGCTCGATAAGCGCGATCACTCAAAGGGTGCGTCTGTGCAGGCTGCGGCTTCTGCGCTCGCTGGTTTCAGTCTTGGCGCTGGCGTGCTTTACCTTCTTGGCTCGCTTGGCTGGCAAAGTGTTGTCGCAACTCTTCTGATCTGTTCCGTTGTGCTTTTGGTCATCGCTTACAGTTTCTTGTCATTCGGACCAGCCTTGGATCCTGAGACGAAACCGAGCTTACTTTCGCAGTTTTCGATCCTAAGGCAAAAAGAAGTCTCGCGCCTTTTCATTGTTTCGAGCTTGGTGAGCGCGTCTATTGTGGTGCCGTTCGGAGCGAAATCCGTTCTGCTGATTGATGCCGGTTTCAGTGTTTCTGAAAGCGGTCTCATAAGTCTGGTCTTCGGCAATTTGCTCGGCTTTACAGGCGCGTTGCTCGCAAAGCCGCTGATCGATCTGTTTGGCGGGTTCCGTGTTCTGATCGGTATTGGAAGCCTCAATGTCATCGCCGCTTTGGCGTTTGCATTTCTCGCTCTGAACGAGATTGGCCCGATCTTAATCGTGGCCTCCATTTTGTGGGCAAACCTTGTCGTCTATGCGACCTTTACCGCCAACCGCACTATTCTTCTCGGATTGTGCCGCCCCGGACGGCAAGCAACGGATCTAGCGAGCTTTACGAGCCTCGAAGCACTTGTTTTTCTGGTGATTGCAGGAGTGAGCACCAGCCTTCTCGATAGTCTCGGCCTTTCAATCATTCTTTGTTTTGCGGGCCTGATTTCGTCGGCGGGTTTGTTCTTGGGGCTTCAGTATGTGCAGCTTTTTGAAAACGAGTCACGAAGGCCCGTTGATGATTGCGCGAGATCTATCTTAAACAAAAAATGATGGGTCACGAAACCAGGCGCCGTCCCACGAACTCCCGATCCATCTGGAAGAATGTGAATTGCTCGTTGGTATTGTATAACATAACCTCGTTTGCGCGACCCGCTTGATAAAGCGGATATCCGGTCACGCACGCACAGGGGAGAGGTGTCATGTGCCATCCAGTCATCATGGAATATGTCAAAGGAAAAGCGTTGAGCAGGCGCGACTTCTTTCGTGGATCTGCCGCTACAGGGGCAGCTTTGGTCGCCGCATCCACGCTTTCGCCGCGCCCGGTTCTGGCGCAAGTGGCAACAAAGGCGGTCGATCTCACTCACACGCTTACCCACGATTTCCCGACCTATTTCGGTGAGCAGCAATTTTTCGATGAGGATGTCTTCACTTACGCCACCCACAAATTCAATCTGAAGTCGTTGCGCGTAAACGAGCATACGGGAACCCATATCGATGCGCCTTTGCACTTTACCGATGGCGGCGCGTCCATTGATGAAGTTCCGGTCGAATCCCTCGTTGCTCCGCTGGCAATCGTTGATATCAAGGAAAAGGCGGATGTTGATCCGGATGCGCAAATCACTCCGGATGACCTGAAAGCCTGGATCGGCAAGCACGGACCTATTCCACAGGGTGCCTGTGTCGCGCAAAATGCAGGTTGGCAGAAGCGCCTCGGTACACCGAAATTCCGCAATGCCGACGATGCCGGAAAGATGCACTTTCCGGGCTTTCACGTGGAGGCCGTCAAAATGCTTCTCGAAGAAGCGGAAGTCGTTGGCATTGCCGTCGATACGCTTTCGATCGACTACGGCATCTCGGCTGATTTCATCACCCATTACACATGGCTTCCCGCGAACCGGTGGGCCGTTGAGAACATCGCAAATCTTGATGAGTTGCCCGCAACTGGTGCGACCCTTGTGGTCGGTGCACCCAAACATGTGGGCGGTACTGGCGGGCCGTGCCGCCTGATCGCTCTGGTCTGATCAGCAGCTCCTAATGAAGGTCAATCAAGGTAACGGGCCTTATAAGAGGTGAGGCGTGGCGGCGGCTTAGGGCGTTAGACTACAAGGGTGCTCTAGGTCGCCGTTTCACAAATATCGGCAATAGTCGTCGCTGAAAGACGCTCGATCAGGCTGCGCTCGATATCTTCCATCACAGTCAGGACCTGATGGTGAAGCGCATGCTCGAGCGAACAATCGTGGCTGTGCTCGTCATCATCGGTCGTAATCAGGCGTTCATCCAAGGCGAGATAGATATCGGCAAGGGTGATTTCGCGCGGGGATTTCGCGAGCTGCCAGCCGCCGGAATGGCCTTTTTCTGATGTCAAAAGGCCCGCTTTCCTGAGCGTGCCAAGGACCCGGCGCACGACAACCGGGTTCGTCCCCGCATGGGCCGCTATGTCGGCAGATGTGCGCGGTGCGTCAGGTTCCGTCGCCATATGGCCGAGTGTGTGGAGCGCCAGGGAAAGGCGGCTATTGCGCTTCATAAAAAGCTATCCTCAGATTTCACAAGTCTCGTAACAATGGCAGTTGCGTAAGTCTAGTAACTGTGTAAGTTACGTGAAAATTCCCCCTCAGAAGGAGTGCCGTACTATGGCTGATACACGACTTCCGGTCACCGTTCTATCCGGCTTTTTGGGCGCTGGAAAAACCACATTGCTCAATCGCGTTTTGAACAACCGCGAAGGCCGCCGCGTCGCCGTGATCGTCAATGACATGTCGGAAGTCAACATCGACGCCGATCTCGTGCGCGCAGATACCGAGTTAAGCCGCACCGACGAGACACTCGTTGAAATGTCGAATGGCTGCATTTGCTGCACACTCCGCGATGATCTTCTGGCGGAAGTCGGCCGTTTGGCTCAGGAAGACCGGTTTGATTATCTCCTGATTGAATCGACTGGGATCTCCGAGCCGCTTCCCGTTGCCGCGACCTTTGAGTTCGTAGATGAAAAGGGCGTGAGCCTCTCCGATGTCTCAAGACTCGATACGATGGTAACGGTCGTAGATGCCGTAAACCTTCTGAAAGATTACGCCTCCCACGACTTCCTCCACGACAGGGGCGAGACCCTCGGCGAAGAGGATAACCGGACCCTTGTTCATCTTCTGACAGATCAGATCGAGTTCGCTGATGTGGTGATCCTCAACAAGGTGAGCGACGCGGGTCCGGAACGGGTGGATGCGGCGCGCAAGATCATTCGCAGTCTCAATGGTGACGCGAAGATCATCGAGACGGATCATTCCAATGTTTCGGCTGATACCATTCTTGAGACCGGTCTCTTCGATTTCCAAAAAGCCCACGAGCACCCGATGTGGGCGAAGGAACTTTACGGTTTCGCCGATCATGTGCCGGAGACGGAAGAATATGGCGTCACATCCTTTGTCTATCGCGCACGCCAGCCTTTCGTGCCCGAAAAGATCGCGGACGTTCTCAACAATGAGCTTCCGGGTGTCATCCGTGCGAAGGGTCATTTCTGGATTGCCACGCGGCCTGAATGGGTGGCGGAATTCTCGCTTGCCGGAGCGCTCTCCTCAGTCTCTCCCCTGGGGAATTGGTGGGTATCGGTCCCGAAAGAACGCCGCCCGACCCATGAAGCTGCCAAGGCTTACATGAACGCCCACTTTAAAGAGCCATGGGGCGACCGCCGCCAGGAGATTGTTTTCATCGGCGCAGAGATCGATTGGCAGGAATTGAAGGCTCGCCTTGATAGCTGTCTGGTTCCGTCAGAGACCGCATCATCGGTCGAAGACCTGCCGGATTACCCGGATCCGTTCCCGCTTTGGAGACGTGTACAGGAGGCGGCAGAATAATGATGCTTGTTGGCGACATTGTTGAAGAGGCTGTGGTCGGTGTCGGCATGGCCCATACGCCGGAGGGGCTGAACGCCATCCATCGCCCAGGCTGTGCTGCCGCGATCTGGAACCGGCAAATGGCGCCGGACCTCAAGGATTGGGTGGCTGGGCTCGATCCCAAATACCTGCCGCAGGGCAGGGTGGTTCTTCACGGCGATTCTGTCTTGGAGGCTGTGTATCAGCTTTGCCAGATTGCCGGTACGCCCGACGATCCTGAGCGAGATTTGCTCGTTGAGGACATTGCCGATATGTCCCGTCTCTTTTCGGATCTGATGGCGGTTCACTATATGCGCATGCGCCTTGATGTGGTGACGACGAATGCCTGCCGGAAATTTCATATCGATTCGATCCTTGCCCGCATGATCTGCACCTATCGCGGAACAGGCACCCAGTACGGCATCTCAACCGATGGAGAAGAGCCGCGCCGTGTCTTTACGGTCGCGACCGGCGCGCCCATGGTGCTGCGCGGCACGCTCTGGCCTGACGGGTCGAAATCGGGGCTTCTGCATCGCTCACCCCCGATCGAGGGAACGGGCGAAACACGCCTCGTTCTTGTGCTCGATCCGGTGAATGATCTTGAGAACAGGCCGGTGCAACGGGTCTATCACTGATTGGAAGAGGAATGGGAGAAGAACGATGAAGACACGTGCGGCGATTGCATGGGAGCCAAACCGGCCCCTGGAAATCGAGGAAATCGATCTTGAAGGCCCGAAAGAGGGTGAGGTTCTGGTCCGGATTGTGACGACGAGCCTTTGCCACACCGATGTCTTTACCCTTTCAGGCGAAGACCCGGAGGGATTGTTTCCTTGCATCCTGGGTCATGAAGGCTGCGGCATCGTTGAAGAGGTTGGTAAGGGCGTGACGTCGGTTGTCCCGGGCGACCACGTTATCCCGCTTTATATTCCTGAAGATCCGAACGATCCTTACATCAAGTCCGGCAAGACTAATCTCTGCCAGACCATTCGCAAGACCCAGGGTGCCGGGGTAATGCCGGACGGAACGTCTCGCTTTTCCTACAAGGGTAAGCAGATCCTGCACTATATGGGGACGAGCACGTTCAGTGAATACACCGTGCTACCCGAGATTGCGGTGTCAAAGATCTCAAAGGAAGCGCCCCTTTCCAAAGCATCGGTTATGGGCTGCGCCGTGCCGACCGGCATGGGCGCTGTGCGTAACACTGCCAAGGTGGAGGCCGGTGCAACCGTCGCAGTCTTCGGTCTCGGCGCCGTCGGCATGGCCGTGATCCAGGGTGCCGTCATGAATGGCGCCTCCAAGATCATCGGTATTGATATCAATACATCAAAGTTCCCGCTTGCCATGGCGCTTGGGGCAACTGAGTGCATCAATCCGAAAGACTATGATGCGCCGATCCAGGATGTGCTCGTTGAGATGACCGGAGGGGGGCTCGATTACACATTCGAGGCCGTCGGCAATGTCGACCTGATGCGCGCTGCCCTTGAAGCCTGCCATAAAGGTTGGGGCGAATGCACGGTGATTGGCGTTGCAGGTGCCGGGCAGGAAATATCAACCCGACCGTTCCAATTGGTGACGGGCCGCGTCTGGCGCGGAACGGCCTTCGGCGGTGTTCTCGGTCGCAGCCAGCTTCCCGGCATGGTCGATGAATGGTTGCGCGGTGATTTCAGCGTGGATCCCTACATCACGCACCACATGACCCATAATCAGATCAACACCGCATTCGATCTTCTGAAAGCGGGAGAGTCGATCCGTTCGGTCATCCATTTCCAGCCATCGGAAACGATGACGGTGAACTCATTGCCTGGAAAAATAGTTCCGGAATAGGAGTGGACACACGTCGAACCGGATTGTCGTGATATCGTTTTGTCTGGCGAAGAGTGGGTTCGCCTCTCGGTGCACATTGTGTGAGCCGATCATGATTTGGCAGCATGTAGATGCTACGCTGCTTGCTAAAAGCTCACATGCTCCGCGAATGCCTTTCGATTTCGTCGGCGTGGTGTTCGGCCCATTCTTTGATGGAGAGCGCTACAGCCCCGAGGCTTACGCCAAGATCGGTTAGCTCATAGGTCACAGATGGCGGCGAAGTCGGCTCGACGGTGCGGGTTAGCAGCCCGTCTTTTTCCAATTCCCTCAGGTGCTCGGTCAACACCTTCGATGAAATGCCTTCGATCGAGCGACGGAGTTCGCCAAAGCGGCAAGCCCGTTGCGTGAGGCGGCCGATGATCAGAATTGTCCATTTGTCGGCAATTCGCATGAGCGTGCGGCGCGTAGCGCATTCACGGCTATAGACGCCCCAGCATTCAAAACCGGTCGCATGATCAGCGTGTCGCCGGTCTTCTTCATCCCTGTTTTCATCTGACATACCGGTTACCTGAAGGTACCCACTTTTCATGAGTAACTATATGTGACCAATAGAATGCCTCATCTCAACCCCTGACGCGCTTTCAAACAGGCGCGCCGGAACGGAGGCATCCATGAAGGCTCTTATTCTCGAGAAATATGGTAACCCGGATGTGCTGCATCTCGCGGACATGGCAGAACCGAAAATCGACGAAAGCTCCGGCGATAAAGTCGCAGTTCGCTTGCACCTCTCAGCAGTGAACCCGGTCGATCTTGGCGTACGGGCGGGCGCCATCCTGCCCGATGAAGCGGAGCGTTTTCCGATGGTGCTCGGCTGGGACGGTGCAGGTCGGGTTGAAGCCGTTGGTCCCGATGTGCGGGGCCTCGCCGTGGGCGACCGTGTGATGGTGATGAGCAAGCAGCCATCATCCCGTGTCGGAACGCATCAAGAAGTTGTTGTTCTTCCGAAATCCCAAGTGGTGAAACTCTCCGACACAGTTGCACTTGAAATGGCCGCTGCCGCTCCGCTTGCCTCCATTACCGCACTCAACAGTGTTGAAGCCTTAAAACTGACACCGGGGCAAACAGTTCATGTGAACAATCTCGACGGCGCCGTCGGTAGGGCAGCGGGCGAGATCGCCAGAGCCCTCGGTCTGACCGTGGTCGACAATCCGGCACCATCATCGGTTGATGCCGCGATTGATGTGAGAGGCGCGGCGCACGCGCTCGCGGCATTTGCGACAGTCAGGGACGGGGGCGCTTATGCAACAGTTATCCCGGAATGGTGGAAGCCCGGCGGTCAGTTTCAGACGGCCCGCGGAATCACGCCGATTGTAGTCGAAAACGCGCCCACCGAGGCGGATCTTGAGCGCATTGTCGGCTGGCTCGCCGACGGAACGCTTTACCCGTTAATTGAGACAGTGCTGCCACTCAGCGAAGGTGCAAAAGCGCATGCAATGCTCGCCGCACCGGGGCTCACTAATAAGGTCCTGCTCTCCCATCCAGCGGCGGAAACACGAGAGGAAAGATAACCACGCCAATGGTCTGGCAGCGCCTCATGGGACGTGAAAGCGCTTGTGCACTGGCGCGTTTTTCGTTCGCTGGTAGCTCCGCCGATGACGGATAGATGTGAGCTCAAAGCTGGAAAAAACCGTTTCAAGTTGCTCGGGACGTATGTCCCGGGGATCCGGCCTTCCAGTAGGCGACGCTGAGCTGTGTTTTCTTGGTTAGGCTGAAATCCTGTTTGAAAATCTTGCGTACTTTCTGTGCTGCGCTGAATTCGCCGGCAAACCAAGCATAAGAAACAACGTCATTGGTGCAGGAGCGGACAAGATCGGCGATTTGTTCTGAAAAGCTGTCTGGGGTCACAGCGGTGATCTTCATGGCGGTTTTCGGCAGGTAGGCTTCCAGCTCTTCCTGTGAGGGCGCTGTCGCAAAGACCTGTCCGGTCGCTTTCGGATCTGCGCTTTCTATGAGGCGGGCGAGCGCGGGTAGACCGGTATAATCGGCCGCCATGACGACATTATCCTGATGTTCGAGATAAGGGTCACCAAACGGACCCATGACTCCGACCTCTTGCTCATCGCCTTCGAGGCAGGCCCAGTCAGAAATCAAACCGCCGTTGTGAAGCGCGATATCGACATCGATCTCACGTTCATCCATCCGGATCTCGCGGATTGTCACGTAGCGTGAATGCAGTTTGTCGTCACCCTCTGGCCATGCGGTGCTGCCGTTTTCAGCGATTACCGGCCAGACCGGCGCGCGGCCACGTTCCTCCGGCATCATAAGGCGGATATGAATACCGTCTCTGGTAAGGGCCTCTACGTCGATGCCTTCCAGTGTTACTCTCATGAGACCCGGAAATACTTGTTCTCGTTTCTTTGCGCGCAGGATTCTGAAGTTAGACGGCATTTCGCCGACTTTGATGCCGCCCGTCCAACGCAGATCGTGTATCGCCACGGGATCAAATTCCTCCAGGTGCTCAACGATTTCGTCGCGTATGAAGACCTGGAAGTTGTCGCTTGGTGTCTCGATCAGAATATCGACGGAATCCTTCAAACCTCTCATCTCGACGAGGCAGCCCATCTCCTCCATACGCAGCAAATTGAGTTCAGGCCAGGTGCAGGTAATGCCGTGTTCGGTGAATTCTTCCTCACAAAACTTAAGAAGGGCATTCGGGTCTCTACAGGCCATAACGCCCGTTGACTTCACCCGTTCACCATCAAGACCCCGCGCCGAACTGCTGAACCGCGCAATTGCAAAATAAAGGACGGCGAGGGGAACCAGACCCAAGGGGACTGCAATCAGGAAGGTTGGTAAATAGCCATGCGTGTCAATGACATATCCGACGATCGGATCCGTCAAAGCGGGCAGCATCATATAGATTGCGATTTGAACGGAAAAATCAAAGCCCGGTATTTCCGGACGGACCTTGTCCATGGCACCGCGGAACATGACGATATCCGTCATGGCGATCGCCGCCCAAGCTATGATGATCGCGTAGCGGATCTCAGCTGGAAATGCGGCGGCGATAAAGGCCACGCCGACAAGGACCGGAACATTGATGAAGCCCACAATATAGATCGCCCGAACTCTCGGAAGGTGGCGCAGGAGAGGACCAAGCATCATCGTTGCGCCACCGCCTGCGCACATTGCGAACAGGCCAAACCAAACGGCAATCTCTTCAGCCGACATTCCCTGATCGACCATCATGAGACGCATGGGTAGCATCGTCATGATAAGGGGTAGGCGCATCGTTCCTAGGATCGCAAGCCACCGTCCCATCCTTGGCTGCGTGAAGAAACGAAATGCGTTCTTCAAATTGACCGGCGGTACGCCGCGCAGCCGCGGCGGTTCTTTGACAAACACCAGCACGATGAGGGGAAGGGCGAATAATCCCGCCTGAATCAACAAGGCGATAGTCCAACCTATATTATCGTAGATATAAAGAAATCCGAAGCCGCCGATAATCGCTCCGGTATAGGCCCCGGCGTTCTGGAAGGTCGAGCCCATTGTTCGCTCTGATGGCCGCAGCAAAGAGATCACAAGTGCATCAACCGCAACATCCTGCGTGCTGACTGCGATACAGGCGACCATCAATGCTATAAATAGAAGAACGAGCGGGCCGGAGGGATCGAAGATCGCAAGTGCAATGATGCTTACAACATGAATGCTCGAAAGAACAACAATCCAGGATTTGTATCGGTCCTTTCCAAGCTTGTAGCGGTCGATCAAGGGTGCCCAGAGAAACTTGAACACGTAAGGGATCGCGGCCAGCTGAACAAGACCGATGGTCGTTGCCGAATACCCCTCCTGACGCATCACGATCGGAAGCGCAAGAATGGCGAAAAAGAAGGGAATGAACTGAACGGCATAAAGCAGTCCAACAATTGATAAGACATGCCAGCGCATGGGTCTACTGTTTCGTACTTGTCGAGAGCACTACCAATCCTTTCCAGGGGTATGTCTTCGTCAGAATTTCGCCGTCAGGAGCGCACCGAAAGTCCGCGGGCGTCCAACCGCCGTCAGAGTTATGAAGCCAGCCTCGGAAAAGGTAATAAAGCTTTCATCGAAGATATTGTTGACGAAGCCTTCCAGTTGAAACTCGGAACTTCCGGTTCTGACGGTATACCCGGCGGAGACATCGACGACGGTGTAGTTATCGAGCGTGGCTTCGCCGAGACCGGTGAATGTTTCGCCGATATGTCGGACATCAACCGCAGCCTTTAAGTTCTCCATCGGCTGCCAGGTGAGACCACCGGATATTGTTAATTCGGGTGCGCGGGGAAGGGCCGAACCTTCAAAAGTCGCAAGTCCCGTTCCCGCATCTGTGATTTCCGTTTCGAGCAGACCAAGAGCTGCTTTGACACTGAACTGCTGGTTGATTTTGTATGCAGCATTAAACTCACCGCCGAACCCGATGGCTTCGGGTACGTTTCCGATCAGCACAACACCGCCGCCGAAGAAAGATGCTGCGCCCTCCACCTGTGCATCGTCCCACTTGTAGTAAAAACCGGTGGCAGAAAGGTCGAGCTTACCATCGAGGAACGAGCCTCTTGCGTACACTTCGTGCTGATTGATGAATTCCGACCCAAACTCGGAAATCGAGAGTGGCAGACCGAATATGGGCGCCGTTAAATCAACGTCGAGGCCACCGGCCCGAAACCCTCTGGAGAATGTGTAGCCGAAGGTAAGGTTGTCGGTCGGTTCATATCGAATACCGGCTTTCGGCAGGAACTCCGTCTCGCTGCCGTAGAAAGCGCCAACCGGATTGCCCGCAGGAGCAAAGGTGTCGCGGAACCGATTATCAATCTCAAGGCGCCCGCCGCCAATGAATGTCAAGCCGTCAACGAAGCGATCCGCCGACACTTCGACTTCACCGTAAACACCCGTGTTGTTGATCTCGCCATCCGCTGTAAATTCGAGCGTGCCGCTGTTAAAGCCGTCTTCTTTCTCAGTGTTGTGTATGACACCGAAGACACCTCGTCTGATGACGCCCAAATCCCTGAATTGGAGATAGACCTCACCTTCGATTTGGTCTTTGTCAAAACCGGTCGCGCCCAAAGCGAACGGAAAGCCAAAGTTGAAGACGTCTCCGGTATCAGCAAAGAGGAGCGAATTGTCGAGATAGGCAACACGGCTCACCAGCGTGAAGCGCTCGTCGAAGTCATAGCTTGCACGGGCTTGGTAGACTGTCTGATCGACTTCCTCAAAGGAAGATACAAGCCCGAATGGGTTCGCCCCACTGATACTGACAGCCTCGACATCATCCACGAAGCCGTCAATCGGTTCTTCGTTGCGCAGATGGTCGACACTTACCAAAACACTCAAACCTGGCAGGCTCGAGGGCTCCAGCAGCAATTTGCCTTTCACCCGTCCAAATGTCTCCTGGTTTGGATCGAAACCGGCCGGAACTGATGGAACAATATCAACGAAACTGTCTCCAAAGCTTCCCTCCGCCGTAAAGCGAAGGGCTGCCTGGTCTTCCACGATCGGAATGTTAACAAGCGCTGCGCCGTTTATCGTTCCGTTCTGGTTGAAATATCCGATCCTGGTCGCAAACTCTAAATCATAGGTTGGATCATTTGTGAAAACGCGGATAGCGCCACCGATTGCATTGCGCCCGGTGTTTGTTGGTTGTGGTCCGCGCCCCACTTCAACAGTATCGATATCCCAAGTAGAAACCGATGAAATCGCCGATGACTCATTCGATGGCAAGGCCACGCCATCCACCAGAATGGGAGTTCTTGGTTGCGAACCGGCCGTTATGCTTGGCCTGCCACCGCTGGTGGAATCGATTCCCCTGATCGACGGCAGTGAGAACCCTTCATTGGCAAGGACATTGGCTTCAGCGGCAACAACGTCATCGATGTCCTGATTGACCGCTGCATTTGCCGTCTCACCGTTTATGACAGTAGTGCCTGCTGTTGCCGACTGTATCGTGCGTCCGACCTTGTCGCCTCTAAGTACGATCTCATCGAGAAGGATCGCCGTACCGTTGGAAGTTTGGATCTCTTGCGCGAAAACAGGAGTGACCAGCCCCGCCAGCGCGGTCGTCATCAAGAGACTGTAAGTTGCATGAATTTTCATCAAAGCGCCCCCGCATTTATTGCGATTGATTGGGCTATACTATTGGTATGATTGAATGATATCTAACCCGATCGTGCGCTGAAATGATGTATTCTCGCTAACTTGACAAAAATACTCATGTTAACTTAGCGTTGTGATAGCGATTTCATTGGGGAGCGCATATGCCGATTCCACCCAAAGGTATTGTTCAGCAGCGTCTTACCGACCTTGGGGCTGAGGTTCACAGCATTCAGATCGATTCATCGAATTCGATTATGATGTATGATGCCTCATATGAGGCTTTAAGCGGGCCGGTTCCGAATGTGCCGGCGCTTTTTGTACTGCTATGCGTTTCCGGCGGCGGGCGCGTTTGCCAGAAAACAAGCGGACAGGATTTTGATGCCTACATCGAACCAGGGGACATCGGTATCGCCGCACCCTCATCTCCAGGTTTCGGCTCTTGGCCTGAGTTAAGAGTCATCGGCCTTGGGGTAGAGGTGAAGGCACTTGTCTCAGTCTTTGGAGATAAATGGCCAAACAGATTGCGGCACGACGTCATTTCCAAGCCGTTTCACGATCCGCTGGTTGAGAAAACCATGATGCAGATCGGCTATTCGAATCCGGGCATGTCCTCCGATAGTGTCCTGAAATACGCAGCCTTTATGATCGTTCATCAGCTTTTGGACGAGGCTGTTCAGGAGGTAGAACACTCAGACGAAATAGAGAGTGTCGTGCCCTTGTCCCGCAGTATGATTGAGGATATCGATGTCTATGTGGGGCAGCATATAGATCGTCAGATTCTCGTTGATGAGTTAGCGAAGATTTCTGGTTTGAGCCGCCATCACTTTTCACGGCGTTTCAAGGCAACAACCGGGAATACGCCTTATCAATATGTCCTTCAGAAAAAACTGGACGCGGCTGCTGAATATCTGGCGTCCAGGAGGAGCAGGAGTGTTATTGACGTTGCCCAAAGCGTAGGGTTTGAGAGCCCGGCGCAGTTCGCGAAAGCCTTCAGGCGCCGTTTTGGACAAACGCCCAGATTTTGGAGAACACAACGCCTGGATTAGGTGGATTGGCGCATCAAAAATACGGTGAATGGCCCTTGGAGTCGCGAAGATCCGTATCTTGGATGGCGTGCGTTAAATGACTGATTGCCGTCTTTTAGGTTCTTCCACGTTCGTTCAGTCTAAGGTTTTCAACAATCAAGCGCAGCCTGCTCGCGCCCTGACGAAAAGGTGATGCGGCGAGGCTTTATTGGGTCAAATAGCGCATGGACAAGCGAACGGATTCCCGTTCAACTCGAACTATGCGCACGCTCCGATCCGGTCTTGTTGCCCTTGCAGCCTTGACGGCCCTTGTCGTTCCGGCCCGCTCCGAGACGCCTGTCGATGTGGAACTGATCCTTGCCGTTGATGTGTCCCGCTCAATGACAGCGCGTGAACTCGAGATTCAGAGACGCGGTTATGCCGAAGCGCTCGTGAGCGATGAGGTCGTACAGGCGATCACCTTGGGCGGGCTCCATGGTAAAGTGGCGCTTACCTACGTGGAATGGGCGGGGAGCTATTCCCAGCGCGTCATTGTCGATTGGACACTTGTGGAAAGCCGCGAAGGTTTGGAAGCCTTTGCTGCGAAACTTACAGCCAATTTCAACACCTCACTCCGGCGCACGTCGATCTCCGGCATCATCGATTACTCCATTCCGCGATTTGAGGAAAACGGCTTCAAAGGCATGCGCCGTGTGATCGATATTTCCGGTGATGGGCCAAACAACGACGGGCGCGCGGTCCTGTCCGCTCGAGCAGATGCGGCGTCTCGAGGTATTACGATAAACGGACTGCCTCTGATGACCCAGGAGGGTCTCGGCTCGCAATGGCATCTTGACGATCTCGATGAATATTACCGCCATTGCGTCATCACCGGTCCGGCAGCCTTTGTGATCCCCGTGCGCGAATGGCAGGATTTCCCCGATGCGGTGCGCCAGAAGCTGATCCTGGAACTTGCTGGATTAAAACCGAAAGAGGCGAGGGTGGAACGCGTTTCTGGCTATGATTGCCTGATCGGCGAGAAAATCTGGGATAGGTTTTTTGGCGACTGGAACTGAGGGTCTCTGCCTGCTTTGATAGGTCGCCACATGATTGGGATACGCGAAAGCACCTGGGGCATTTATACCGATCATTAACGTAAACGGGCGAAGGTGTAGGGCTTGCGCCGTTTGACGCGAAACCCCACAGGCCATCAAATCTTGAACACCTATCCAAAACTCCCCAACGAAGCAGGCCGTTTGGTCGCCCTGAACCAATCCGGCGTATGGCATTCCGGCCGTGAACCGGAATTCGATGCGATTGTCCAGCTTGCCGCAAGCATTCTGGACTGCCCTATCGCTCTGATCTCGATCGTTGGCAAAGACGAGCAATGGTTCAAGGCGAAGGTCGGACTGGGCGTCTCTGAGACGTGCAAGGAGGTTGCTTTTTGCGCTCACACAATTGCGGACACGGAGCCGATGGTCGTCGAGGATGCGCGGCTCGACCCAAGATTTGCGGAAAATCCCCTGGTGACAGGGGACCCCAAAATAGCCTTTTACGCCGGCGTGCCGATCGCTATTGACGGTGAACACAATATCGGCACACTTTGCGTCATCGACCAGAAACCCCGCCACCTGACCGACGCACAGCGTGCGCAATTGCTTGATCTTGGCCGTGTTGCGGAAGGCCTCATCAATGCGTTCAAGACCAATACCAAACTGGAAGCGGCAAAACGGCGGGAAAAGGAAAAATCCGAAGAGATAGAACGGACTGTCCTTCTCCTTCAACAGATTAAGGATATGACGGGTGTCGGCGGATGGGAATTCACGCTCGACCCGCAACGTCTCATGTGGACCGATGAAACGAAGCGCATCCATGAAGTGCCGCTTGACTACGAGCCGCAGCTTGCGACAGCCATCGATTTTTACGCGCCGGAATCGCAACCCATAATTCGTTCTGCCGTTGAAACAGCCATCGAAACCGGGACGGGTTGGGATCTGGAGCTGCAACTGGTTACGGCCAGCGAAAATAGAATATGGGTTCGAGCGCTCGGAAATCCGGTTTATGAAAACGGGGCCGTGACAAAGCTGATCGGTGCGTTTCAGGACATTACCGCACAAAAGCGAACCGAAGAATTCATCAAGAAATCCGAAAAGATTGCCCGTGAGCGATCCTCAGAACTCTCAACCATTCTTCAAAGCATGGATGAGGGGGTCAGCGTCTTTGGCAAAGACGATCGTCTAACGGTCTGGAACGAGCGATATATCGAGATTTTTGAAAAGCCGGAAGGCGAGATCCGGGAAGGCGCTGACTTTCGGTCGCTGCTTGAGGCTGAAAAAGCCCGAGGTGAATTCGTAGGCGATATCGACCATCAGATTCGCAAGATCCATGAAAGTTTAAAAGCCAACAAAACGCTGACATCCCAGTTCCAGACCAAAAGCGGCAGGGTCATCAAGTCCAATCATGTTCCTATGCCGGGCGGTGGGTGGGTGGGGACCCATTCCGATGTGACGGCGGAGATCCACGCGGCCGAGCGCGATAAACATGCCTCGAGGCACGATCCTCTGACGGGCCTGCCGAACAGACTCGCGTTTAATGACGCATTGGATGAGCGAAAAAGGCTTGCTGAAAGCGACGATGATTGCATCGTCTTGATGTTGCTCGATCTTGATAAGTTCAAGGCGGTGAACGATACGCATGGCCACCAGGCTGGTGACGAATTGTTGGTGAGCGCTGCGCAGCGGTTGATTGGGTGTGTCAGGACGGGTGATCTGGTAGCGCGCCTTGGGGGCGATGAATTTGCGATTTTACTCGCCTGTAGCAAGACAAATGCGCGATCGATCGCGGAGGCGATGGCCTCCAAGATCACCGAGATTATGTGCCATCCCTTCAGGATCCTTCAAAAGCACGTTCAAATCGGTGCCAGTGTCGGTATCCGGATTTTGAGAGCAAAAGGCGCTGATTCTGATAGCCTTTTCAACGAGGCCGATCTGGCTCTTTATAAGGTGAAGGAATTCTCCCGCGGGTCCTACCGTTTTTATGACGACGATCTGGCAGCGGAACAGAAACTCAAGACGCAGGTCGCGAGAGCCGTCAGATCATCCGGCATCGAGGAGAATGTTGAGCTTTACTTCCAGCCTGTTTTTGAACTCAAAACGCTGAAGCGGGTCGGTGCGGAAGCACTACTGCGCTGGAAAGACAGATCGCATCTACCAATCGCACCGTCGGAAGTTATCCGGATTGCGGAAGAAAACGGTGCCATGGCCAATCTCGGCAACTGGATGCTGAAACAGAGCATCGAGACCGCCAGCCAATGGCCAGGCGATCAGCGTGTGTCGGTCAATGTTTCGGCCAGTCAACTGGGTGACGGTGCGCTCTATGATCAAATCGTCTGGGCTTTGGATGAACATGATTTTCCGGCTCTGCGACTGGAACTCGAAATCTCCGAGACGGTGTTCCTGAAGGAAGCTTCCGACATCATGGGGGAACTCTCTAAAATTCAGGCGCTCGGGGTCGATATTGCGATTGATGATTTCGGAACGGAATATGCGTCTCTTTCCCACATGGAGCGGTTTGCCTTTGACCGGCTGAAAATCGCACACACTTTCTTGTCGGAAGGTTCGAACAAGTTTCTTTCGAAGGCTATTGTTCAATCAATCACGGCATTTGCGAGAAAACTGGGTATTGAAACGTCTATTGAAGGGATTGAAACGGCCCAGCACCTTCAGGACATGACGGAGATCGGCTGCATATTTGGACAAGGGGCTTACCTCGCAGAGCCCATGCCAGCGTTCGAGTTTCTGAAAGAGGAGGACCCGGCGCGCGACGTTGGGTGACAGCCCGGTTTGTAGGGCCGCAACATCTATCGCTCGCGCTGGAAGTCCTTGCCCGCAAGAAGGAGGGCTGCGGCGATCATCAGGCTGCCGCAGACTTTGTTGATGAGGTTGAAGGAGTATCGTCGAAGCGCCCGGGCTGCGCGAACGCCTAACCAGCCCCACAGGATGAGGAGGGCTCCGTCCACCACGAGATAGGTAACGCCGAGGATGAGGAGTTGCGGCAGGATGGGGAGTGCCGGATCGATGAATTGCGGGAAAAGCGCGCCAAAGAAGACGACAGCAAAGGGGTTGGCCATAGAGGTGACAAAACCCTGGCGGAACAGGCGGAGAGACCGGCCAGAGGCCGTCGCAGACACGTCTTCAAGGTGGTCTTTCGCAAATATGAGTTGAAGCCCGATCCACAACAGATAAACGACACCCAGCCATTTGATCCAAATGAACGCGCCTGCCGACGCCGCTATGATGGCGGCAAGGCCAAAGGCCGCCGCAGTCATCTGAAGGCAGTTTGCGGTGAGGTCCCCGGCGATCGTGTAGGCGCTGCGTTTCAGTCCGTAGCGGACACTGTTGGAGATGATGAGAAGCTGGCTTGTATCGGGTGGTGTCGCGAAGAAGACGGCAACAGCGGCGAGATAAATCAGATAGGTCTCAAAGGTCATCGCCGCGTTCCTCTGGTTATATTAAAGAAGGGTAGGGGTGAAAGTGAGAGCCCGTCAATCGGGGTAATAAATCCGCGGCCAAGCATCGATTTCAACTGATCATTCCGTTCGGTTTAGCGTCTCCATTGCAGCGCGCGCCATGGTCCGGACCGGGTCAATATCACCATAAGCACGATGGATCACCGCCATGCCCCGTGACACTCCCAGAAAATAGATCGCCAGTTCGTTTGCCTCGTAATTGCTAACAAGATCCCCCTCGGTGATTGCGCGTTCGAAGCGTTCGGTAAGCGCCGCCTCGGACCTCTTGTGGTGAGCCCGGATGTGATCGTTAATCGGACCGTCGGCTTCACCGCATTCGAGGGTTGTCTGGCAGATCAGGCAACCCGTAGGGTTCTTATCGTTCGCCATGCGTGCGACATGGGCGTCGAAATAGCCTTCTATGGCCTCCCGGATATCGGGGCGGGCAAGGGCTTCGATCACCGGTCCCCTTTGTTCGATGGAATAGCGCTCAAGCGCCATGAGCATCAAACGCTCCTTGCTTCGATAGGCATTGTAAAGGCTGCCGCGCAGAACACCGGTTGCTTGCGCAAGCGTTGTCAACGTGGCGGTACGATAACCGTGTTTCCAAAAGGCGCGGACGAGCTGATCTGCAAGTGCCGTTTCATCGAATTTCCGGGTTCCAACCATGTGCCTCTCTAGACCACTGACGACGGGATTCGCCAGTATCATGAAAATTTTATTTTTGGTCAACTTGTCAAAAATAGCCTGAATGCTAAGTGAATCCAATGTCAGAGCGGCAATCATTTTGATCTGCCGGACCTAAGGATGGAGATCAGCATGTTGCGATACCTCGCCATTTCCCTTGCCTTGTTGAGTGCACCGCATTCTGCGTCGGCGGTCGAAGTCTACAGCTATGCGAGCCAGGTAAACGACGTGGATTCCGTGAATTCTCATTGGTTCGAAACGACGGAAGGTGTCGTATTGGTCGACGTGCAACGCCTTCTCCCCGAAGCAGAACGCATGATCGAACACCTTCGCGCGACGACGTCCGGGAATGTCACGCATATCATCATTACCCACGCGCATACCGATCACTATGGCGGGCTCCCGGTGGTGATGACGGCCTTTCCAGAGGCGCAAATCATCACTGACGAAACGACACTTCGTTCGATCCGGGAGGATGGCCGCGGCTTTATCGCGATGCGCAACGAGCGTCATGGTGAGAGGTTCCCGCCGCAAGAGGCTCTGACTGCTGCAGTTGCGGATGCGCACACAATCGCAGACGGCGATGTCCTCGAGGTCGGCGGCGAACGTCTGGCGTTCTCGGTTCTTGCTGCAAGCGAGGCGGAAGCGACCGTTATGGTTGATGTTCTTGATACGGATGTCGCTTTCATCGGTGATCTTATCAATATCGGTGCCCCCGCCGTCCCGTTCGAGAGCATCGTGGAATGGCTCCACCAGCTTGATGTGATTGAGGAGCGTTTCGATGCCTGCGAAAGGCTCTATCAGGGACACGGCCCCGCACCGACCAATGTTGCGGCTATCCCCGATCAAAGACGGTTCCTCAGGGTGATGGAACACCTGACGCGCAGCGCCACCGAAGACGCTGTTCTGACGAAGCCGGAAGAAGGGGAGATCGTCTTTGCTCTCGAGGCAAAATGGCCCTTTCTGCAAGGGGTCGCCGGTGCCACGCGCCGGGACGTGCTCGGCTTCGCGGTTCGAAGAGTGGCGCAGGAATTTGGTGCCACCGTTCAAAGCTCCAACTGAAACCGTAACCTGACAGATGATTGGAGCCTGGACTATGGCAGATCGATTTCGTCCAAACCGCCGCGTTCTCCTTAAAGGAGCGGCCGGTCTTACCGCAGCGTTCGCCGCTTCCGCGCCCGCACGGGCACAGTCTTCCCCGGATGGCGGACGGTTTCTGCGCGTTGAAACCTACGCCTCGGATATCAAGGACGTTGATAGCGTGAACACGCATTGGTTCGATACCGATGATGGTCTTGTGCTCGTGGACGCCCAGAGACTGCTTCCCGAAGCCGAGCGCGCGATTGCTTTGGCAACCCGCACGGGCCGCCCGATCGCGGCGGTCTTTATTACCCATGCTCACACCGATCATTACGGCGGTCTTCCAGTTCTTCGTGCTGCCTTTCCCGATGTGGCGATTTATGCAACCGAGAGAACCCGCAAGACAATCGCAGAGGACACCTATGGCTTTAACGCCGGGCGGCGTAAACGCCATAAAGAACGGTTTGCGACACAGGCCGAGATCTCATCAGCTCTGCCGAACCGTACGCTGGCTCATGGACAGGTCGTTAACATTGGTGGCGTTCTCTTGCAGATCACCGAACTCACACCCGGCGAAGCCGATGCAACGGCGATGGTGCATCTCCCCGAACATGACATCGTGTTTCCCGGAGACTTCGTGCAGAACGGAAAGGTTCCAATGCCATTCCACAGTCATGAGACCTGGTTTGCCCAACTGGAGGCCGTGCTTGAGCACTTTCCGGAACGGACCCAAAGCTTCCAGGGGCATGGTAGGTCGGGGCTTCTGCGAGACCTGATTTTTGAAACGAGAGAGTATCTTATGGCTGCACGGGATCTCGCCGATACTCTTGCTGCAAGCGTACCGCATATCGACGAAGCCGCTCTAAAAAATGCGGTCGATCAGATGATCCTGCGCTTTCCCCATCATGTTTCGGGTGGTGGCAATCCACGCGATCGGGTCGTTCCCGCGGTATTACGGCGGATTGCGTCCCAAATCGCGGAAGGAGACAAAGCCGCCGCTCCCTTTGCTGTATGACGGTGTAAGCACGGATAGAGTTTATGATCCATGTCTCATTTGGGAGTGACGTGACTGTCATCCCTCGCATCTCGGGGCAGATTTGCTGTCACGCCCCACTGAATAGCCAGACCGTTCTTCGGCTCAAAGCCTTGCAGTGAGGGTCCGGTTTTGCCTGAGGGCGCTCAGGCAACGATACCAGCGGTTGCGCGCATTCTGGTCGCTGCAAGGTCAATGAAGCGCCGGACCTTTGCCGGGACATAGGATCCGGGTGCATAAAGCGCGTGAACCGGGTAAGTCGGTGGTAACCACTCCGGAAGCACGCGAACCAGACTGCCGCTTTCAATAGCCTCCGCAAAGTACCAAAGCGGTCCGGCATGAAGACCTCCACCAGCTTCGACGATCCGCCCGACACCGCCAAGATTGTTGACACTGAAGGTTGAATTGACCCGCACTCGCGCTCGTTCGCCATTGTCTTTGCTGAGTTTCAGTTCGTTACCGGCTTGCAGGCCTGAGTAGAGAACAAAGTGATGGTCTGAAAGGTCCTCCGGCCGGTCCGGGGCACCTCGCTCGTCAACATAGGCGCGCGAGCCGACGATGGCGAGTGGCATGGCGCCAAGCCTTCGCGCGCGAAGCGCGCTGTCAGCGAGCTCGCCGATGCGGATTGCCACATCCAGGCCTTCGCCCTCGAAATCGACAAAACGATCATTGACCAGAAGATCAACAGAAAGCCGTGGTGCCAGCGCGGCGAGTTCATAAAGCCAAAGGCCGACATGCTGAACGCCGAAATCGATGGGGGCTGACACCCTGAGAATACCGCGCGGTTCATCTGCCGCGCCTGCCACTTCATCATCAACAGCTTCAATCCTCTCAAGAAGGGGCTTGAGGCGGTCGTAGTAGGTGCGACCGGCATCGGTCGGGGATGAACGAACCCGCGATCGTGCGATCAGCTTGATGCCGAGGCGATCTTCGATGCCACCGAGCCGACGTGAGACATTCGACGGGTCGGTGCCGATTTCCTCCGCTGCCGCGCGCAGGCTCCCTGTTTCAACGATCCGAAGGAAGAGGTGCAGGTCATCGAGACTGGTTTTCATAAATGCGAAAATTGCATCTATAAGATGAAAAAACAATGGATACATTCATAAAACCGCAGCTGTTATCTCCTGTTCATCGAGACGGAAAGCCGTCGTGCGAGACAAGGAGACAACAGATGACGACCAAGACCTATTTCATCACCGGTGTTTCAAGCGGTATTGGCCGCGCACTGGCAAGGACCGTACTTGATGCTGGCGGCCGGGTCGCCGGAACGCTGCGGAAACCGGAGCAGGCGGAAGCATTCGAAGCTCTGGCGCCCGGACGTGCAATCGCATTGATTGCCGATGTGACAGACCGTGCTGCGGTTGATTCAGCCGTAACAAAAGCTGTTGAACGCTTTGGCCGTATCGATGTTGTTGCGAACAATGCGGGGGCCGGTACCGTCGGCGCCGTGGAAGAAACGAGCGAGGCTGAGGCACGCGCATTGTTCGAATTGAATTTCTTCGGGCAATTCAACGTCATTCAGGCGGTGCTGCCCCTGCTCCGGCGCCAGCAATCAGGCCATATCCTGACATTCTCAGCAGTGGGTGGTTTCACCGGATTTCCGGGCCTCGGCGTTTACTCCGCCGCCAAGGCGGCAACAGACGTGATGTCGGAAGCGCTCGCTCAGGAGGTCGCTGGCTTCGGGATCAAGACGACGATCCTGACGCTCGGCATCTTCCGCACGAAATTCGCGGCTGGTTCGCTCAGTTTCACCCAAGCGAAGAGGGCTGAATATGCCGAGACGCCTGCCGGCAAGTTCCGGTCCTTCATCAGCGGCTTGGACGGGAAGCAGCCGAACGATCCGGCAAAGGCGGCCGAGGCGATCCTCAAAATCGTGAAGACCGAAGACCCGCCGCTCCACCTTGCTCTGGGTGCAGATGCCGTCGGTGTAATTCGCAGAAAACTCGATCAGGTTCGCGGCGACGTCGACCAGTGGGAAGAGGTGTCGGCCTCGACCGTGTACTCGCAATCAGCCGCCTGATCCCGGTCTGGTCAGCAAAACTCTTGAAGGAGACTTAAAATGTTGAAGACAGTCGCACTCGTTACGCTCGCCGCGGGGATCGCTCTAGCAACCCCTGCCGTTTCGCAAGACGCACCCGATTTCGCCGACGTGATCGAGAACCGGTATTTTCAGCAATGGCGCGATACGCCTGAGCACCCGTTCTCCATGGAAATCGCGCAACAGATCTATCTGACGGATGATCGGTTAACCGCACTCGACACCGATGCCCTCGCGGTACCAGGCGCTGACAGTCGCCTGGAAGGCTGGGCGGAATATGCCCCCATTTGGCCCAAAGCCTTCGAAGGAATATCCCGCTTCGAACCGGGGGAGGTTCGCGATCTGCTGGTTCGCCCGCAGGGCAACTGGGCGCTGGTGACCTTTGACATGACGGGTGAACTGGAACTCACCGACGGGACGGTACTCGATGTATTCAAACACTTCACGCTGGTCTGGGTCCGCACTCCCGATGGCTGGCGGATCATGCATGAGCATATTTCCGACGGCAAACCGGCCGCCGAGTGAACTCACCTGGAAACAAAGGACCGCGTTATGAAGACCCTTTTTGCAGCCGGACTGACCGTGATGCTTGCCCTGAGTGGCCCCGCTCATTCACAACAGGCACCTCTTATCGATCGCGCTACTTCTCCTGAGGAGCAAGTCAGCCTTCTGCTCGATCGTGAAGAGATCGGCCAGGTTATCGTCAATTACGGCCTTGCCTTCGATATGAAGGACTGGACCCTTCATCGGTCCGTGTTCGTCGACGAAATCGAGATGGACTTCTCGGCCTCGATTGGCGACGGCTTGACCACAATGACTGCGGATCAGTGGATCGCTGCCGTCAAACCTTTCTTCGCAAAGCTCGACGGCTCTCAGCACATCGCGATGCCGCTAATGATCGAGGTCGATGGCGATACGGCCTATGTGCGCTCGCTCCTTAACGCCTCCCACTATCTTCCGAATGAGCGGGGTGGGGCGGTTCAGACCATGGTCGGGTATTACGATAACTGGCTGGTGCACACGGAGAAGGGTTGGAAGATCCGCAAGATGGTTCAGCACATCATGTGGAATGAAGGAAACTGGTATGTGTTCGAAAAGGCGGCTGGCCTCAGTGAGTGATAATGATCGCAGCGGGTACAACCGATGGCGGCGGAAAAAGTCAACCTGGATCGAAAGTAATTCTCCGATTAGTATGCAGCAGGATGCATGCACCTGATGCGCAAAGACTATTCGTCGCCATCTACCGTCTTCGAATGACCATTTCGAAACCTCTTATCAAGCCGGTCTCTTCACTTCTCGTATCGCTGCGGAACCAGACTTGATGTTTTGAGACTGATCGGTCTTTCGACAGAATACTCCTGCGACCGACCTGATCGCCGTCACGATCGGATCGGTAAACTTCAGGGGCAGAGTTCGGCCCGCTCTATTCGTCTTACAATTACAGTGGTTTACGCGATTTGCCGGGATCCGGCCCGGACGTTTGGTGCTGTAATTTCGGCGATTCGATGGCGTATCCTGACAGATCGTCGCACACCTCTCAAAAGCCCTAGGTGTTGATCCCAATGACAAATCGCCGCCTGAACGCCGCGCTTTTCATCCCGGTAGAAACACAATTCTCCACAATCGTCTGAGCGAATTCAAACGGTACCCGAGTAGGGCTACGGCATTGTGGATTTTCGCTAGCGCTCTACCGGGAATGGAGGATTGTGGAATGTCATCGTTTCTCTCAGACAACGAGAATCTGCCGGATATTGGACTGGCAGACCCCGAAACTGAAACCGCAGCAACGGATCCGCTCAGGCTCACCGGGACCGAAGGCGACGATGTCCTGGAGGGCGGTTTGGGCAATGATCGCCTGGAAGGCCGCGACGGCAACGATACGCTGATTGGGAACGACGGCAACGACCGGCTCAATGGAGGCGCGGGCGCCGACCGAATCTTCGGTGGTGCCGGCGATGACGACCTGTTCGCCGATGCCGAAGATACTCTGATTGATGGCGGTGAGGGCTTTGACGAAGTCAGGGTCACAACGGCAATGGCCTTCATACTCGATCAAGGACTTTCGAGCATCGAACGGGTGACGGGAAATGACGGGAATGATGTCTTTGACGCATCAGGCCTGACGGTCGCCGCACGCCAGGATGGCAACGGTGGCAATGATACGCTGATTGGTGGCGTTGGCGACGACCGTCAGTCAGGTGGCGAAGGCGATGACACAATCGACGGTGGGGACGGAAATGACCGGCAAGCCGGCGGAGCCGGCAATGACGAGCTTACTGGCGGCCTTGGCGACGACCGGATCGAAGGGAATGACGGCAACGATACGCTCTTTGGAGGCGAGGGCAATGACCGTCTCAATGGTGGTGCCGGTGCCGACGCACTCTACGGCGGTGAGGGGGATGACGACTTCTTTGTTGATGCCGAAGACACGTTGATTGACGGCGGTGACGGCTTCGATGAAGTCAGGGTCACAACGACAGCAGCTTTCACGCTTAATCAGGGGCTTTCCAGCATCGAACGGGTGACGGGTAATGATGGTAACGATGTCTTTGATGCGTCAAGCCTCACCGTCGCGGCCCGGCAGGATGGCGACGGTGGCAATGATACCCTGATTGGTGGCATCGACGACGATCGTCAGTCAGGCGGCGAGGGCGATGACACAATTGTCGGCGGCGACGGCAATGACCGGCAAGCTGGCGGCACAGGCAATGACGAACTCTCAGGCGGTCTTGGTGACGACCGGATCGAGGGAAATGACGGTGACGATACCCTCATTGGAGGTGAGGGGAATGACCGGCTCAATGGTGGTGCCGGTGCCGACGCACTTTACGGAGGTGAAGGGGACGACGACTTCTTCGTCGACGCCGAAGATACGCTGATCGATGGTGGCGATGGCTTCGATGAAGTGAGAGTCACAACGGAAATGGCGTTCACGCTCGATCAGGGCCTTTCCAGCATCGAACGGGTGACGGGCAATGAGGGTGCCGATGTTTTCGATGCCTCAAGCCTCACGGTCGCTGCCCGGCAGGATGGCAACGGTGGAAATGACACGCTGATCGGCGGCGTCAGTGACGACCAGCAATCCGGCGGTGCCGGTAATGACGTGATTGACGGCGGGGACGGAAATGACCGGCAATCCGGCGGAAGCGGTAACGACGAACTCTTTGGCGGCCTCGGCGATGACCGCATTGAAGGAAGTGATGGTGATGACACGATCATCGGCGGCGCGGGTAATGATCGGCTTAATGGTGGCGAAGGTTCAGACGCCTTCATTTTTGGAACCGATGACGGGAGTGACACGCTCCATGGCTTTGAACTGGGCGTCGACACAATCCGTTTTACCGACGGTTCCTTTGAAGAATTAACATTTTCAGACTCCGGGCGCGGTGTAACAATTGGCCTTGAGGAAACATCGGTGTTCATCGATGGCGTGCGCGGCGATCAGCTTAGCGAAGCCGACTTTTCCTTCGATTCACCCATTCCGTTCCCGGATGATTTCGGGATCATCGATGTGGCCGACTTTGGCGTCATCGCTGATGACGGAATCGACGATACGGCAGCCCTTCAAGCCCTATTCGATACGTTTCAAACACGCGTCACATATTTCTTCGAGGACGGCGTTTATGACATCTCCGACACGCTCACATTTCCCAACGGCGTTGGTACGCCGGTTCCGAATTTCATCACGATCCAGGGGGAGAGCGAAGACGGTACGATTTTCAAACTTGCCGACAATCTCAACTTCCAGGGCGGGATCTTTGAATATACGCCAGGTGTCGCCCAGGCCTTCAACAACCGCGTCATGGATGTCACCTTCGATATCGGTGTGGGGAACCCCGATGCCATTGGCCTTTCTTTCAATGGCAACAATCAATCCGCGATCCGCAATGTCACGATCCGCTCGGACGATGGCGGATCGATCGGCCTCAATCTGACGACGGGGGAGACCGGCCCGATATTCATTGAGGATGTAACGATCGAAGGGTTCAACATCGGGATCGACAACCGGTTTCAGGGAAACAGCGTCACCGTTGAAGGTCTGACCCTGCGCGGACAAGAGGTCGGGATCAATAACGGATTTGCCGACGGTATCTTCGCGCGTCAGGTCGATTATGAGGGACCAGGCGTTGGATTGGTGAACGGTAATCAATCCTCGCGGGCACTGCTGATTGACAGCGAATTTACGTCGACGGATCCCGACATGGCGGACCCGGCGATCATCAATACGCGTTTCTTTTACGGCGAGAATGTAACGACTGAGGGCTTCAATCGATCATTGGAAAACCAGATCCAAGGGTTTTTCGGAAACAGAGACGTCAATGTGGACGATATCGACGAGTATTTCGCCGTCGGTTCTGCAACGTCTGGTCGTGGCGGTGCGTTCCAGTTGTTCGATAGTCCCGATACGCGGATTGGCTTGGACCTGAGGGAAACACCGGAGGTGCCGCTTGATCCCGATTTCGACAATTGGGCAAACATCGCTGATTTCGGCGGTGTTCCGGGTGTCGATGCGACTGCGGCGTTCCAGGCTGCAATCGATTCCGGTGCCACGACGGTCTACATTCCAGCGGCTGACGAACGATGGATATTCGAAGGAGAAATCGTCGTTCGGGGAAATGTTGAACGCGTTATCGGATCCGATCCAGGGAATTTGGGGCGAAATACGGTCTTTCGCATCGCCGACGGTGAACCGGACGTCGTCACCTTTGAAGCAATAAATGCTTTCGGAAATGGGGGAAATCCCACGGTCTTCCTCCATGACAGTGACCGCACGGTCGTTCTCCAGGATATTACTGGCGGGCGGTATGAGGCGGTCGCGGAAGGGGAGCAAGGCGATGTGTACTTTGAGAACTTTGTTGGCCCATCCGTCCAGCTGAAAGATCAAAACGCCTATGCCCGGCAGCTCAATACTGAAGGAGACACCGAGGCTTTGGGTTTTGAGGCAAACATCGTCAATGATGGCGCAAACTTCGTCGTTCTCGGGCTCAAGACGGAAGGTCCGGGAACCATTGTGAAGACGATCAATGGCGGTGTCAGCGAAATTCTGGGGTCCTGGCATAACGGGCCTGTCGACAATGACGCGCCGCGCTTTGTCACCGAAGACGCCCATATTTTTGCCGCGATCACGACCGGTGCCACGTCTGCCAGCAATTTCAATCTCGTCGAGGAGACCCGGGACGGTGTTACTCTGACAGGGCGGATCGCCGGTGATGTGTATAGCGGGTACGATCCGGCCCTTATCGCCGACCGGCTCTTGATCGTTGACAACGATGACGCAATCCTGACGGGCGACTGGCAGGATGCCGGTGCGGCCTTTCCCGGCGGATTCCTTGGTGACAATTTCCTCTTCGCGGAGTCCGGGAGCGACGCGACGATATCCTTTGAAGCCGTCGCCGAAACCTCAGGCACATACGAGGTCTCGCTGCGCGACATCAGAGATACGGGTGGTCAGGCCCATAGCGGCCATACGGGAGCAATCGATATTGCGTTCGGTGCAGGCGACGATGTCTTTGTCTTCGAGGACTTCGATATGAGTGATCGCCTCGGACCCCGATGGGAAGAACTAGGATTTGTCGAGGTCGAAGCGGGTGAGACGCTCTTTGTGCGGTACAGCGCGGCAGATGCAAGCGATCCGGGGACCGTCATTGCGGATTCCGTCCGCTTTGAACTCGTCGAGGAGCCGATTGCTCCGCCCCCGACGAATGATGATTTCTTCATGTGATGGAGAGGCGTGGCGGCGCTCATAGCCGCTGAAGGTCAGTCCGGAAAGGGGGGTGCGAGGCTTTTTGCACCCCTTCTGCCCTTCAGGTTTTCTACGGTCGCTGTCTTATGATTTCGGCTTCGGTTTGCCGTTAAAAGCCGCTCGAAAGAGGATCATTGTATTCAGTATCCTTGTCTCCCTCTCTTTGGGGTGAGGGATTGCAATACTGTCAGGATGAGGGTCTTTTGATGCGCGTTCATTTCTTTTCGCGTTTCAATTGTTTCACGCTGCGGCTAGTTCAAAAAAAGTCAACGATAAGATGGATCTAACGGTCTCTCAGCAAGGCACATTGAGCGCCAATCCGGCTCAAAACGCAGACATTGCGGTCCTTCAATGCGCTGCTGAAACGAAACAGAAACCTGTCAGAAATCGAGCTGAAAAATTCGCTTCTTACTCTCCAATCATCGACCCCACGAACCGAAGATTGGAAACCCCATGTCCCTTATCAAATCTGCAAGTATTCTTGCTCTTAGCTCCGCACTTTTGTTGTCCGCACCAATTACACAGGTGCAGGCCGGAAAAGCCGGGAAAATCCTTGGCGGCCTCGCAGCTGGCGCTGCCGCAGGCTATGTGGCCCACAAAGTCTACAAACATCACAAAAGAAAGAAGACGCGAACTTATACGAAACGGTATCGCCCGAGATCCATCGCCAGACGCAGTCAGGCCGATGTCGATGCGATGTTCGATATCCAGACCCGCTTGAACGTTTTGCGCTTTGATGCGGGCGTTCCGGACGGTGTCGCCGGGCGCCGGACGAGAACGGCTGTCAGGCAGTTTCAGGCGGCAAATCGCTTGCCGGTCACCGGCAAGCTCAGTAACGCCGGCCTTGTGTTGCTCTATCAGCAATCGAACGCCGTTCTGGCACGCCGCGTTCCGGCTCAACCGCATGTTGTCCAGGGTAGCGCGCAGCCCTATGACGCCGCTCCGCAACAGGGAAGTGCGCCGCAGATTGTTGCACCGGCCTATGTCGCGCCTCAGCAGACGGGACGATCGCAGCACACACAGGTGCCTTTCCCAGTTCAGCCAAATTCGGGCGCACAAACACACTTGCCAGCTGCGGCTGCAGTGCCGAATAGCAACCAGGCTGCGGCAGGCGCGGACGGGTTGAAGTTTTAAGGCTCCGCTCCTTTAAAACCGACCTATAGAATCCGGGGTGTTTCAGCACCCCGGCTTTGTTTGCTTTGGCAACGGGATAATCGAAACGCCCGTCGTGCCTACGCACGTCGGGTCCTTAAAGAACCTTGGCGGTGACGACGATTTCGATGAGATCGCGGCCCGCGAGATCGACCCCGACACAGGCCCGTTGCGGCCAGTTCTCCTCCGGCCCGATCCAGTCGATCCAGACGCTGTCCATGGCTGCCTTTTCCTTCATGTCCGCAACATACACGGTCGCCTGAAGAAGACCAGGCTTGCCGCTTCCCGCCTCGACCAAAAGGCGTTCCAATTCCTCGAGTGTGTTTTTCGTCTGCTCAAGGATCCCGTCCGCCTCATGAGGGTCGGTCGCAACCGCATAGACGAGGCCGTCGGAGACGACGGCTCTGCATCGCCCAAGCCCCTGATAAGGGGTCCGTTTTAATGTCATCGGGTAATCTCTCTTGTTCGGGGGTGGAAAGGACCGCTTCGGGTGCGCTTAGTCTCGTCTTGCGATGCATCTGATTTCTATAATCGCACCTTCGCGTACAAATCCGGCGACTTCGATAGCTGTCCATGCGGGAAAAGGCTCTTGAACATACTTGGCTCGGATCTCCTTGAACTCCGCGAGATGATCGCGAAGTCCGACATGGTAGCTTGTCATTTCCACGATGTGCTCAAAGCCTAGGCCCGCCTCACTCAGAACCATGCTGATTTTCTCGAAAACTGCGTGAATCTGATCACCTGGCTGATCTGAGTATCTGCCGTCCGCGTCTGCACCGGTAAAGCCCGTCATGAAGATGAAGCCGTTATGCTCCAGTCCTGGAGACATCTTCCAGGCAGTGACATAGCTTTCTAAATCCTGGGGAATAATGGCTTTTGGCATCTGGGACTCGTCCTGTTTCTAAGGTGAGCGGACGGTACCATTTCAGTGCATCGCAATGAAGCGGGCTCTTTGAGGATGGGCCGGACAAACGGCCTCATTGCGCGTCGCAAAGCCTTCGGATCTCTGGGTTACGACTGGGGATGCCTTATACGGTATGCGGCCTTTAAACTGAACGTGTCAGCCCGCCGTCAATCCTGAGATTTTGCCCCGTCATATATCCCCCGGAGGGAGACGCGAGAAACGAGATGAGCGCGGAGACTTCCTCTGTATGGCCGTAGCGCCCCATTGGGATCCGCGCTCTTCGATCCTCGGTTTCCGGCAGGCTGTCGATGAAGCCAGGTAGCACATTGTTCATTCGGATGTTTTCCGCGGCGTATTTATCCGAAAAGAGTTTGGTAAAGGCTGCAAGACCGGCCCGAAAGACGCCGGATGTCGGGAACAAGGGATCCGGTTCAAAAGCTGCGAAGGTGGAGATGTTGATGATTGCGCCGCCACCTTGGCGCTGCATCAGGGGCGTGACCAGGCGCGTCGGGCGCACCACATTCATCAGGTAGACTTCCATGCCCTGATGCCAGTCATCGTCACTGATCTCGAGCACTGGTCCTTTCGGGCCGTGTCCTGCCGAGTTAATGAGGACATCTAAGCGGCCCCATCGCTCTTCTGCACCTTTTACGAGCGCCGCCAAAGCATCGCCATCAAGGTTTGAGCCCGTTACGCCAAAGCCGCCGAGCTCTTCGCCAAGTGCCTCGCCTTTGCCGGAAGAAGACAGGATACCCACCTTGAACCCATCGTCCGCAAGGCGGCGTGCTGCGTCGGCTCCCATACCGCTGCCTCCAGCTGTGATAAGGGCCACTTTTTCTACTGACATATCTCTCTCCAAAGTCGTTTCCATCCAGATTACCATGAGAGGAATCGGGCTTCGCGTCAGAATTGATGTTCTCTGACAATAGAAATACTATTGCCAAATGTCCGATCTACCGCCTCTCAACGCGCTACGCGCTTTCGACGTTTCCGGTCGACGATTGAGTTTTCGCGCTGCGGCGGATGAGCTTGGCGTGACACAGGGGGCTGTTGCGCAACAGGTCCGTCTACTGGAGGCGCATCTCGGTATCAGCCTGTTTCAGCGATTGCCGAAAGGTCTGGCGCTGACCCACGCAGGCCGCACCTATCATGCCAGGGTCGAAAAGGCGTTTTCAGAGCTCGTGACTGCGACAACGCAACTTGTGCCGGAGCCCGCCAAGGTTCTGATCAGTGTAACGCCGACCTTTGCGTCCAAATGGTTGATCCCGAACCTCCCGGACTTTTCGGAAAAACACCCGGAAATCGACCTGCGCATTCTTGCGACCGAGCGGGTTTCAAGCTTCCACAGCGACGGAATCGATCTTGCAGTTCGTCAGGGGGCGCCGCCTTTCGGGGCAACGCTGAGTGCAACATTGTTGTTCAGGCAGCATGTGATTGCTGTGGCAGCCCCTGGTCTGGTCCCAGCCATTGAGCTTCCGATCCGTCCTGACGCTTTGGCACGGCTTCCGAAGATCCATGACACGCACAATCTGTGGCCGAAAGTTTTGTCGGAAGCAGGAATAGACGGTGACAGCAAGCGTGGCCTTCAAGTCAGCCAAAGTGGTTTGGCGGTCGATGCTGCAATGAACGGACAGGGCATTGCCCTCGTGAGCCGCTTTCTGGTCCTCGATGAGATCGCGAAAGGCAGCCTCATCGATGTCGGCATTCCAGTTCCCGCGAGCGAGAACGATTTCTATCTTCTGGCGAAGCGCAAGCCAGGTCCTAACACGACAGTCAGCATTGTCGTGTCGTGGCTCAGATCGAAAGCGATGCAGTCACTCTGAGGGCGACGAATAACTGGTCATTGGGATAAACCCCAAAGCGCTCACTCATTCCGAAATCGGTGACAGAAGAAGCGGATTAACCACCAGATTGCGCACGCCATGGGCATGGTCTTCATTGAAGACATTGTCGGAGAGCCAATCGCCGACGCTTCTGATATCGACTTTGACGACATTCGGCCTGACGCCCCATGTGACCTGGAAAGGCGATGCCTTCTCATTGTAGCTTGGGCCTGTGGTTGAGCCTGCATAGGTTACAGGCGCCCCAAGATAATCGGGAAGGTTCACCGCCTGATAGAGCCCGTCCACCACTTCAATCTGCGTCATCTCCATGAAGCTCACTGCGTCCTCATCATTGACAAGCACCGCGATAACGGCCTCGACACGCAATTGCGGATTGGTGATTGCTTCACTCACACAGGCGCCTAGCGTCGGGCCGGGTGTCACCTCGGCGGTTGAGTGGACGAAATGGACCTCAATCGTATCTCCTGGAACGAGATCACCATGGTCCGACGGGCCGACCGTGACATTTACGGGTTCCAGCTCTTCGTCGGTGAGGTCGCCGTCATATTTGAAGCCGGTACCATAGCCCTTGCCGTTGCCGTTGCCGTTTCCGGCGAAGGTGGTGAATTCGCCGCCTTTGTGTTCTGCATTTTCGTGGAAATGGATGTTGCAGAGGTTCATCCGTGTGAACGCTGGCGCATGGGCAAATATCCGCTGGTTTTCCCCTTCTGCCGTGTTGATATCGCGTGGGGATTGAGGCCCGAATCCGGCGCCATTGGTGGCGCCTGCAAGCGCTCTGCGTTGTTCTATGATAGTGTCGTCCGGCACGGAGAGAACGTCGTCCGAGGCAGCTGATGCAGCGCTAACGCCTGTGATCGACGACAAGAGGCAAAGATGAAGAAGCTTGAATGTCTGTTTCATTTTTAATGTCTCCCCGAAATATTCAGGGGGGAGGGTATACCCAAAGATTGGCGCCTTGATGACAAGGCCCGGTTAGGTCTGGCAAAGAGCCACACAAGCTCGATAAAACCGCCAAGGGTCCAGTGCAGAGGCCTGCCGGTGAGACTGGATGAAGGATGCCGACGTCCGATACGGCCGGGCCATGGTGCATCGGGACCGTCATGAACCCTTTTACCTCCCGAAAGCGGATGCGCGCCCGGACATCTTACATACGGGACGCATTCGATCTTTCGGGTTCTCGGGAGAAAGCCTTTTCAGCAAACCTCTGCAAGGACCTGCGCTACTGCCACCGGCTGGCGCGTGGGTGATCACACCGCCCGGGGGTTTCGCGCGGGTCTTATTCGACTTTGATCGTGATCACGTCGGTCACCATCTGGGGGCCGAACGGCACATGGTTCATGTCGCCGAAGACCATTTGCAGCGTGTGCTCACCCGCAGGAAGATCGAGGCTCACTTCCGTCTGGCCGCCGCCATAGTGAAAATGGTTTTCATCGGCCGGAAGGCTGTAGAGCCATTCTTCTTGGCCATCCTCACCTTCACCAAGCGGAGGACGGTTTAAAAGAATATGATGGTGACCGGTGCCCACCTTTTCGGTTCCGGCGGGCGCAACACCCATGCCGCTCACGCCCATGCGCACTATGAGAGGCGAGGTAACGGCGGCACCGTCTTTAAGGTCGATAAAATAGACGAATGCGCCGGGGGTCGCGGGCCAGGCGAGATGATCGTCGGCATGGACCGGGCCGGCAAGGCCAGCTGTAAGCAAGGCACCGGTCAGGGCCGCCGTCAGAGCAAGTTTTCTCATGGTTGTTTTCCTCCAAGGTTTTGCGTCAATGTGTCGGACACATTTGAAACACTTGAGTGAGGCAGATTATTCGGAAGTTTTTTTCTATAGGCTCGGCAGAGGGGGAGGTAAGGCGCAGGCTCGCCGATCTTTACCCGAAGCTCTGGCGGTTTGCTCTCACTCTGACAGGGGAGAGGACGCGCGCGGATGATCTCGCCCAGGCAACGGCCCTGCGCGCCCTTGAGCACGCGGAAAAGTACAAAGAAGGGACCTCGCTTGACGCATGGCTTTTCACGATGGCACGCCGGATATGGCTCAACGAAAAACGCGGTGAAGCAGTGCGCCGTGGAGAGGGGCTGGTTCCGGTCGAAGACCTCGATCTTGCAGCCATTGGCGTCGACACTGAAACGAATATTTTCGCCCGTGAGGTGTTGAATAAGGTGATGGCGCTACCGGATCAGCAATCAGCAACCGTCCTTCTGGTTTACGTTGAAGGCTATTCCTATCGGGAAGCCGCCGAGATCCTGGGCGTGCCGGTTGGGACAATCATGAGCCGGCTTGCCGCGGCACGAAAGGCGATCAAAGCGGCAAGCCAGCCTGAAAGGAGCGGACTGTCATGACCAGGGCTTTCAGCGACGCGGATCTTACCGCCTATCTCGACGGCGAACTTGAAGACGCGTCAGAGCGCGAGCTGGAAATGGCGCTCGCCCGCGATCCGGATCTAGTCGCCCGGCTGGAGGCGCTCGACTTTCCGAGAGACGAGGTGAAGACGGCTTTTGACACGCTTCTTGATAAAGCGCCGCCGCCGCCGTCCATGCCGAGGCCCTTGCGCAACACAGGCCAGATGCGCCCTTTGCTCATTGCGGCATCCCTGATCGTCGGGATCTCCATTGGTGTTCTTATGTCGTCGCCCGTTACCTATGAATTGACGGATGACTGGAAGCTGGCGGTTGCCAATTATCAGGCGCTCTATGTGGCGGAAACCCTGACCCCGGATGACCCCGATCCGGAAGGAACGGGAGCGCGGATAGCGGCTTTTTCCGAAACGCTCGGCCGGGATTTGCGGCCCGCGCTCAATTCTGTGGGGCTGACCTTCAGAAGGGCGCAGATACTGGGCTTGAATGGCGCTCCTTTGGTGCAGATGGCTTATCTCTCCGAAGGCGGCGTTCCGTTTGCAATCTGTATGACCCGTGTCGATGAGGCCGACTATGCGCCGATGGCGGAAACGTTGGTTGGACTGGCGGCAGCTCACTGGGTCGATGACGGGATCGGCTTTCTTGTGATTGGCGGTGGCGATGAAGCCTTCGTCGAGAACATTGCGCGGGATCTGAGCGCCCGACTTTGAGCACGGGGTAGCGTGAGTGCACGCCTAATGTCTATGGCAGTGTGGTTGTCAAAGCGCTGACTTCCTCTTCGACAATCTGCCGAAACCAGAGGTGAGCGGGATCCGCATCCGTTCGGCTATGCCACGCGAGGCCAAGGTCGAATTGGGGCGAGGGGAACGGCAATTGTTCTGCCTTCAGGTCGAATTCCCTGGAAAGATAAGCTGCCGAGGTTCTTGGAACGCATGCAAGAACAGGTCGATGCCTCAAAATGAACGGTATTGTTGCAAAGCGCGCGACGGATCCGATGAGCGTTCGGGAAAGACTGCGTTTGGTCAATGCCGTATCGATAGGACCGGAGAGATCTCCGGCGATCGAGACGAGGATCTGTGGCGTTGCAAGAAATCCGGCCATCGACCGAGTATCCGAAATTGCCTCATGACGGGCATCATATAAAACGGAGAACGTCTCCTGTTGCAGGACTTTGACACGATGGCGTGCTTCTATTGGTCGAGCGGGAAGAGCGCTCAAGCCAACGTCCACACCGCCGTCATCAAGGCGCGCAAACATGTTTCGAAAATCGATCGGTTGTACGATGAGACGGACCGATGGCGCGATGAGAGCCAGCCGGGCAAGGAGGCGCGGCACCAACAGGAACTCAAGGTCGTCGGGGACGCCAAGGCGGAAGGATGTTTCCGACGTGGCCGGATCGAATGATTTCGGTCTCACCGCGCTGTTGATGGTGCCAAGCGCCGGGCGGACTTCATCCCACAAGCGTTCTGCTCTCGGCGTTGGAACCACACCATTACCACTTCTGACAAAAAGCGGATCGCCCACGGCGTCCCTCAACCGGTTGAGCGCCATGCTGATCGCCGACGGCCCGATGTAGAGCCGCTTTGCCGCCGCTCCGACGCTTCCCTCGTTCATGATGGCCGAAAAGACCAGAAGGAGGTTGAGGTCGAACTTACGGAGTTCAATTTCATTGAAATCTTTATTCACAAAGATCAATTTGAATGACTTTTCTGCGGTTGTCATCTCTTTCTTATCGAAACGCAGAGCCCTGCACCGCTGATGAAAGCGAATGGGGCGAACAAAGGAAGACGATGATGAAAATCGGTATTATTGGAAGTGGAAACATGGGCCGGGCGATTGGTGTCAGGCTCTCTGATCTCGGGCACGATCTGTTCTTCGGCGCCCGGCGCCGCGAGCAGGCGGATGATGCGGCGGCACTTGCAAAAAAAGGTGCCAAGGCCGGACCCAACATGCAAGCTGCGGCTTTCGCGGATATCATCATCTGGACGATCCGCACGTCCGATCCTTCAGAGGTCCTGGCAGATCCCACCATTCTCGAGGGGAAGATCGTAATCGATCTTAACAATCGGGATTATTCTGAAGGCGTGCGAAATGGCGGTTGGTTTGAAACGGCAATCGCCGAAGATTTACAGGCCGCTCTTCCAAAGGCTCACATCGTCAAGGCGCTTAACACCATCGCCATGGAAACGTTCGATACGACGCCGCAAAAACTCAGGGAGGCCGGAGCGCAAACCTTCCTCGCCGGAGCGAATGAAGATGCAAAGCGTTTGGTCGCCGATCTTGTCGGAGATCTTGGCTTTGAAGCGGTCGACTTGGGTTCCGGCAGAGCCGCCTATCGTGCTGCTGAGGCCTTGGGCGATGTGATCAGGCTGCTGATGATCGATGGCGGAAAAGGGGGACGGGCGCACCTCGTTCTTTCGAGGTTGCCGAAACCGGACCTTTCATCGATTGGTGAACGCGGTCCGTCCGAGTATCACTGATGGCATTCGAGGCGGCGGATCCGCCAACGAAAGGACAAGGAGCTGCAGCCCGGAAATGGGTCTGTTTGCAGGATGTTCGGGCCGTTGTTCACAGTTCAGGTATCCGGGCACGGTTACAATCGAAAAGGGGGTGGGGCCGGAAAGCCCCAGCCCGGTTTCATTTATTTTCGTTAACGTACTTCTGAACGATTTTCAGTTCCTTTTGATATGTATCGATCATGGCTTTGGGTATGTCAGGATTATCCTTGGAAGGCCTAAACGCTCCCAAGTCTGCGACGACACGTTTCAGAGCCCCCACATGGTCTCTGATTTCATCGTCGTTGTCTGAAGACAGATAGGCAATGTTTGTAAACTCGATGTCGTAGACCAGATTACCCCCGATCTTCGCCATATCGTTTGCCTGTTTGAGAACGGAGCTGCCTTGGATTTCCTTAGCCTTGGCATTTTCCAAGAATTTGCTGCCGCCCAGCAGAACCGCGGAATCGTTTTCCTCGACATGGCTGCGCACGACAGCTTTATCTTGTAATTCGTTGGGAAGAATACCATCGCTGTTAAGAAGATCGACGTCGTTTTTTGTCTGCTTGTTGCTTGTACTGAATGTAAGGCCGTTGTCGTTTTTGTTAGCGGTTACCATCAGCGTGTCGGTGGGGTCATTCTCGTTGTATTCGAGATTGCACTTCACGCCGACTTCATCGATCATGTTTTGGACATCAAGTGAAAGAAAGCGTGTGGTCTCCGCGCTCGGTAATTCAGTCGATTTGCTGTTGTTATTGTTGCTGCCTTTGTTAGCGCCGGATTGTCCGGGAAAGAGTATCATCCGATCCGGTTGGACCAGCGCGATGAAGTCCTTGATGGATTGGCGCACACCGTCGGCATGGCTGACAATGACCTCGTCATCAGGCTTCTTGTTAAAATTGTTGTCCTGCCAGTTCGATATGCTCGGCGCGGGCACGTGGAAGAGCCCCCCGATACCGGTCTTGCTGTTATAAAAGACAAGCGGGCTGCACGACGAAAACGAGTCTGAATAAAACTGTAGCTGGTTGAGCGGTCCGACCGCACCCTGACCCATTCCAACCATCAATTGCGGCCGCTGACTGAACGGCAGCGGCTTGGTGTTTTCCAGGTTAGAGAGTGTTTGTGCGTCTTTCAGCATCTGCAATTTGTGCTGTTGCTGATTGGAATTCAGTGCGTTCTTCTGAATATCGTTGTTATTGTTGTTATTGTTATTGCTGTAGAGATCCTCGCTATCGTAATCGGCAAAATTTGGTCCGGTATAGTTGCTTTGAATATTCTGATTGTTTGGTTCGTTAAAGCCCTTCGTCTCCATTTTAATATTGTTGTCGCTGAAGAGAAGTTCGCTGTCATCGTCGGGGAAATTTGGCCCGGTATTAATGTCCTCAATATTTGGGTTGTTCGGGCCATTGAACGGTTTGGCAGCCACGTTGTTATTGTTGTTTCCGCTATTGTCATAAAGAAGTTCGCTGTCGTCATCGGCGAATTTCGGACCGCTATCATTGATTTGAATGTTCTGGTCGACCGAGCCGTCAAAGCCCTTGGTCGCCATGCCATTGTTGAGATTCGGGATCTCATAAAGAGACTCATTTTCGACGCCGTCGAAGCCTTTCGTCTCCATCTTGTTGTTGTTGCCGTATTCTGAGTTACTCACTTCGCTGCTGGTTTCCGAGTCATTGCCCTTCGTGATGTAGGATACGCCGTTTTCCGGGTTCGGAATGACCGGCGGAAGTTTGAAGTCCGCGAGGTTGTTCGGTAAGTCCGGGAATTCATTATCGTCCGTAAAATAGTAGGGGTTGTGTTGGACTGCCGAATTCACGGATGGTTGGGGCGGAAGGTTGAAATTCATCATATTGTTAAGCTGAGCCTTGGCGTTGCCCTGTTGCTGATGCGGAACGTACGCATGATGCTGTGAATTCATCTGTATGTTGTTGTTATTATTGTTATTATTGAAGTTCGAATTCACTTTGATGTTGATGACTTCGCCGGTGAACTTCGGCATGGGCTGAGGGTTGTTCGGCTTTACGTTGGCAAGTTTGAGCGCCTTCTTCATGCCGCGGCAGGCCAGGATAAGGTTGTCCATGACCTTGTCTGTTTGGCTTAACTTCAGACCTTTCTGCCCTGTGAAAACCTTATCGCCGACGCTTGCTCTGAGGGTGTCGACCAGCGCTTTTTCGATTTCGGCATTGCCGCCTGCCGCCTTCTGGCAGAGTTTTTTGAGATTTGTGATGACCTGTTGGCGGCTTTCGGTATTGTTTTTCCGCGACTTCTTGGCAAGAAGCTGGGCATCCTGACCCGAGAGTTCTTTGCCGGACCCCTCATTTTTGAGCTCCTGAAGATCGTTTTTTGCCTGTTGCAGCAGCATGTCTCCGCTTAGCGCGGAATAGGTGCTTGAATTGAGATTGATTCCGGACATTGACCCTGGTTTCCTTTTCTTGCGTTATTGCGGCCAGTAGCACCCGGCCTTCATGCCGATCTCAGGTTTGCAGTTGAAGAGGCATTGCCCCGCCTTGCTCCGCGTTAACGCAAACCGCTGACCGCTGTTTTGACTCTCACAATACTTCGGTGATTGCGCTTACCCGCGAAACACCGCGAAATCCGCCCCGAACACGCCCTTCTCGCTACTGCCTTCGCCCGGGTCTTCACTGATCGGAACTGAAGCAGCGTCGGGCAAGATCGCTCCAAGGCTCAAAACCTTAGGCGCTGTCGCCTCTACCGCTGCCACAATATCAGCAGCGCTCACGTCCCGTGTGGTAATCACCCGTCTGATGCTGATCGGCCCGCCGTCGCCGTCAAGCGACACAAACACGCCCGTGTCGTCGACCAGCGAATTGAAGTTCATCAGCATTTCAAAAGGGATTTCGACGTCCGATTCGACTTCAAGCTCCGCCGCAAAGGACAAAGCTTCCAGGTTTTCGAGATGCTCCACACGCACGAGCACGCTCGATTGCAATGTCGCAAGGTGCCATGTTGTATCGCGCGGATGGTCAACATCGTCGATGTGATCGCTCTTGTTGGCCGCTTCTCTGATCAGCGAGGTGATGTGTTCCTGCATGGTGTGTTCCGGTGCTGGCCCATTCTCACCATAGTCTGACATAGACTTCAGGTTTCGAAAGTGTCGTATGAGACACGGGGAGCAGATCTATACTGGAACAGTCGATGGCGGTGCGGTCTTTCCGGTGCGAGAGATCCAAAGAGCAAGCAGAGGAAACGCGATCAACTCCAGCGCCAGAGAGGGAAGGATTGCCGCGTTGAGAACGTCAGCCCCACTCAGCCGGAACAAACCCGCAAACCCGACAGCTAAACACAAGATGATGAGGGTGGCGCGAAGGGTAGTCTGAAAAATCGCGCCCAAGAAAAAGATCGCACCGATACAAAACCAGAGGCCGCCGATGAAACGGATATGGTTGTCCTGAACCGTGAAGAGGGCGTGATTGGTAACCGTGAGGTAGGGGTCCGACACCTGCCAGCCGAGTGTCTGAATACCGCCGAGGCCGATATTGAGGCCGAGCGCCATGATTGCGAGCCCGGCGAGGATGAGCACCACCTTCAGGAGAAGTCCGTTGATCATCGCCTCGCAATCCTCCGGCTTTCGGCTGGTTTAAATAAATTGATACGCGTTACATATATTATATACAGTACTCAACGCAACGTTTAATTGAAACGCGTTACAAATATATCGGAGTTCTGATATGGTGAAGACCGTCGGGCGCCCCCCACGGAGCGAAGACGAGATAATCCGCTTTCGTCAAAAGATCGCCGCGGCAGCCCTTGCGATTTACAAGGAAGAGGGCTTTGAGGCGGTTTCCATGCGGCGGCTTTCACGAGATGTTGGATGCTCCGCGACAACGCTCTATGCCCATTTTGACGGGAAAACCGAGATCCTGATGCAGCTCTGGGATCATATCCTTGCAGAAATGGGGGATGAGATCCTTAAACGCCTTACGGATGTTTCGGATCCGCTGGAACGGCTGAAAACAGCTGCAATCGCCTTTGTCACGTATTGGGTGGAAAACCCGGATCATTTCCGCCTCGTCTTCATGTCGAACGACGTCAGCAGGCCCAATGTCGACGCATTCCTGACCGACACCGGGACAGAAGCACAGTTCCAAATCTTCCGTAAGCTGGTCGGTGATGTGATGGGCGGCGGTGCCGGGGGGGTTGGAAGACGGGCCGACGGACTGATATCCAGCCTGATCGGTGCCTGCCTTTGTTACAATACGATCCGCAACCATCCATGGCCTGAGCCTGAGACAATGGTTGATCAGATATTGGACGGGGTCGCTAGGTAGATTTTCTTCCCGTCGGTTTGCTTGAAAAGGTTGCAGATCCGACTGCTGCCGCCCACCTAATGAAGGAGGTAGCGAAAGCGTTTTCGGGGAGAACCTTCAATGTTCGAAATCACCAAACCTTCGGCAAACCGTGTCGATCTCCATGTGAGCGGAGCAATCGATTCAGACACGATGCGTAAAGCGCTCGACGATCTCATAGAAAAGTCGGAAGGCATCGAAAATGGCCGGATGCTTTACACGATCCCTGAGATGGCCTGGCCGAGCCTTGGGGCCTTGGGTGTTGAGATGGCCCGCCTGCCGAAACTCTTCGGGCTCCTCGGAAAGTTCGACCGCTGCGCGGTTTTGACTGATGCCGGCTGGATCAAGACGGCTGCCGAAGTCGAAGGCGCACTCTTTCCAGGTATCGAGATCAAGGGTTTCGGGCTCACTGAGGTTGATAAGGCGGAGGCGTGGCTCGCCGACAAAGGGTGAGGGAATGACAGGAACCCACCTCCTCTTGATGCCCTACGGATCAGGCATTCCAAAAAACTTGGCCGTAATGTTCGACGTTGCGAAATCGTAAAACGCATTCACCCGCGCGCTACGGCGTACATCCGGGTGTGCGAGAAGCCACAAATGCCAGTTGGCGGTGTCATCTGGTTCGTGAAGGCGGACGAGCTTTTCCTGCGTGTCGCCGAGATAGCAGGGCATGGCGGCGATCCCGAATCCGGATGAAACGAGATCGAAAACGCTCATCATCGTGTTCAGTACCGTGACTTTTGCGTTTTCATGTTTTCGGTTGATGGTAATCCGGCTCATCGGCGACTGATTGAGATCATCGCCGAGCATCACCCAGCGGTGGTCTTCTTCCGGCAAGTCACGTGCCGCCTTCCAGTAACCCTCATGTGCATAGGTTGCGAAGGAGAGGGGAGCGAGTTTTCTACCGACCCAGTGCTCCGGGGGATTGTCGGTCGGGCGGAGGGCAATATCCGCATCGCGCTGCATGAGATCAAGCCCACGGACATCCGATACCAGGCGCAACTCCACATCCGGATGCTTTTGTTGAAAGGCGGAAAAGACTGGCGCCAGACAATGGAGAAGGGAGTCCGTCGTTGTAACGGTAAGGCGGCCTTCAAGGCGTAGATCCCGACCGCCGAGTTCGCGCTCGATCCCGTCAAGCCCATCGCAGAGAAGGATCGCACGTTCGTAAAAGAGCTCGCCCGCAGGGGTCATCACATAGCCGCGGCTAAGGCGCTCAAAAAGCCGTACGCCGAGTTTCGCCTCTACGCTTTCAACTCGGCGGAACACAGTCGAATGATTGACGCCCATTGCCTTCGCAGCACCCGATAGGCTTCCTGCCTCGCATACGGAGAGAAGGTAAGGGATGTCGGCCCAGTCCAGGTTTTGATCTTTTCGGCTGCGCTGTGCTTTCATGCAAAAGCTGTTTGCAAAAAGAGTGAATTGGTTTGCGAAAAATAGCAGTCATATTCAGTCCATGCAATCGGATGGAGACCCCAATGGCATCAGCACTCACTCTGCCCCAGCGCGTCGGGCCAAAACCGGACACAACCAGCCGGATCCCCCATGCACAGCTTAATCAGCATGGGCCGGATGACGTGATTGAGAAACTTCACGAATGGTGTTTTTCGCTGCCGAACGTTGCGAACGAGCATAGCGGGATTTCTGTTCCAGGCGCCCGGGCGCTTGTTCTGCACGAAGAGTGCAAGTGTAATCACGACGCGTTCATGATCGGGCGGGAATTTGCCCATATTCACCCGCATCCAGACAATGGAAGCATGCATGTTCAAGTGACGCCAGAGGATGCCAAAGTGGTGATCGAAGCGGGATTCGGTGAGGACCACTTTCTCGTTACACTCGGGCGCCTTCCTCCCGGCCTCATCATGGTCTACTCTCCGCGCAATGGGGATGAACTGGAGACAGTAAAAACCATTGTCGCGCGGTCCTATGAGTTTGCAACGGGAAGAAGGGTTGACGGCTGAGGCGGCGTGAGGGGACTTCGCTTTTTGCGCCGGATCACGCCTGAACCTCACGGTCCTTTAACGTTGTAAACTCTGTTTTGAGTCGGGATCCAGCACGAACGTTCAGTTTGATCGGGAGCAGGGGAGATTGGCTCTATAGCGCCAGTTTATTTCTGAACGGGCGAAGTGGGACAGCGATCACCTACAGTCGTCGGCCCCACGTTTTTTTGGGCTCCAGCTCGGAGGCCAGCTCGGAGGCCGGGGAAACAAGCGAATAGCACGTCCTCTCATCCAACGTCACTCAAGTCGGTCCGGCAGGCCCTTGCCATTGTTCCACCAGCGGTTGGGATTGTCGCTCTTTGGATCATAGGCCGCGCGGCTTGCCCAATCCTCTCGCACGAAAATGACCGGCTCTTCGTAATGGTGGGCATAGATGATCGCATCCATTACCTGGGCGAGCTGATCGAGGTCGCGCTCTATGGAGATCTTCAATTCCACCATCGGATAGGTCTCAGTTGATCCCGCCTGAAAGCCCGGAACATGGCTTGTCGTTGTCGAATTGGATTCCGGTTGCGCCGTTTCCTTGCCGACTGCCGAAATGCTGGCATTGCGCTGATAGCGTCCGAAGCTGAGCGGATGGACCTTCATGACTTCGTCGAGAATACGGTCGGTATCTTCAGGAAGTGTCTGTACTTCCACGGTAAAAACCGGCACAAGAGTACCGGACTTTGCGTCATAGTCGCTCAAATCGCTCATCACTGCCTCTATAATGTTCATGGTATGTTCTAATCTATTTTATAAGAGAAAACAATTGAAAAAGCCCCTGAAACCAAGGCGTGTCGGACAGCTCGAACCCTTGAATCGACTTTAATACACACATTCACACACCCCAAAACGCAATCCTGCGGACTTGGTATTAACTGCCATTGCGATAACGTCGATATGGCCTAAATCTTAGAAAAAACCGGCAGTCGGGAAAGGTCTGGCCCCATGACGATCGCACCAAAAGATAAACCCTGGCCCGACATTCCGTTCGAGCCCTGGGTAAAAACCCATGATGCCCTTCATCTCTGGAGCCAGATCATCGGTAAATACCGTCTCGCGCTCACACCCTGGATGATCCATTCCTGGCACGCGACGCTTTACATCACACCACGCGGGCTCACCACCGGGCCGATTCCGAACGGAGCGGATCAAACGACACTGACACTCGATCTCTACGATCATATTTTTGTTGCTGAGACGACCGGCGGCCGCCGTGAGGCTTTTGCGCTGGAAGTTATGAGCATCGCGGAATTCCACCGCAGGGTCGCTTATGCAGTTGAGGGGCTCGGCCAGACCTTCGCAATTCATGGAAGCCCGAATGAAATCAAGGATGCGGTCCCTTTCGTGAAGGACACCGTGGAACGCCCTTATGACCGGGACGCGGTTGAACGGTTTCATGCAGCACTTATCCGCATTGAATCGGTCTTTTCGCGCTTCCGCACGTCTTACTTGGGCAAATCCTCGCCGGCCCATCTCTTCTGGGGCTCGTTCGATCTCGCCGTCACCCGTTTTTCAGGCCGCGAGGCGCCGCCCCATCCAGGCGGGGTTCCGAACCTTCCCGATAGCGTGACGCGCGAAGCCTATTCCCATGAAGTCTCATCCGCCGGGTTTTGGGCAGGTGCCGGCGTTGGCGAGCCGATGTTTTATTCTTACTGCTATCCGACGCCGGACGTGTTCTCTGACCACCCCGTCTTCCCGGAGGAAGCCTATTGGAGCAAAGACCTTGGCGAGTTCCTTCTGCCTTATGAGGCCGTGCGCAGGTCAGACGATCCGGAAGAAACGCTTCTTCATTTCCTGCAATCCACCTATGAGGCAGCCGCGATCACTGGTAAATGGGATCGCGCGGCGCTTGAATGTGCGCTCGGCGAACCGGGTGTCCCACGCATAGCGCCCCAATAGAAGGAACTGTTCCGATGGCAGCAGAGAAGGTGACGATCACGCTGGAAGACGGCGACAGCAAGGGGCGCTATGTTGCGGTGGTTGACGGCCATGACGAACCGGGTGAACTGACGTTTTCCAAGGCCGGAAGCACGATGATCATTGTCGATCATACCGGCGTGCCGGACAGTTTTCGCCGCCTTGGCGTCGGCGCTGCCCTTGCCGCGCGCGTCGTGGCGGATTCGCGCGAAAAGGGTCTCAAAATCATGCCGCTCTGCCCGTTTTTTAGAGCACAGGCATTGAAGCATCCCGACTGGCACGATGTGGTGAATGTTTGAGGGTCGAAGGCTCAGTTCCTCTGCATCCCGCCCAATCGGCTTTATTCCGGTCACACCAAATGGAATAAGGGCATGAAGATCACCTTTGCAGGATCGGGCGATGCGTTTGGAAGCGGCGGGCGGTTTAACACCTGCTTTCATGTGAGCCACGAAACGGGCGCATTTTTAATTGATTGCGGCGCGTCTTCCATGATTGCGCTCAAAGCCCAAAACCTTGATCCGAATACAATCGACGCGATCCTGATCACCCATTTTCACGGCGATCACTTCGGCGGCATTCCTTACTTTATGCTCGACGCGCAATTCTTCTCAAAACGCCATCGGCCGCTTTCAATCTTTGGCCCAGTTGGCCTCGAAGACTGGTATATCCGCGTGATGGAGACGACCTTTCCGGGCTCGTCAAAGGTTCACCCGAAATTCGAGCTCACGCTTCAAGAGCTTTCACCCGGCGAGACCGTGCGTTTCGACGATGTGAAAGTGACAACCGCTCGTGTGCGGCACGGCAAGCCGGAAGGTCCGTTTCATGCTTACAGGATCGGGGCTGAGGGAAAGATCCTTTCCTATACCGGCGATACGGAGTGGACGGACGCTTTGATCGACATCGGCCGCAATGCCGATCTCATGATTGCCGAAGCGTATTTCTATGAGAAGAAGGTACCGCTTCATCTCGATTTGAGAACGCTGGAAGAAAAGCTTCCTTTGATTCAGCCGAAGCGTCTCATCCTCACCCATATGAATGACGACATGCTGTCGCGCGTGGGAGCGCTTTCCCACGAATGCGCCTATGACGGTTTGAGTGTCGATATATAACCGCACAGTGATCGACCCGTGCGTTATTGATCGAGCGCAAGGACAGCTGCCCAATTCCCACGTAGAATCCCTCAGTTTGATTGCCCGAAGAGGGCCCTGGAAAAGGGTGTCGGAAAGGCGGATGATGACTCTCGATCTTTTTTATTATGTGTTTGCGCCGAATTACGCGTTTCGGCAGGCTGCCCTCCCTACACTGAGGGAACGGTTCCCCTATGGCTGGGAAGAGATCTGGGCACAGACCTTACGCTGGCAAAGGCGGCTCAAGCCAAACCGTCCTCGCCATACTTTTTCCGTCAACATGATGATGCGGCAAATGGAGTGGAACCTGGCACTTTATCGTGCACTCAAGGATCACCGGCTTCCTCTAAAGGAGGCGGGGCCGATCATCGAAGCAGTCGGCATGAAGGTCTACCGACCGTCGCCCGCATTTCTTTATACCGTCTCAAGGCTGAGAAGCGCAAAAAGGGGCGCGCGGGTCAAATGGGTCCTCAGTATCCTGACCGGCTATTTCTTCTCCGCTGCCTTCATCCACCGCCAAAGAAAGCCGGAAGAGGGCGAAGTGGTCGCCTTCGACGTGACGCGCTGCCCGCTTGCCGATTACTTCAAGACGATGGGCTCACCCGAAGCGACGCCCTTTGGGGCGTGCAACCTCGACTATGGCGCCGCGGAAACTTTCGGGGTTGATCTGGTACGCTCGCAGACGATTGCGGATGGCTCGGCCTATTGCGATTTTCGCTGGCGCATTAAAGGGCTGCAACGCTCACCCCATCGCACATCACAATAAGGCCCGTCGCCGCTGCCGGCTCAACACCGTCTGAATTTCATCTTATTCGGCAACGTCGGGCTCCTAGCCACGATCTAACGTCATCGCTTCGGTGAGCTGTACGAGCGCTTCAGCCATCAGAGCCTGCTGTTCCAGCGTCAGAGTGGCGATCAGGTCTTCAAGATGTTGTCTTTGAAGCTTTGCAGCTTCCCGGGACGTTGCCTCGCCCTTCTCGGTCAGAGCGACGAGTTTCGACCGCCTGTCGGTCGGATGCGGGCTTCGTTTGACCAATCCATCCATTTCAAGCGCATCAACAAGGCTCGTGATGTTGCGTTTGGTGACCGACAATCTGTCAGCGAGTTCCACCATCGAGCTGGGTTGCGCCTGACGCAGCGCCTGCAGGATCTGAAACCGGGCAGGAGACAGATCGATCTTCGCAGTCCCCTCCCGCAGGAAGCGAAGAAATGGTGGCACGAATTCACAAAGAGCGTCAGCCGGAGAAAGTGTCACTTGCGAACCTCAATAAGTTTACATATACACTATGAAGAAATACACCGTGTGCACGTCTTAGAAGAGGTAACCGATGACCGAGACTGATGCAAATTGGACTGTCATTACAGGGTCTACAGGTGGCATTGGGAGCGAGATTGCCAAACAACTCGCAACCGCAGGCAAGGATCTGATTCTGGTCAATCGATCTGAAGCAAAATCGCAGTCGCAGAAGACTGAACTTCTTTCCGTCAATCCGTCTTTGAGGATTGAAATCATCATTGCAGATCTGATGGATACGGTTGAGATCCAGGCAGCGATTGACACGATTTATCGTCTGCCGGGGCGCATTGACACGCTTTACAACAACTCAGGGGTTCTGACTGCACAAAGAATGTTGAGCGCGCAGGGATTTGAATCGCAATTCGCGGTGAATGTGCTGGCCAGGTATCACCTGACCATGGGCCTTACCGGAAAAATGGCGCGGCCGTTGGGTCAGACACCCGCAATGGTCGTGATCTTTTCGTCAAGTGCTGTAAACGCGCAAAAGTCTCTGAAACTGCATGACCTCGCTAGGCCCGGCAAAGTGGGCGGATTAATGAGCACTTATGGACAGACAAAATTGGCGGCGACAGCGCTTGCGCCAGCCCTGAGCGAAAGGCTTGCAGACGACAATATTCTGATCCGCGCGATCGATCCGGGCGCAACAAGAACCGCGATGACCACAAGCGGAAACTCAGCAATGCCGAAACCGCTGCAATGGCTCGCGCCTTTGTTGTTCAGCGCGCCGGATAAGCAGGCGGCGAAGGTTGTCGCGAGCGCAGATCCAGAAGCGTTCAACGGACGCTCTGGTCTGTTTGTTGCGAACCGGAAATTCAGAACACTGCCGAAAGCGGTGGCAAACGAAGACACCCAGAGAGAATTGGTCGCCTTGTTGGACCAGGCATTGAGAGGTGAGGGAGGGAGCGCGGAGTGATTGGCAAGTAAAACCAGCGTACAGCATTCCGACAGGTTATTTTTTAACCACTCCCAATCCCATCAATCGGGAAAAGTGTAGGCAGTCGGGATATCCCAGGCTTCAGCGAATTTGCCGCCAACGATCCGCCAGACAACGACCGCATCGACCACGGTCTCGACGCCCGCAAGCTTCATCGTATCGCGCACATGTGTCACCACAAGCTCGTCGCCTGCGGCTGAGATGGAAAGAGGTTCTACTCTGAAAGTGCCGGCGGTCTTTCCGGCGAGAGCCCCGAAGAATCGTTTCAGGCCCTCGAAACCGATATAATCCCCCTCAAGATCTGGCAGGTTGGGGTTGATGTAATGCCACACAAAGGTCTCGGCGAACCGTTGCTCGGAGGCGTCGAGATCACGCGGGTCGAGCATTTTCATCAAAGCGATATTCGGGTGGTCCTGCGTCATATCTGATCCGTTCGATCGTTAAAAAAAGAAGACACCTCAAGGAGATAGTGTCTCTTTTGTGGTTTGATCCGTCATTGACGTGCATCAAGGGTACCGTATCTCTCCGTAGGTAGAATTCCCGGGAACGTCTCAATAAACACAAAAATCGGGGAACCATCATGTGCAGGTTAATGCTTGCGGCGATTGCGCTTGGCATCGCCGTCTCACCGCTCCAGGCGGCAGAAGAAAAACAGCCCTTCGATTTGAACGGCGATCGGTTTATGGCCGGATCGGCGCCCATCAATAAAACCACTGGCGCTGACGACCTCTTCATGGCGGGCGCGACTGTCCGAAGCGAAGAGGCGATCAATGGCTCGGCCCATCTCGCAGGCCGGAAAATTGTCGTCACGGGCGCGATTGGCGGCGATGCCTATGCCGCCGGAATGGATGTGACCGTCAACAAGCTGATCGCAGGCGATGCGACGCTTGCTGGCTACAATGTCGATGTTTCCGATGTCGCGGGTGATCTCAGAATTTCCGGCGCGAACCTAACCATCGCCGGGCCGGTTTCAGGCACCGCACTGATTTCGGGCCGCGACGTCAGGATTTCTTCCGTCCTTGGCGGCGATGTCCGCATGACTGCGAAGAAGGTCGCGTTCGACGATGGCGCCAGGATCGACGGCAGGCTCACGCTTTTTGAAGAAAAGCCGGGCACGATCGAAATCCCGGAAAGCGTGATTTCTTCCGACAGGATCGAGCGTATGCAGGCAACAGGCTGGTCGGCAGCGCGGGTTCTCACATTTGAGAGTTTCACGAGGGCTTTGCTTGGTTTCCTCATCGGCATTGTCGCAGTGGCCGCTGTCGCGTCCCTTATCGCAGCCCTCGTGCCGGGACGGCTTGCCGATCTTCGCCGCTCCATTCTGGCGAGACCCTGGCGGACACTTTTCTACGGGCTTTTGACCGAGTCGATGATCATCGGTGCAACGCTCATCCTCTTCATTTCGGTGATCGGCCTCCCGCTCGCACCGGCAGCCGTGCTGCTTGCGCTGATTGCGGTCTTTGCGGGCTATGTGGTGGCGTCTTATGCGGTCGGCGTTGGCTTGCTGATGGCAATCGGACGCCCCGAACCGGGGAGCTTTGGCGCACGGGCGCTTTCAGCAGGTGTTGGCGCGCTTACGGTCGGCGTGATTGCGCTCATTCCGTTGATCGGCTGGGTCGTCGTGATGGCGGTCGCGCTCACAGGCGTTGGCGCCATCGCGCTTCGCCTCTTCCGTCCGAAGTTCTTCGCCACCACGTGATGAATAGTGTGATGGTAAGCCGGAGTGCCACGCTCGCCGCCAAAAGCCTCCCCAACGCTTGGTCACGCCGATCTCTGCTTCCGGGCGGGGGTCAAAAAGGCGAATGGCGGAGCCCGCATCCTATGACGAAACACCTATTCTCCTTGCTGCCGCCTTCTGTAATTATGTCAGTCCAATCATATTTTTAGACAAAGTGAATATTCGGAAAGATAGCGATGCCTCGACGTTTAATTTATGCCTGTCTGTTGTTGGCGTTCATTTCGGGCGGATTTGTGGTGGCCACCGACACATCCGACGAGACGGCAGTCTGGGGGGCCTATCAGACCATCAGCGATGCCCATCGAGCGGGGCGAACCGACGAGGCGATCAGGCGGGGCAAAGAAGCTTTGGAAAATGCCGAGAAAACCTATGGTCCCGAGCATTCTGAAACGCTTGCCGCCGCAGACACTCTCGCCGGTTATTACAGGATGGTTGGTCGGGATGAGGCTGCCGGTAGGCTTTATAAACGCGTTCATGAGGTCCGCGAGCGGGTGCGCGGCCCGGATCATCCGAAAACATTGTTGAGCGTCCATAATCTTGGGCTTCATTATTGGGATGTCGACCAGCGCAGGAAGGGGATGCGACTTGTAGAGCAAGCCCTCGAAGCCCGTGAACGGGTGCTTGGACCGGATCATCCCGACACACTTGAGAGCGTAACCAGTCTTGCCTTTATTTATCAGTACTCCGGGCGTCCGAGCGATGCCGAAGCGCTTTATAAACGCGGAGTTGACGCCATTGACCGGGATCCGGCATTGGAAAACCATGTCGGTGCAAGCAATATGAAGAGCCTTGCTTTTCTATATACTCAAACCGGGCGGTATCACGAAGCGAGACCGCTTTACGTGCGCGCGCTGGAAATTATGGAGCGCGAGCTTGGTCCAAAACATCCCGATACGCTCCTTGTCGCGATTGGTCTTGCCGAATGCTACAGCATGACCGGCTCGCCGGATAAGGCCGAGCAGCTTTTCAAGCGTGTGAGAGACGCAGCCTAGGTCGGCCGGTTGGCTGAGGTGAGCCAGCAAGGGAAGGCTTCGTTTCAGCAGAAGCCATAAAATACAAAAAGCCCGCGCCATGGTTGGGTTTCCGGCGCGGGTCGGGCTGAAGCTCGGCGGTAGCGAGGCTTCATGGGATAAGTGGGTCAGGGTGCTCACGCATATTGTGCGAGGCCGTAACCAAGCGACCAGTTCTCTTTTGAGACTTCAACAAGGCTTATGAGCAGATCTTCCGAGCGAAGGCCGGGATTGTCGCCAAGTAAGTCTGCCATCCGTTTGTAAAACGCCTTCTTCTGCTCAAGGCTCCGTGTGTTGTTCGCCGTGATCTGAATGAAGACGACGTCTTCGCTTCTCGGCACATCAAGATAGGTGGCGCTGTAGCGGAAGTCTGCAGAATCATGCTCGCTCAAAGTCATGAATTGATCGTCCTCCGGCACATCGAACATGTCGCGCATTGCCTGATAGACACCGTCGAAGATCGCTTGTTTGTAGGCGTCGGATTTTCCTTTGCGCAGAGAGACACGGATGAGGGGCATGATCTGTCCTTTCAATCGGGTTGGCTTTCCTTTCATTTGAAGATAGAGATTAAGAAGTGAAATAGATAATGATAGTTATTATGAGAAAATGAAATGATGGGTCGCCCTTTGGATCTCGATGCCGTTCAGGCCTTTGTCCGGATCGCGGAACTTGGAAGTTTCACGCAGGCAGCCGAAGCAACGGGAACCACGCAATCGGCTGTCAGCCTGAAACTGAAGCGGCTGGAAGAGCGCTTGGGATGCAAGCTCATCGAGCGCACGCCCCGCTATGTGGAACTGTCGGCGCGGGGATCCGTCTTCCTCACCTATGCCCGTCAGCTTTTGGAGGTTCACGACCGCGCGTTCGTTGAGCTCTCGAGATCGCGGCACCGGCTCACCATCGCTATCAGCGACCATGTTGCGGGCCCGGACCTTCCGGCCCTGATCGCACGCATGAATGCACAGGATCCGCATGTGGTAATCGAGCTTCAGATCGGGTCCAGCGCGGACTTGCTGAAGCGATTCGACTGCCGGGAATTCGACACGGTGATCGTTCGTAAAACCGTAGAAAGAGAGGATGGTGTCGTCCTTGCCGAAGACCGGTTCGGATGGTTCGCAGCGCCCGGCTGGCATCATAGGGAAGGGGAGCCACTGCCGATTGCCACCATGCCCGAACCCTGCGGTGTCAGAACGATGGCCTGTGAGTTGCTCGATCAGGCCGGTATCAAATGGGCTGAGATCTTCGTTGGCGGCGGTGTTGCAGCTGTCAGCGCGGCGGTCATGGCGGAACTTGGTATTGCTGCCCTTGCGCGGCGTATGTTGCCGTTCGGTGCCGTGGATGTCGGCGCTCGATTGGGCCTTCCGGACCTCCCGCGTTCACCGATCGTGCTTCACACAAGGGTCAATTACGGCCATCCGCAGAACGTTTTAAAGGTGCTATCTGCGGGGTTTAAAAGCGCGGTGCAAATCTAGACGTTTCGACTTTTTGGAAAATGCCTCTGTTAGGCTTGTAGCAGCTTAAGAATGGATGCTACGCCGGAAGAGCGCTTTGCGTAAAGGCATAGTGGCGCAATCTAGCCCTGCACCCCGGTTCTTGGAATGAAGGCAATCAGTTCGCAGTCGCTTGCCTCGCAGTGCCGCACCATGACGTAATCAAACGTCGTCCTTTCACCCTTCGCATTGACGAAGACTTTGACACCGTCGTCCTTTCCGGCAACGTCGGCCCCGGCCCACCAATCCGCAAAGTCCGGCGAGTCTTTCGATAAAGAGCGCACGACGTCCCGAACCGCAGGATCATCAATTCGTTTCGCGAAGACAGCTCTGTATTGCCTCACAGTCAGCTTTGCGTGCCGGGTCCAGTCTTCGATCCCGTTCGTCATCAATGGATCGGTAAAGAAGCGTACGAGGAAGTTGGACGAACCGTCCGTGTCACGCGACCAGTCGCCGAATTGCGCGATGCTCGCCTGGTTCTGATGAAGAACGGTCCATGACGGGTCGAGGACGAATGCCGGAGCTGTTGGCATCTGATCGGCGAGAAGTGTAAGACCTGACGCATGGTTTGGCGGCCCGATCAGGTGACCTTGCGTCGTATCCGTCAGTGCGAGGAGGTGATCCCGTTCCGACACGCTCAGTTCCAGCGCGTCGCTGAGGGCGTCGAGGACTTCCGATGACGGATTGACGTCCCGTCCCTGTTCAATACGGGTGTACCAGTCAGTGCTGATGCCAGCGCGCGCGGCAACCTCTTCGCGCCGCAAGCCCCGCGTTCGACGGGTGCGCCGCCGATCGGCCTCATCGGGAACCGGTGCCGCGCGGGTGCGCATATGGCGCAGGAACACGGATAATTCCAGCAATCGCTCTGACCGGCCTTTTTGAGATAGGTGAGGTGCGTCCATCGAGGAAACCTATAAAGTGAGCCGGAACCGCGCAACATGGGATAACCAATCCCAGGATGCGGGCTCAACCTGCACGGGCCCAATTGAATGGCTAGCTTTCCTGCATCACCAACAGGAAGGCTAGAGCATGACGACACTCTTAACCAACGACGGTATCCAACATTGTCTCAGGGAATATGCCCGCGGCGCTATTCTTGGTGACAGCGCTTTGATGCGTGCGGTGATGCATCCGGATGCTCAGATCTACGGGTATCTCGATGGCGCACTCTTCGCGGGGCCTATGGCACTTCTTTACGATTATGTCGATGAGCACGAGGATGCTCCTCAACTCAATTGGGAGACGACACGTGTGGACGAGAGTAACGGCGTCGCGACCGCCCGGGTCGCTATTTCGAACTGGCATGGATACGATTTTGTCGACTACTTCACCCTCTTGAAGTTTGAGGGCGAGTGGCGGATCACCAACAAGGTGTTCAGTCAAGCCTGAGGCGGGTGCCGGAGCCTTTTGAAAGCGGTTTGCATGAATTGAGGTGAGGGCGCGGTAGACGGGGGGTGCTTCGCCTATTCCGGCAGATCCCGCTCGGCCATCGGAACGCGGACTGCAAGTTTCGCTGAGTAAAATGCGGGCGTGAACACCAACGCCAAAAGTACCAGCTGGGACAGCCAGTTTGCCATGTAAGCGCCGAGGCCAAGCGACGTGATAAGGCTGACAGAGACTGCGAACACGACAGCCGCACCGATAAAAAGGACCGACAGGAAAACGAAATGGGAGCCAAGCATCGGCTCGTTTTCAGGCTTGATCCTCGCGACATAAGGCCATGCCGCCACCGCCAAGCCGATGAAGCCAGTGATCCCAATGAGAACTAGTATCGTCGATACGCCTGCGTCGGCCATGGAAAGCTCCGGAAGACCTGTGGTGCTTATCTAAGCATTTGTACGATGGTTTTCGAGAGGTGGATTACACAAGACCGCAAGAAGGCGAAGAGCGGTGGTGGAGGCTACATCTTGTCGGGGGAATGCCTTGTCCAACTGTGAAGCTCTTTGGACTGACCAGCGCTTCTACGGATTCCATCTGGTGATCGCGTTTGGGAAAACCGGATCGCAGAAACCCAACAGAATAAAGAGCCCGCACCATGGCAACAAGCGTCAACCCGCCCAATGTCTGGGCGCCTTTCGGGGCGTTCTCTCAGGCCGTCATTACGGGCGATGAGAAGACTGTTTACCTGAAGGGGCAGGTTGCGCTTCGCCAGGATGGAGAGATCGTCGGTGAGGGGGATATGGCCGCGCAGGTCGAACAGGTCTTGATGAACATTTCTGATATCCTTAATGCGATGGGTGGAAGGATGAGCGATATCGTGTCGCTCCAGCAGTTCACGACGGACATTCAAGCCTTCATGCAGTGCGGTGAGATCAGGGCGCGTTTTTTCAAAGCTCCGTTTCCCGTGACAACCACTTTGGAAGTGTCATCGCTTTATGACCCAAAATTGTTGATCGAGATCACCACAATTGCCGCCATTCCCGCTGACCGCTTCATCATGCCGGATAGTGCGGAAGAGATGCACCGGTAGGTTGAAAATAGCCCGCTGCAAAGGCCAAACTATTGGTTTTCGACGACTTCTTTCAGAACAAACAAACGCTTAAATGACAGACCGGATTATCTAAGCGTCGCATTGCGGATCGCGTCGCCCATTGCGCGTGTCAGCGATTCCGGTGCGTGCGGGGAGGAGAGAATGGACCGGCGGGTGATCGGGAGATCTGGAAAGCCCTCCGCTCGGGAGAGCACCTTTATGCCGTCACCCACACAAGATTGCGGCAAGAGCCCGACCGCAAGCCCAGCCCTTAGCGAAGCCTGAAGACTTGTAAAACTGCTGCTTTGAAAGGCGACCCGGTGCTCTCTACCGGCTGTACCCAAAGTCTTGGCCGGGAGATCGCGCCAATAGCACGGGCGATCGAGGAGCGCTAACGGCACGGGTTCGTCCTTGGGCCAGGTTCTTCCTTCTCTTGTGGCCCAGACAATCGGCTCCGCGTTGAGGGGCTCACCGCCCGGATCCTCAAGGCCCGAGCAAACGGCAACATCCAGCTCTCCTGTTTTCAGCGACGCGGCATAACCCGACGTGCATCCGGATTTCGCCAGTACCTGCACGCCCGGATGAGATTTTGAAAACTCCGCGAGGATGAGTTCCAGGACACATTCGTCGAAATCGTCGGGAAGGCCAACACGGATCGATCCGGTCAGGGGCTCCCGAAAGAGATTGGCGGTTTCTCTGATTTCGGCAAGGATTGGCTTGGCATGGGAAAGCAGGGTCTCTCCAGCCGGGGTCAAGCTCATCCCCTTCGCCGTTCGCACGAAGAGCACAGTTTCGAGGCCCCTTTCAAGCTTGCGAAGCTGAACGCTGATCGCCGACTGGGTGCGTCCGATCCTGTATGCGGCAAGCGTAAGATTTCCGCATTCCGCAATCTTCACAAAGGTTTGCAGGAGATCGGAGTCGATGGGCAGGCGTTCGTTTTTGTTCATGGCAACAATCGTATTTATTCGTTTTTTCGAAATCAAGCAAAGCCATAGGGTCCGATAAAAATCGGAGGACCCATCATGGATGCGACACAGGCAATTGTTCTGATCGGAATTGGCCTATTCGGCGGCGCGTGGAATGCGATTGCGGGCGGTGCGACGCTCTTTACCTTCCCCGCTCTCATGGCTGCCGGTTTGCCGCCTGTGGTGGCGAATGCGACGAACTATCTTGCGCTTCTGCCGTCGAACGCAGCAGCCCTTCCGGCCTATCGGGAGGAATTGCGCGATCTTGGCAGACAGCTTCTGCCGCTCCTTTTGGTATCCGGTCTTGGGGCGGTTGCAGGCTCGGTCCTGCTCCTTGCCTCCGATCCGGAGCTTTTCGTCCGGCTCATTCCCTTGCTTATTCTTCTTGCGACCGGCCTCTTTGCATTCGGTGATACTCTGCGCGCGTGGGTGCTCAATGCCATGGGCGAGGGGCGTGGCACGATGGCGATCTACGCTGCATTGTTCCTATCCTCAATCTATGGTGGCTATTTCGGTGCGGGCCTCGGGATCATCCTTCTTGCGATCGCGCAGCTTCTCGGCTTCTCTGATTTTCACACCGCAAACAGCATCAAGAACCTTCTTGCGACGAGCTTCACGATCCTGAGCATCCTGGTCTTCGGGATTGGGGGATTGATTGCCTGGCCGCAGGCGATTGCTATGATGGTCGGAAGCACCGTCGGCGGCTATACGGGCGGCCGTTTGGCAAAGCACGTCAATGCCCGCTATCTGCGCGCCATCGTTATTATCTTCGGACTGATCCTGTCGCTCGTCTATTTCGCGCAAACGTTTCTTTGACGTGTCTTCGAACATGGGGAAGGCCGACAAGCACGAGAGGATGGTGCTGGGACGGCATTAAGAAACAGACGAGGCCAGTCTTCCCTCATATTTGGGAGTGAGCCATTAACGAAGAAAAGAACCGGCCCCGTTTGTTTCAATCCCAGCCGCAAACATCGTAGCCAAAAGAGCGTGCGACGGAAGGACCCATTACACCGTCCGATGGGACAGTTTACGGTCTGCGGTTACAGGGCGCGATATCGTAAGATTTCTTTTCGTTACACGACTGCCGTTACGGCATTCTTGGGGTTGTGCAACGTGACAGAGGGATTGTCCCATGGATCAAGCGCTCTTTGAACCCAGCCGGGCGAAAGACCTGTTTCACTTACATTCTGACTGCAACGCATCTCGGGCGCTTTCCTTTGCGCGTCAGCGATTCACGCTCGCCCCGTGAAGGAGGACGCGTAGAATGGGTTATCACACAACCCCGACCGCAGACATTCCCAAGCCGACCGTTTCATCGACGATATTGGCACCGGCGATCGCTTTTGCTCTCGGGAACGGTGTTCCGGTTGAAGATCTCGAGGCCGTCGCAGGGGTTTCGACATCTGAGATTCTTGGGACCGATAACAGGGTATCTGAAGGTCTGCCGGCGCGGATTATTTTGAGCCTCTTTGACTCTCAGTCCTTTGCGGCGCCAACGCTCCAGATCGCGAACAGCACATCGTATTTGTACTTTGGAGGTCTTGAGAAGGCGGCGAAGTTTGCTCCAACGGGGCTTCACGCTCTTGAGATTTTTCACCATTACAGCAGGCTTCTAGCGGATAGAACAAAGACATGGCTGGACGAGTCAGAGAATTTCGTATCGTTCCATTTCAGTCATCCGGCAGACGGAACGAATGATGGCGTCATGCAGGAAATCGGGATGGCGCTAAGGTGGCGCCTGATGCGGGACGTCATGGGCCCCAATGCCATGTTGAGCGAAGTCGGGTTCGGATTTTCAGACCATGCGCGCTCGGCCCACTATCAGGATATGTTTGGCGCTCCGCCACAGTTTAACCGCCCAAACGGCGATGCAATTCTTGTCTTCAAAAAAGCGGATTTGAGCGAAGCGAACGCTGCTAAAAACAGAATTTTGTATGAAGCCGGTCGCATCTACCTGCAGGAATTTGCGCGCAACCGCGAAATTGAAACTGCTTGCAATGCTTTGCAATCGCTCTCAAGGGCCGCATCGATATGCGTCGAGAACGGCAATTATTCGGCAGGCGCTGTCGCGGCGGAAGCCGGGATCAGCCTTCGGATCGCGCAACGGATTGCGGCGTCAAGGCGGACCTCAATGCGCGCCCTCATCGATGAAGCGCGTCTCAGGAAAGCAAAGGGGCTGATACTGGGCGATTTGAAGATCACGTTCGAAGTGGTGGCGGAGGAAACGGGATATTCGGACGAACGGGCCTTCCGGCGTTTCTTCAAGCGGGCGACGGGCCTGAGCCCGTCTCAGTATAGAGGATTGGTGCGGTCGTAAGGGGCGTTTGAGGCAATCCACTCATCTTCGGTGACGAATCTTGGCTTTTTGACCTGAGGTCGGTTGCACCACCCCCTCAAATCTTCAAATCCAGCCTCGGTTTCCAAAATGGGCGGAAGAGTTCAATCTTCGGGCAGCGGTCCATCACGACCTTCATGCCGCCGTCTTCCGCGATCCTGGCGGCTTCCGCGTTTTTGACCCCGATCTGCCCCCAGAGGACTTTTGCGCGGACGGCGACGGCTTCTTCGGCAATCGCGGGGAGATCCTCCGGACGCCGGAAGACTTCCACCATGTCGATTGGCCGGTCGACCGCTTCAAGCGACGGATAGACCTTGATCCCCCTTATCTCTTCAAGGCCCGGACGCGGATTGATCGGGATCATGTCATAGCCCGTTTCATGCAGAACCCGCAGCACGCCATAGCTAAACTTGGTCTTGTCCGGGCTCGCGCCGACCATTGCGATGGTTTTGACGCTCTTCAGGATGGTCTGGAGATAATCGTCGGAATAGGGGACGTCGTGATCTGTGTGCGAGAGGTCTTCGAGTACGGTCAATTTGAAGGCTCCTCTAATGGCGCTTCTGAAACCTGATCTTGCGGCGTTGCGATATTGGCCTTGAGTTCATGGGGCGCTAGCGGATCGAGAAATGGATTGCGGTAGAGTTTGTCGTGGCTTTCAACGCCGACTTCCAATGTGATATCCGAAACGGCACGCGCCACGCACAGGATCACATAACCGTCGTTGATCTGGCGATTGTTAAGCGCCACCTGCCGCCGCTGATCGACCTCGCCGGAAATGAGCTTCGCGGCACAGGTGATGCAGCCGCCATATTTGCAGCCATAGGGAAGATCGACGCCTTGCTCCCGCAACGTTTCAAGCAGCGGTTTGCGCGCATCGACTTCGAAGGCCGCGTTCTCCTGATTGGCGATGGTGACGGTAAACTGTGTCATAGCCAGATATCGGATGTGCAATCGCCGCCCGGATAGCGCATTTCATGGCACCGGCTCGGACCGTTCGGTTCCTTGCCGAAATTGACGATGAAATCCTTGTTGATCGCCATGCCGCCGTTTTCCGGGTCGCAATCGATCAGGATCATCACGCCGCCGCGCTCGCGGATCTCAGGGTAGAACTGATTGTCCCATGTGCTGAAGAGGGACGTCGTCACATAAAGCCGACGCCCATCGAGCGAGAGCTGAAACATCTGCGGCCCGCCCGCCATCTTCACGCCGTTCACTTCTGGCGCCTTGCCGAGAAGTCCGCCCATATAGACCTGGCCGGTGAGCTTCGGATTATGCGGGTCGGAAATATCGTATTGCCGCATATCGCCGTGAAGCCAGTTGTTGAGGTAGAGATATTTGTCATCCATCGAGACAAGGATTGCCGACATCACGCCCGGCACCGGGATCGGCCATTCCGGATGCGGCTCGTTCTCGACATCGATGATCTTCTCCCATTCCCATTTCCCCGCCTCCGACTTCCAGAAATGGATGACATTGGCGCTTAAGGCAGCCCCGCAAAAACCGTGCGTGCTATCCGGGTTATGGTGGAATTTCACCTCAAGCGGGATCAGGCCGTCTTCGCCGAGATACATCGTCTCGACGGGTTTGCGCTCTTCAAAATCCCAAAGGTGAAGACGGCGGCCATATTTGAGGTGACCGACCTCTTCAAGATCGAAACCCGGCATGAAGGTATTGGGAGCGGCCCATTCAGACGAGACCATCACGTTGTGGCGCGGCTGGTACCAGAAGTCATAGCCGAACGGGATATCGCCCATGGAGTTTTCCCAGCGCCCGACAATCTCGAAATCCTTGTTGAGATGAAGATAGCCGCCCGGCGCTTCGCCCATCGCATCGCCGAGGAAGGAAATGATGATCTCGCTTCCAAGGCAGTGAACCGTGTGAGGGCCTGAGAGGTTCGTCTTTGCCTTGATCTCGGCCCCGTCGATGATTTTGTGAAGCCGTGGCGCGCGGGGGTCGGTTGCCGTATCGACCACATGGATGGTGTTGGATCTGACACCGGGTACGAGAAGGTATTTCCGGCTCATCGAGGAATCGTCATGGCAGGATGAGCAGGCGTTCCACCCCATATGGTGGAGTTCATCGCCAATGCCCGGCATTTCAAGCCGGTGGATGACCTTGCTATAGGTCGGGCTTTCCGGATCGACATCGATCGTCGCGAGGTAATCGGGCTTCTGAATACCGGTGCCTGTATAGATCGCGATTGTGTAGAGGAGCTTTTCGCGCGGCGCTTTCACCGCCTCGGCGGGAGAGGCATATCCCGGACCACAACAGGTTTCGCCGGCCATCGCATTCCTCCCTTGCAACTGTCCAGAACTTCTCATATCAAGAGAATGGAGTTATTGCAATTTGAGAATTCTCGCCATCCAGAGACCATGTATCTTGAACGCGTCACACTGATTTTGGAGATCATCGGCCAGAAGGGCGAAGCTACGGTCGCCGATATATGCGCGCACTCGGATCTGCCGAAGGCTTCCGCCTATAGATTGGTGCAGGATCTGGTGGCGGTCGGCCTGATTGAACCCGTTGCGAATGGACGCTTTTCGGTCGGGTCGCGTTTGAAGCGCGTTTTGCTCACCGATCAATCCGATCCGGCTCTCGTCGAAATCATCGGGCCGCTTCTGAAACAGGCAGCAAGCGACAAGGGGGTTGCCTTTTTCCTCGCCCGATTGCGGGGCCGGGCGGTTGAAATCATCCATGTGGAAACGCCGGAAAACGGCGTCTCCTATCTTCATCCAGGCTTGGGAAAGCGGCCATTGCACGCCTGTTCCTGTGGAAAGGCAATAGTTGCTTTCAATAATGATCTCGATCTTTCGGCGGAAATTGAGAAGCGGCTCAAAGCCTATACCGAGTTCACGCTGATGAGCATCGATGATCTTGCGACGGAACTTCAGGCGATCCGGCAATCGGGATATGCGGAATGTGTCGAGGAACTGGAGCGGGGTATGTGCTCGGTCGCAGCCCCTTTGCCAACATCCGGCGTTCCCGGCCTTGATGCGACGATTGCCATCGGAGCGACAGGACCGGTGCGTGTGTTCACACCGAAGTTCCGGGCCGACATCGGCGCAGCGTGTATACGCCTCGCGAAAGCGGCGTCAGATAAGCTGCAAGGGGCGGAAGCCGGTGAGGGAGTTGTGTCGGCGGCGTCCTGAGCGACCGGCCGAACGTCAGGTCAAAATGTTGTGTTGTCGTTTACCCGGAACCGGGTGAAGATCCGGTTAGGGCCTTTTGAAGGGCACAAATACCGTCAAGCAAGACACGAAAGCACTTTCCTGTTCGCATGAGTTATTTCACCCACGAATTCACTGGTCCAATTGAACGTCATGGCGTCGGGAAATCCCGCGTCATCATGTACAAGGTGCTGTTCATGCCTCCGCACTTTGAGGCCGAATTGCCGTTCAAGACCTATCCGCGGCTTCGGGTGGAAGGGGAGATCGCGGATGTGCCGGTCCGGGGCGCCTGGATGCCGGTCGGCGATGGTCGCCGCTATTTCATCGTCTCGCCAGAGATCAAAGCGAACACCGGCCTCGATATTGGCGATGAAGTGGAGATGCGCTTCAGGGTCGATGATCAGGACTTCGT
>JBCDCZ010000001.1:0-74561 GCA_039180865.1 Pseudomonadota bacterium | reverse complement strand
GGTGGAACGGTCCGGATCCCGCCTTCGCCCTGGATGGGTTCTATCAGGATTGCTGCAGTGTGGTCAGTGATCGCGGCCTTTAAGGCGTCGTGATCGCCGAATGGAACCTGGTCGAAACCTGGCATATGCGGGCCGAAGCCTTCGAGATACTTATCCTTGCCTCCTGCGGCAATCGTCGCAAGGGTCCGCCCGTGGAAGGCACCTTCGAACGTGATGATGCGGTTTCTCTGCGCGTCCCCTTTGCGCCAGTGATATCGCCGGGCTGTCTTGATTGCCGTTTCCATCGCCTCTGCGCCGGAGTTCACGAAAAACACCTTGTCGGCGAATGTCGCATCTATCAGGCGATCTGCGAGCCGGTTTTGTTCGGCAATATCGTAAAGGTTCGACAGGTGCCAGATCCCTTCCGCCTGCTTCTTCAATGCCGCAACAAGGTGCGGATGAGCATGACCGAGGGCGGTGACTGCGATACCGGACGCGAAATCGAGATATCGCTCGCCCGTATCTGCTGTCAGCCATGCACCCTCGCCGCCTGTGAAGGTGAGGGGAATCCGGTTGTAGGCGTTGTAAAGGGCTGTCGAGACCATCGCGCCGACCTTCTTTCATGTGCAAGTTGACGAGCCTTACCGGCGTGGCGCCATAAAGGTGGAGCCCGGGAAATAGATGGGCATCACTGCCTTGCGCAAGCAACAGCCAATAAGAAAAGCCGCCCCGGCTGAGGCGGCTGCTCATGGGCGGTTCCATAGCATGAAAGAGGGGCGTTGTGTCAATCTATCCGGATTGTTTGCGCTGTCATGCTATGCTCAGACCCATGCAAGTGGCCCGTCAGGCGGCCGCTATCGACCTGAGTTTCCGGCTGAGTGGATCGTCTTCCTTTGCAAGCGCGATTGGACGGAAGGCTGCGACCAGATCCATGTCAAGCTTACCCCTCATGTCGAGGAGAGACTGATAAGCCTTTTTGGGTTTGACTGTTCCCTTCTGGCCCTTCGGTTCCGTCATCGCTGCAAACAGGTCACAGATCGTCATGATGCGGATGATATCACTGATCTCGCTTCCTTTCAGGCCGTCTGGATAGCCGGTTCCATCAAGGAATTCGTGGTGGTGCCGCGCGATGTTGACGATTTCCCGGTCGAAGTTACGACTTGTATCAAGAACATTCGAACCGTTCACCGTGTGCTGACGCATGATGATCGTCTCGATCTCGTTGAGCTTCGTGGTCTTGTTCAAGATCGTCGGCGAAATCATGGATTTGCCGATATCGTGCAGGAGGCCGCCAACGGTCAGCCGCATGGAGTCTTCAGCATTCATTTTGTAAAGCGCTGCAAAGCTGGTCGCGAGAACCGTCACCGTCATTGAATGCCGATAAGTGTTGGAATGGTGCGTTCTGACAGCGGCCAAAAGCGCGTCGATTTCGTCGCTCTTTACGGAATCGATTACTTTCTCACCGCACCGGTAGACGGGTTTGGCGTCAATGGGCTGGTTTTCCTTGATCTGCGTTTTCATCGTTTCCATGAGATCGGACATGGAATTAAACGCGTCGGCTGACTTGCTTTGAAGAAGGGCAGGTCCGCTCGATTTTATCAGATCGAATAGATAGACTTTCTTGATCAGGACATCCGCGCGCACCGGACGCTCCAGAATGACCATCGCGCCAAGTGAGTTGGCATGGATCACTTCCGAGCGGTTGTGCGGATCGGAGACATAGAAAATCGTGAAGACGTTCTTTTTCTTCCGCGACAGGATCGCCCGAAGCTTCTCGACATTCTTTCGAACGTGAAGATTGACGTCGAAAATGATGACTGTGTCCTGCAGGTCGAGATTGCCATTGAACCCATCCCACGAAAACAATTCTGTTCGCCATTTCGCCTGCAGCTTTTTTGCGGCCGGAACAAGCGCGGTCAGGTTCTCAGATATGATGGCGATGGTTGGCATAGCGCGACTTACTTTACTCTCACGGCATCCGAACGATGGCTGTAATCACCAAAAACTACATTTGCCCCAGCATAAGCCATGGTCTGGCGCGTCCCCAGGTTCGTTTCGGGGCTCAACAAGACCCGCATCGACTTCAGTTTTCGACAACGAATAGCTCTCAGGAATCCATCGTTTGCCGGAGAGCGCGGAATGACCGGAAGCGAGTGCTATGGTTTTCCAGACGCTTTCCAAAAGCCGGACGACCATTCTCATGATCGCGGGGGTTATATAATCGAATGGCCGTTAATACTTGAATAAAATCCAGCTCAATCAGCTTCTTAGTTAAGATTTTGGAACCGTCTTTGCTAAAAATCGAACAATAATAAAATCATAGGCTCGCGGCGGGACTGGGGCCGTCGTCGTGACTGGTTCGTTCGCCGCAAATCGGTGAGGGCGCGCGAAACATCCGCGCGCGCCTTTTGCAAGATTTTAGCGCTCAGTCGAAATAGCCTTCGAGAACGGTTTTACCGACCGCACGGCCGCTTTCTTGAAGTTTATGCGCCTCCAGCAGCGTTTTTGCCGACAGTTCGCCGAGGTTGCGCTGGGCGGTTGTGACGATCGTTCCCTGGTCCACCAGGTCTGCAATCCGATTGAGCAGATTGTGCTGAATGATCATGTCGTCGGTCCCAAACATCGACCGTGTGAACATGAACTCCCAGTGAAACGACAGTGCTTTTGGTTTGATTTTTGAAATGTCGATCGGTCCCGGGTCGTCGATGAGGCCGATTTCGCCACGCGGTTTGATTAGTTTAATGATTGCATCGAAATGGCCGGCGCTTCCGGTCAGAGCCGCGACATAGCGAGGCGCGATACCGAGCGATTTGATCTCTTCATCAAGCGGATTACGATGATTGATGATGTGATCGGCACCCATCGCTTTGCACCAATCAATGGTTTCGGGTCGCGAAGCTGTTGCAATAACCGTCAGGTTTGTCAGCTTTTTGGCGATCTGAATAAGGATCGAACCGACACCACCTGCGCCGCCAATGATGAGGAGAGCCTCGCCGCTGCCGTCTCCTTCTTCCAGATCGAAGCAATCGAAAACCATTTCCCAGGCGGTTATCGCTGTTAGCGGCAGTGCCGCCGCATCTGCAAAAGTCAGTGAGGAGGGTTTGCGACCGGCAATACGTTCATCGACAAGGTGATGAACCGCATTGGTGCCCGGCCGGGTAATGTCGCCTGAATAAAAAACATCGTCTCCCGGTTTAAACAAAGAAACGTCGCTTCCGACTGCAACAACAGTTCCAGCGGCATCGTAACCAAGCACTTTGTGCCCGGTTTCCGGGGGCATCAGAGCCCGGACCTTCACGTCAACCGGGTTTACCGAAACGGCTTTGATGCGAACGAGCAAATCACGCGGGCCAGCCGTCGGACCGTCAAGAACAATATCTTCCAGTGCGTTTTTATCCGATGCGGGCAAGCTTTGCCGAAATCCGACTGCTTTCATCTGCGAGTCCTTCCTTTCAAATTCCAATGACCGATGGGTCGGTATCGAACATCGCCCGAAGTGCCTTGATGGCGCTATGGGCCGCTTTCGCGCGTTCGATATGACCCTGGTTGATCAGATCATCCATCGTCTGGTGGCGACGGGTTCGCGGATTCCAAATGTGAGGATCTTTCATCGTTCCACTCCAATCTTTGATGATGACATCCGATGAGAATGAAGCTATGAATTATAAAATAGAATTGAAGTTCTTATTGTGATGAGAAAACATCATGAATGAAGTGACGAATGTTGATGCGACGCTTTTGCGGTGTTTTGTGGCCGTCATAGACAGTGGTGGCTTTACGGCGGCAGGTGAGCGGCTGGGTTTGACGCAGTCTGGTGTCAGTGTGCGCATGCGCCGCCTTGAAGATGAGTTGGATACCAGGCTCCTTGTCCGCACCAGCCGACGGCTTGAACTGACGGGTGAGGGGGAGCTGCTGCTGGGCTATGCGCGGCGCATTCTTGATCTTAATGACGAGTTGGTCGGGCGCTTGAAAAACCCTGACCTCACAGGTCTTCTTCGGATCGGGGTTGCCGATTATCTGGCACCGATCAGTCTTGGTCGAATCCTGAAACGGTTCCGGACGGCTTTTCCAAAAATGCGCATGCAGATCCTGACCGGACTCGGGCAGACGCTGACCCCTGCGTTTGACCGTGGCGATCTTGACCTTCTCATCGCCGGTGAGGGCGAAACCCTGACAGACGGCCAAGCCTTGTTTGAAGAGGATCTTGTTTGGACAGGAAGCAATGACGGCCTTTCTGATGGAGGTACTATTTCTTTGGTGACACTCCCTCTGCCGTGCCGTTTTCGCCGGGCGGCCATTGATGTTCTTGAGCGTCAGAACCGACCTTGGACCGTCAGTCTGCAATCCGAGAGTATTTCGGGTGTTCATGAGGGGCTGAGAGCTGGACTTGGCGTCTCTGTTCTTCCGGTAAGCGCGGTTCCTGACGATCTCGAACGGCTCTCCCCCCCTGCGGCGTTCGATCCTCTGCCGTCGCTGGAACTTCATGCCTTTTCTCCAAAACGGCGCAATCGTGCAGCGGATATCTTTGTTGAATTCCTGACGGAGGAATTGCTTGAAAGCTCAACTATGCGGCGTCGCCTTGCAGCATGAGGAGGATTGTCAATGACGATCAGTATCTCCGGTCTCGCGCATATTGCAGTGAAGACCGCGCGGCCTAAGGAAACCGCGGTTTTTTATCGTGACGTTCTCGGATTTGAGGATGCTCCCCGGCCGCCCTTCAAGTTTCCGGGTTTCTGGATGCGCCCCAGGACGTCGAGCCAGGAAGCGATCTTCCACTTCATCAGTATCGATGAAGAACCGAATGGGCCGAACGGAACCGGAGCAGTGGATCATATCGCGCTTGGAGCTGCGGGCTTTCAAAACACGAAGGAACGTTTGTCGCGTTTTGGACTGGCGTTCAGGGAACGCGCCGTGCCGGACATGGCGCTTTGGCAGATCTTCGTCCACGACCCGAACGGCATTCTGATTGAACTGAATTTTCATGCAGGTCTTGAAGCCGAAGCCGGAGCCGCGCTTGATCCTGATAATGGACCCGGGAAAGGTGGTTTGACGTTCGATCCGAGCGTTTATGACAAGTTTTCAGAAGGAGGCCGGAAGGCTTAACTTCGCCTTCCAGCGCGGTTGGTTTGCGCCCTTGGAGTTCCTGGCTCAGGCAACGGAACTATCTGCCAGCTCCGCTGCGTCTGCCATTATCCTCGCGACCCAGGCGTATGCCAGGGTCCAAGCGCTTCTGACTTTTGACGTGAACGCGTCCTTTAGGATCTTGGCAAAAGTCCACAATAGTGCTGATCCGACCATGTCGTACTGCGCGCGTGTCACTCCAAATTCAGCGTGACGGCGCCCGAGTTTTTCAAGTACCGGGACGACAGCGGAGAGATCATCTAAAGCGTCCATTACGGCCGCAATGGCACCAATCAGCTTTTCGTTCTGCATTGCCATGTCAGTACTCGCGAAGAGAGCCTTCAGCGACGGGTCGGTATCGAACAGGCGCTGATAAAAGATCGAAGCCACGTCTACACCGTGTGGTGCGATCATAAGCCAACTCTCGCGCAGGGTTGCAATTGTGTCTGTGGGAAGGTCAATCACTGCCCCTGCTCCTTATTCGTCATTATCGAGAAATTGGCCGGCTCTTTCGTCAGTGATTTCTGAGCGGGTGAGCCCGATATCCTGCAATATGTGATCGTCCAGCCCGAGCAGTGCCCGTTGCATTGCCCGCTTTCTTACTGTGCGCTGCCGTGACACGGTTGAATTCCGGCCACCGAAATAAAAACGTTTCAGTCGTTGTCGGAACATATCCATTCTCCTTTCGCATTTGGCAGGCCGCAGTTTGCGGCCCCGATTGCGATGGTTTACGGCACGAGAATTTTCTCGTAAAATGAATAATAAAGATCAAAATGTTCGGATTTTTCGAATATGGACTTACGTGACCTCGAAGTGTTTCGCGCTGTTGTATCGGAAGGCGGGATTACCCGTGCGTCCGAAAAGCTCGGAAGGGTGCAATCGAGCATTACCGCGCGCATTAAACAGCTTGAGCAGGAGCTCGGTGTGGACCTGTTTTTGCGCGAAGGTAAGAAAATGCTGATCTCGCCGGACGGGCGCGTCCTGTTAAGTTATGCCGAGCGTCTGCTGGCGCTTGCCGCGGAAGCGAAAGCCGCGTTACGTGACGATGTACCGTGCGGCGAATTCAGTCTCGGCGCTATGGAAAGCACGGCTGCCGTTCGCCTTCCAGGTCCACTCACGCGGTTCTATCAACGTTATCCCGAGGTTGATTTGAAACTGCGGACTGGAAATCCCCGGCAGCTCTCTACGGCTGTTATGTCGGGTGAATTGGAAGCGGCCTTGATCGCTGAACCTATCGCTGAAGCACAGTTCGATAGTGCGCTCGCCTTCGAAGAGAAGCTCGTTTTGATTGCTCCGCGCGATTATCCAGAAATCGATGCCAAAACACCAAGCCCGGATACGATTATCGTTTTCGAAAACGGCTGTCCGCATCGCCGCCAGCTGGAAGCCTGGTATCAGGCGCGTAATGATATCCCGTCAAAAACAATCGAACTTGGTTCCTATCATGCGATGTTCGGATCGGTTGTTGCGGGAATGGGCATCGCCCTGATGCCAGCAAGCGTACTTGCCGCCTTCCCGGAACGCGACAAGGTCAGTGCGCATCCGCTACCTGAGGGTCAGAATATGCTGAGAACATTCGTGATCTGGCGCCGCGGTGTCCGCTCTCCCAAGGTTCAGGCGCTGATTGATGTCCTCAATTGACGCGCAGTAGCGGCCGTTTGTTTTTGCGCAGGCTTGTGTTCGAAAGAGCTTCAAGATCTTAACCAAGCTTCGCCGTCATCATTGAAAAGACCTTGTGCAATGACTGCCTGAGCGCTTACCTTAAGCCTGCGCCGAGGAGTTTGGCGCACCACAGAATTTCGATGGAGTGTCGAATGTCAGACTATCACTACGGCGTTTTCGTAGGCCGTTTTCAACCCCTTCATATTGGACATGAAGCCGTAATCCGCTCCGCGCTTGAGCAGGTAGAGAAGCTCATTGTTCTCGTCGGGTCAGCCCATTACGCGCCCGACCCTCGCAATCCGTTCACCTTTGAACAGCGGGTTGAGATTTTCAACAAGGTCTTCAAGCATGAGATTGCGACCGGCCGGATCATCCTGCGCCCGATTGCCGATCATCCCTATTCCGATACGGCCTGGTGTGCTGAGGTCCAAAGATGCGTTAACGCGACCATCCTCGATCTGCACAACAATTCCGGTGTTGTCCTTCATGGTCTTAAAGACGTCAGAACTGCACTCACAGGCTATGGCAAAGACAAGTCGAGCTATTATTTGAAGCTCTTCCCGGAGTGGGACAATATCCAGATCGACAGCCAGTTCGGAACGTTCTCTTCGACTGATATCCGTGAGACATACTTTCAGCGCATCCCGGTCATTTCGAACTCGGTTCTGTCAGAGGGCGTTTGCGAATGGCTTGACACCTTCAAAATGACCGATGCTTTCCGTCCTCTCCTTGAGGAGGCCGAATATCTTCGTGCCTATCCGCAGGAATGGGGTCGCGGGCCGTTTGTGACTGCAGATGCCGTTGTTATTCAGTCGGGCCATATTCTCCTCGTCGAGCGCGGCAATTTGCCCGGCAAGGGCTTGCTGGCGCTTCCGGGAGGGTTTCTCGATCCGGATGAGACAATACGGGATGCGGCCGTCCGCGAACTCAAAGAAGAGACGGCGATCAGCGACCATAAAGGTGAGATCCCTCCAGCCATGCTGGCATCCTTTATCGACGATACGAGAACCCGGGTGTTCGATCAGCCGAACCGGTCTTTGCGTGGACGTATCATCACACACGCTTACCTGTTCCGCCTTCCTGAGCGCCGAAAGCTGTTTTCTGTGAAAGGAGGCGACGACGCGAAGACGGCCCATTGGTATCGTGTTGGAGATTTGCGGCCCGAACAGTTTTTTGAAGATCACTGGTCAATCATTCATATGATGGCTGACCTTTGAAACCGGTCGCAGGGGAGCCCTGCGGTCAAAAACCAACCGTCACGTGAGGAGTTCACAATGACAAATCCGATTCTTGCAACGGATAGCTATAAGCAATCCCATTTCCGGCAATACCCACCAGAAGCGAAGCGCATTTCAGCTTACATCGAGGCGCGAGAGAACGACTTTTCGAATGGCGTTCTCTTCTTCGGGCTGCAAGCCTTTTTGAAAGCATCGCTCAGTCAACCGATTACCCCTGAGAACATCGACGAGGCAAAAAAGCTGTGCGGCCGTCATGGTGTGCCGTTCAACGACGAGGGCTGGCAGATCATTCTCAGTGAGCATTCCGGTCTTTTACCGGTCGAGATAAAAGCCCTTCCCGAGGGAATGCTTGTTCCGAACGGCGTGCCGCTTGTCCAGGTGGAGAACACCGATGAGCGATTATCCTGGCTTTCCACGTTCATCGAAACGGCGCTGCTTCGCGCAGTCTGGTATCCCTGCACTGTTGCGACGCTGTCTTTTCGTTGCAAAGCTCTGATTTACAAAGGGTTGCTTCAAACCAGTGAAGACCCGGATGGTCAGATACAGTTCAAGCTCCATGATTTTGGCGCACGTGGCGTTTCATCGGCTGAAAGTGCTGCACTTGGCGGCATGGCGCATCTTGTGAACTTCTCAGGCACCGACACAATGGAGGCGCTTAACGCGGCAATCGACTTTTACGATGCTGACATGCCTGGCTTTTCTATCCCGGCAGCAGAGCATTCAACGATTACCAGTTGGGGGGCGTCCCGCGAGGTGGATGCTTATACCAACATGATCGATGAGTTTGGCGGTGAAGGGAGCCTCGTTGCGGTCGTTTCCGACAGCTATGATCTCGACCATGCAGTCGATAAATTGTGGGGCGGTGAACTTCGCGAACGTGTTCTTGCTACAGGCGGAACTCTGGTTATCCGACCCGATTCCGGAGACCCGGTCACAACACCGATCAGGGTCATTGAAAAGCTTTGGAGCCACTATGGCGGGCGTGAGAACGCCAAAGGATATCGAGTGCTCAATGACGCCATACGTGTCATTCAAGGTGACGGCATGACCGTCGAGACGATTGAGAGACTCGTGACGCAGTTGGTGCATGATGGGTGGTCGATCGACAATATTGCGTTCGGCATGGGAGGCGGACTGCTCCAACAGGTCAATCGCGACACATTGCGATTTGCCATGAAGGCGAATGCAATGAAGACCACTGACGGAACCTGGCGGGATGTGTCGAAGCAGCCAGCTACGGACCCGGCAAAGGCATCGAAAGCGGGGCGTCAGGCGGTCGTTTCAGTTAACGGGACGTTGAAGGCAAAACGGCTTGATGAGGTGTCAGAGGAAGAAGATCTCTTAAGGCCGGTGTTCAGTAACGGGCAAATCCTGTCGCATCAGACATTTGAAGACGTTCGCGTCCACGCCGATCAGGCTTTGCGGAAGGCCGTTTGATATTCGCAACACATGAGAAGGCTACGTCTTCGTAGCCTTCTCTTTCGTTTCCATCACGGAGCTGGCTGCGCTGGTTCCCATAGTTCGATCGGATTGCCCTCGGGGTCATGGATTCGCGCGAATCTCCCGGCAACAGAATCCCATTCCGGATTGGTGATGACGTCGATGCCGCGCGCGTCCAGTTGAGCAATCATGGCATCAAGGTTGGCTACGCGGAAATTGATCATCCATTGTTGTTCCGGCCGATCAAAGTAGTCGGTATCCTTGGCAAATGGCATGAAGACCGTCGGGCCAGCCGACTGCGTCCAGATCGTTCCTTGAATGTCGACGCCGAGCGTTTCTTCGTACCACTTTGCGAGGACTTCAGGGTCTTTCGATTTGAAGAAAACGCCACCAATGCCTGTCACTTTTTCCACTCTGACCTCCATTTCTTATATTGCCGCTCGTCAGACACTATCGGCGCCCGGGTTTGGTCTGCAATATGCTGATTAGGACCGGGCTGCGTTTGCCGGTAATCCGGCAAAGTCAATTTTACCGATCCGCAACAAAACTCTTTTAAACCAGACAAATGTTTGCTGCGTTGAGACAATCCCTATCCAAAGATCACATGGATCTTCGCTTCAATACCTCGGACGGGTTTGAAACGCGGATTCTCGAGCGGCCAGCCCTCTGGATGGATGAAGAGGATCTTGCGGCCCTGCGGAAAGATCTCATTGATGTCGCGTCGAAAACGATCGCACGGGGCGCTTTAACCTACGGCGTCTTCTCCGAAGATCAGGAAGCGCTGGAGCGAACCGTCATTACGCTTGTTCGTGATCGCGAAACCGGTCAGCCCATCGCCTTCAATGCTCTTGCTGTCATGGAGGTCGAGTACGGGCAGGAACCGAAAACCGTGCTGCACCTCGGCCTGGTTATGGTCGATCCGAATGTGCGTTCGCGCGGGCTTTCCTGGGTCCTTTATGGTTTAACCTGCATCCTGATCTTCGTGCGTAACGGGTTTCGCCCGGTCTGGGTATCCAATGTCACCCAGGTGCCCGCTGTTGTTGGAATGGTCTCTGAGACGTTCTCGAATGTTTATCCGATGCCGGAGTGCCGCAATCGGCTCAGCCTGACGCATCTTCTTCTGGCAAGGCGTATCATGCGCGATCACCGTCATGTGTTCGGTGTCGGCTCCGATGCTGGATTTGATGAGGATCGTTTCGTGATCACCAATGCCTATACCGGCGGATCGGATGATTTGAAAAAAAGCTTCAATGAAGCCCAGAAACACAGAGACGAGATCTACAACCGGTTTTGCGAAGATACCCTTGATTATGATCGTGGCGATGACGTGCTGCAGCTTGGTGAAATCGATCTCAATGCGGCACGGACGTATTTACAGAAATCCGTCCCGCCCGGTTCATTTCTGACCTTGCTCTTTGCGGGCGCTTTCGTTTTCCTGCAGCGTGTCGCACTTCCCATTGTCTATTGGTTTGACGCCTCCCGATCCTGGGGCGATCTGCGGGGGCGCCTCTCATGACTGCATTCACCTATGAAGAATTCACGACACGAAATCTGGGTTTTGTCACTGAGACCGAACAGCAAACCCTTCGCAATTCCTGTGTTTTCGTATGCGGGACCGGGGGTATGGGCGGTGCCAGTGTTTTTGCGCTCGCCCGTGCCGGAATCGGCCATTTGATCCTTGCTGATATCGACGAATTCGAAGTCTCGAATCTCAATCGTCAGGCATTTGCTTTCGCCGAGACGATTGGCAAGCATAAGGCGGAAGCAACGGCCGAGATCTGTCGCACGATCAACCCCGACATCGAGATCACGGTTTTTCGCTCCGAATGGCCTGATCATGTCAGTGCCGCGATCGATCAGAGTGCTATTGTTGTCAATGGAACCGACGATCTCGGGGCATCGCTCCTTCTCTACCGGACTGCGCGCAATTTGAAGAAGGCCGTGATCGATGCCTATGCCTCGCCGCTCCCCTCAATCTATGTAACGGGCCCGACCGACCCGTCCCCTGAAGAGCGGCTCAATTACCCGACGCTCGGCACTGAGTGGAACCGGTTGGATGACGAGAAACGGAGCGAAGCGTTCCTGCGTGAAGCCGAATACGTGATCCTGCATTCCTCATCGCGTCACTACATCGATCTTGATCTCGCAGGCGAGGTGGCGGCTGGAAAACGCAGTCGTATGTCGTTTGCGCCGATGGTGCTGACCACTGGTATGCTGATGGCTTATGAAGCAATTAACGGCATTCTCGGGAGACACCACGGTGCCGATTATCGCGGGTGGTTCTTCAATCCCTATAAGGGGCGCGTCGAGCGACCGCAAAATGCTGTCCTTGCGGCGATCGCACGTCCTCTTGTCCGCCGTTTCCTGAAAAATATGATGGCGGGCTGAGCAATGGGTGCGACGCTGGTTGCGGACAGTTTTGTCTCTATTGCAGCGATTGCGGGTTTGCTCATCCTCCGCTTGAGCATCAAGCGTTCGAGCCGGATGCCGTGGATAGCACAGCGCTATAGTTTTGCGATTTCCGTCCTCGTCGCCATGCTCGCATCGCGCGTGTTTTTCTGGACAACCGGTTACGCCCATTTTGTCGTGATCAACGTGATCGCAGCAGCGCTTATACCGCTTGCCATGCTTATCCTCTGCGAAGGTCTGATGCGCCGCCATGCGCATCATCTCTTGAAAATCGGTATCGTAGCCGGTGTGGCGGTTTTCATTCTTTTCGCACCGTTTGCGCCGCTGTTTGATGGTCCGATTCCCTGGCAAGGTCTTCTCGCCTTCCAGATCGTTTCGATTATCCTGATCGGGGTCTGGGTGATTGGCCGGGATCGCTCAGATCTCACCACGGCGGAGAACCGCATTATCGACCGGCTTGCCTGGTCGCTTCTTCTCATTATTCCGTTTGCGATCACCGATTTCAGAAGCGCGCTGATCGACTCACCTGCCCGTCTTTCTGGGGTCGCGATCCTGTTTCTGTGCTGGTTGTCGCTCAGCGTTGATCGGCTTCGCACCAACACGTTTCATATTCTCGGGAACTTTGCTCTCATCGCGGTCAGTGTCTGTGTCGCGGTGAGTGCGATCTCCTTTCTGGCCGACCTGAGCTTCACACAATCCGTTCAGGCGGCGGCGATTATTCTTTGTACCGGGCTCCTCCTTCAGGTCTTCACAGAAGCGCGGTCCTTGCAACGGGAAGGGGAGCGGGCGACCCTCCTCTCATACATCGCAAATTCATCGCCGCAGTCTCATATTGAATTTTTAACCGGGCTTCAGGATCATCCGTTGGTCTCCGGCGCACTCATTCTTGAGGAAGCAGATCTTGATGACTTCGGCGCGGGTCTCAAAACGCATTTGAAAACCAAAAGGATCCTCAGGGCTGGGGATCGAACTGATCTAAAAGAGGAACTGCTCGACGAGGAGCTTGCCTGGCTCTTCGAACGGTATGGTGCAACCCATGCGATGCTTGCCTCTGAAGATCCGCTGAGGATCGTTCTTTTGAGTCTGCCATCGATTGCAAATGCGCCCGGGGCTGAACTCGAACTCGCGGTCGTTCAGCGCCTGTCTCACATCATGTCGAAGGCGGAGGCTGTCTGATGGTCGAAATCAGAGAGCGAACTTTTGACGACTTCTTTGAGGTTCCGTTCGCCGCTTATCCTTCAAGCGAGCCCTATGTCTCGCCGATGCGGTCAGACCTTAAGCGCATGCTTTCATCGGGTGTGAACCCGCTTTTCCCATCCGACGAGAATTTCACGTATTTTACGGCTATTAGAAACGGTCGTCCGACGGGCCGGATCGTGGTCCACAATCATGCGGCCTCGAACGCTTTGTACAAGACCAATCAGGCAAGCTTCGGTTTCTTCGATTGCGAAGACAATGGAGAGGTCGCAGGGGCTTTGCTCGAGGCGGCATCCCAATGGGCGAGGGCGCGCGGTTTCGACATGCTTTGCGGGAATTTCAATCTGACGGCGATGCAGCAATGCGGTGTTCAGACCGACGGTTTCAACCGTCAGGGCTTCACGGATATGGTGCAAAACCCCGCGCATATTCCGCGCCTTCTGGAAGCGAACGGGTTTGAAGCATACTTCCCGATGACAACGTTCGCGCTTGATCTTGCGTCCGCGATGCCTACCGGAAAGACATTGCCATCGGACGCCTCTTATTCGTTTGCGCCCATTGAAAAGAAAAGCTTTCCGGCGCGTATGGAAGATGCGCGGCTCGTGCTCAATGACGGGTTCGCCGACAATCCGATGTTTGTCGCCTTGTCGAACGAGGACTTTGTCTTTCAGGCTGGCGAGATGATGACGATCCTGGATCCGCGGTTGTCCAGTGTTCTTCTGTGCGACAACGAGCCCGTTGGTGTCGTAATCTGCATCCCTGATCTCAATGGATTTTTACGGTCAACGAAATCCCGTTTCGGTCTTCTGACACCCTTTCACTTTTTGCGCTATCGGCTGAACCGGAAGCGGGCGGTGATCATTTTTTATTCGGTGGCTCGAAAATGCCATGGACTTGGCATTATGGGAGCGATGCTTGATCACACCCTTCAAGCGCTGCGTAACGCCGGGTATCGGGAGCTCGGTTTAACGTGGATTGCTGATATCAATGCGGCAAGCCTTCGCCAGGCGGAAAAACTTGGTGCGAAGCCACTTCATCGGCTGCACCTCTTCAAAAAGGCGCTGTGAGATGAAACCCGATCTCAACTCGATTGTTGCGGAAGCCAGTCTTGCACCGAGCGTTCACAACATACAGCCGGTTCGTTGGGCGTTTGATAATGACCGCCTTATCCTCATGCGGGACCGAAGCGTTCGCCTTCCGCATGGCGACCCGACTGACCGCGATGTGATGATCAGCGTTGGCGCTTGTCTCGAGGGCGCCGCGATTGCGGCGTCGCGACAAGGGTTCTCGACGCGATTTGAGACTGAAACGACTCTTACAGAGAGCGGCGCGTATCAACGCCTTGGCGCCTTGCACTTTAGCTCCGGTGGCGAGGCTGACGATCTCGCAGCTTTTATCGAAAGCCGCCGTTCCTGGCGCGGGCCATTTGAAACGGCGACGGATGTAGATCGTGAGCGGGCTGTTTCAATCGGCGGTTCGTCCTGCACAGTCTTTGCGCGTGAAGACAACGTCCGGCAGATTGGTTGCCTCGCCGATGACGCGAGCCTGAGATTTATGGCCGATGCTGATTTTCGGGAAGAGCTGGTCTCATGGATGCGGTTTAAACCCGTTCATCCGCATTGGTCCCGCGATGGTCTCAATGCCAAAGCAATGCATATGAGCGGATTTGAAGCCCTTGCAGCTTCCATCGTCCTTGGCAGCACCTTCGGCGTCTTGCACAAGCTTGGGCTCGCCGGTTTTTTAGTATCGGAGGCGAAGCGATATTCCCGCGCTGCTGGTTTCCTTCTTGTGCATAGACCAGTCGAGGAAACACCGCTTGATAGCGGCAGGCACTTTTATCGCCATTGGCTCGAAATCGAAAAGGCAGGTTTTTCTTCGCAGGTCGTGGCAGCGCTGACCGACGACACCGAAACGTGTGCGGTCCTTCACAAAAAGGCGGGCCTTTCCTCCGACCGAAAACTCCTGACAGCCTTCGTTTTCGGAAAGCCGCTCGTAAGTCATGCAGCAAAACATAAAACCACGGCGAGGGCGCGCCTGCCCCTCGAGCACATCATCATATCGGATGCTGTGTGAAGCAGATTACAAGAGCTTCAGGAATTCGATGAGATCGCGTTTTTCATCGTCACTCAAATCGCTTCCGAACTTATGACCATCGTTGCCAAAGCCCGCAATTGACGTGTCAAACCAGATAGGGTCTGAAAACGGCTCGTAGCCATCCGGATAAGCGCCGTTTGTCTGAAGTGCGATCCCAAGATGTTGAAAGTCGATTGCATGACCGCCGACCTGAAAGCGGGTAGTTCGAAGGTTCGGGTTGAGGAGCGTTTGAATAGTCGGAATCGACCCGTTGTGAAGGTAAGGCGCGGAAGCCCAGATACCGGTAAGCGGCGGTGCTGCGTATTTGCCGGTTGAGACGGCGCTCAGGACGTCCTTGTGCGATGTTTTTCCAATCGCATCTGCCAGTTTCGGAGTGAAAGCCTGCGCGCGTAGCGGATCGGTTCCGACATCACCTAGCCAGTTTGGGAAAAGCGTAAGGATCGGTTGTTCGCCCTGCCATTCGTAGGTGCCGTGGCATTCCGAACAGGTCTCGCTGTAGCTACGGGCACCTCGTTGTGCAGCCAGTTTATCGATTGGACCCGGAAATGCCTGCGGCGCGTAAGCGTTTTCGATAAAGTCGAAAATCGCCGTTGCCTTGTCGAGATGATTAATCGCCGTGCCGGAGTCCACGCCCATGCTTGGCACCGTGAAGAATGTCGTAATCGCTGCAAGATCGTTAAGATGGCCTTTGGTCACTTCTTCTTTGTCTATGGGACGCTGGCGGTTCTTTCCAACAGGGGCATAAGCGCCGTCTGCGAGGAGGCTTGTCCGCCATGACCGGTGGCCGAGATCGGGGATCGATACGATACCGTTATCGTCAGGGCCGTCGCCAAGAAGCGGTGTTCCCAACGCCCATTTGAGGGCCGCTACACCATTCGTGCTTCCTGGAACGCCATTCGGAAAGGGCAGGGGTGCCCGCACCTCCGATAGTTCTGCAAGCCGATCTTTGACGATCGGCAGGACAAAGAATCGAAGGGTGAGGGCTTCACGGACATCCATTTCCGGGAAGAGATCGCCAACGGTGATAAGGAGCTTTTCCGTGTCTTCCGTTCGCCTGACCAGCACTTCGAAAACCGACGCGACATAGGCTTCAAGATTGATCGATGTGTTCGGCATGCCCAGCCAGGCACGATCCGGTTGCGGTCGACCATTTTCATCATAAGTAACCCCGGCATGGCAGGCGGCACATCCAAGATTGGCTGCCAAGATGTTTGCCCCACCGATCGGAGAGAGATTTCCGTATGTGAATCCAAGTGGAAGGATGCTCTCCGATGGTGAGACAATGGCGGGCCGATTAACGGGCGTCGCCCCAACCAGAAAGCCAAACTGCGCAAGAATGCTATTGAGTGTTTCTTGTGAAACCTCGGCGTCTGGATTGCGCGCATTCTCATCAAGAACGAGAGCCGCTGCGACAAGCCGCCATGGAACAGCATGGGTTTCAAGGGCCGTCATGCTGATGCCGCCAAAGGCAGCGCCTTCAAAGACTGCCCCGCCACGGGCCGGTCCTTCGAGCGCGTCAATATTGTTTGCTCTGGTGAGCGATGGGGTTTCGTGGACTGAAAAGAACCATGCGGCGCTTGCTGCGAGAACGATGATGAATGCAACCGCAAGGAGGCTTCGCTTGATGGGTGACATGGGCTTTCAGCTGCTGGTTCAATGGCCGTTACGGGGAAGGGTCAAAGCGCGCGTGCAAATGTGCGCACTTCGTTTTCCAGCCTTTCCAAAGGGACACCGACAAAACGGTCCTGGAGGCTGATTGAGACTATGCCGTGGATTGCCGAGAAATAAGTGCGGGCACGCACATTCGCCTCTTCTTCTGATAGTCCCTCTGCGCTTCCGGAAATGATGCTCGAGAGGTCATCAAATAAGGCGCCGTGCTCTTCGAGATGCCAATCGGGAACGGGCACATTCTGCGGCATCCGATGTTCGAAGAGCGCGGCCCAAAGATGCGTGTTCTCCTTCGCAAAGCGCATATAAGCGACAGCTAACACCTCTAGCGGTGTTTCGCCTTCACCACTTTCGGACATTGCTTTTTTGAGCGCTGCGCCAAGGGCGGCCAGCGTTCTTGAATTCACGTGCAATATCAGGTCGTCGAAATCGGCAAAGCACTTGTAGATCGTTCCAAGAGCACACTTCGCATCTTCCGCTATCTGCCGTGCCCGTAGCGCGTTCAGTCCGGACGTGGTGATCCTGTTTGTGGCCGCTTCGATGAGACGGTTTGTCAGATCCTGCCGAAGCGCTTCCCGTTTTCCTGCCATTAACCAACGCCTCCATTTCGTGAACAATGTTCATTTTATTCTTGACTATAGCGAGGATTTGCGTAAATTCAATCGTGAACAATGTTCACAAATGGAGTATCGGCAATGTTCAAACAATTATTCACGCTATTTCGAGCGGCCAGTCATAACGCCGCCGAAGAGATCACCGACCGACATGCGCTGCTCATTCTTCAACAGCAAATGCGCGATGGGGCGAAAGCCGTAGAAGCCGCGCGCAAGGCTGTTGCGGTCGCGATCGCCCATAACGAACAGGAAAAAGCGCACTGCGAACGCCTGCGTAAACAGATCGAAGATCTGGAGACACGAGCGATTGCTGCGTTGGAAACCAACAAGTCTGATCTTGCTCAGGAAGCGGCAGAGACGATCGCAACCCTTGAGACCGAGCATAAAGACAGCGAAGAAGCGCAAGCCACTTTTTCCAAAGAAATTCAGCGCCTGCGGACAAACGTTCTGACGGCTGAAACGCGTCTTAAGGACTTGCGTCGCGGTCAGCGGATCGCAACGGCGACGGATAAAGCGCACCGTATTCGTCAGGACGTTCCCGGCTCCGGTCTCAGCACCCTCGTGGAGGCGGAAGAGACACTCAACCGCCTCAGAGCGCGTCAGCAACATATCGATGCGACCGAGGATGCCCTCAACACATTCTCGCAATCCGTCGACCCGGAAAAGGTCGCTGAAAAACTCGCCGAAGCCGGGTGTGGTCCGGCGATCAAGACAAGTGCGGACGATGTGCTCGCTCGTCTGAAATCAAGATTAACTGCTTCTGAAAAATAGCAATATCACCTCACACAAGTAACGGAGATCGAAAATGACCGAACCAAATATTCAAAATACAGCAGCCTGGAAAACATTCACGATCGCAAACTTCGGAATATCAATGGCGATGATGGGAATTGGCATCTTCTTCTTGCCACTTGATCTCGCAACGAAGGGATTTTTAACCATGGCAACACTTATGATCGTTCAGTCTGCAATTACCGTCACAAAAACGATCCGTGACGAACAAGAATCTAAACGTCTTGTCCATAGGATCGAGGATGCCAAAACCGAAAAATTATTGATGGATATTGGCCGTAAAGAGGCCGCTTGATAGTTAAGAGGTCGATATTCTCTTTTATTGAAGAGTGTCGACCTCCTTTCTTTCGAAAGGAAAAGATTATGTTTTTGCCGCGTAACGAACTCTTCCAAGACAAAACGTTCTTCCCGCTCTTCATCACACAATTCCTGGGTGCGTTTACCGACAACACCTTGAAGAGCGCATTCTCCTTCCTGGTGGCTTTCGGCGGACTGTCTCTCTTTGGGCTCTCCACCGACATCGCCCTGATGCTTGGGGCGATCATCTATATCGCACCCTTTCTCCTGTTTTCCGGTGTCTCAGGTGCGCTCAACGATCAATACGACAAAGCAACGATCGTCCAGCGGACACGTCTTGTCGAAATCGGCCTGGCGGTCCTTGCAACCGGTGCGCTCTTTACGCAATCAGGCCCTCTGCTCCTGTTGACCCTTTTCCTTTACGCGGTGCAATCGACGGTCTTCGGCCCGGCGAAATACTCTATTTTGCCGCAAATGTTGGCGCGCAAACATTTGGTTTCAGCCAACGCACTCTTCGAAAGCTCGACTTTCATTGCGATCCTGCTTGGCCTTCTCGTCGGTGGGTATCTCGCCGGCAACGGTCACACTGGTGTGTTGGCAGGTCTTTTGATCGCCGGTTCAGCTCTCAGCTATGTTTCGAGCCTGCGACTGCCGTCTATCCCTTCATTCCTGAAGGACGGTGCGACGCTTTCCAAGAACCCGGTGACGAGTTCGATCACAGCCGTCAAAGCGGTTCTCAGCAATCGGACCCTTCTGCAAACGACGCTTGCGATTGCATGGTTCTGGGCGATTGGTCTTGTGGTGATCAGCACGCTTCCGGGCGTCGCGAAGGATATGCTCAATCTCACTGCCAACGCAGCAAACCTCCTCGTCGCGGCGTTTGTCATCGGGATTGGCCTGGGAACCTTTGCGATCTCAAAGCTCCTGAAAGGTGATATCTCACCTCGGCACGTCCCATTTGGTGTCCTTGGTATGGCAGTGTTCCTCGCAGATTTCGGTTTCGCACTGCAAGCCTATACGCCCCCCGCTTCCGCTGTTGGTGTGACCGATCTCCTCGCATCCTGGGATCGGGTTCGTATTCTCTTTGATATGGTTGCCGTTGCCTTCTTTGGGGCAGTTTTTACCGTACCGCTTTATGCGATCTTCCAGACGGTGACCGAAGACGAAAACCGCTCAACCGCGATCGCGGGAAGCAACATTCTAAATTCGCTCCTTATGGTTGCCGTTAGTCTCGCCGCAACCGCGTTGCTTGCGATCGGGTTCGAGTTTCCGGCTTTGTTGTTCGGCTTTGCTGCTCTTTCGGTTGTCCTCGCCGGATACCTATTCGTGAAACTTGCTTCAGAAGTCATCAAATCCGTCGGTGCGTCGCTCCTGCGCACGCTCTTCAAGGCACGCGTCAAGAACCTTGAAGGATATGGTGACCCGAACGCGCCTGCCGTCGTTATCGCCAACCACGTATCCTACCTTGATGCGGTCCTGCTCGGATGCCTTCTGCCCGGACGTCCGGCCTTTGCGATCAACACCCAGATTGCGAAAGCATGGTGGGTGCGCCCGGCCTTCCTGTTCTTTGATCTCGTCACAGTCGATCCGACGAGCCCGCTTTCCGTGCGCAAAATGGTGAAACTGGTGCGTGACGAAAAACGCCGCCTGATCATTTTCCCTGAAGGACGTCTGACACGCACGGGCGCACTGATGAAGGTCTATGATGGCCCGGCGATGATTGCCGAGAAAGCCGGTGCACCGTTGATCCCGATCCATATAGAAGGCGCGCAATTCTCGAAGGTGTCTTATCTGAACGATAAGCTTCCGACGAAGTGGTTTCCCGAGATCACGCTGACAGTGCTTGAAAAGCAGGAAATCAGCATTCCGGACGGTCTCGTCGGGCGCAGGAAACGGGCCGCTGCTGCCTCAGCGCTTCATGAAGTGATGGCTCAAATGGTCTTCGATACGAAGCGGCCCCGGACCACGCTTTTTGAAAGCCTGATCGATGCGAAAACCACGTTTGGTACGCCTGCCGTCCTCGAGGATATGGAACGTACCCCGATTTCCTATGACCGGATTATCGCGGGATCGTTCATCCTTGGCGCCAAGATGACGAAACATGCAAAGGCTGGCGATACGGTCGGACTTCTTCTACCGAATTCGAACGGCTGCGTCGTGAGCTTCTTTGCATGCCACGCTTACGGGTTCACGCCCGCCATGCTGAACTTTACCGCAGGACGCGCTGGCATTCAGGCCGCGATCACGGCCGCGGAGATCAAGACGGTCTTCACATCCCGGCGTTTCGTGGACCTTGGAAAGCTCGATGCCCTGATCGAAGCTGTCGGTGAAATGGCAGAGGTCGTCTATCTTGAGGACATCCGCGAAGAGATCTCGACCTTCGACAAAGTTCGCGGCTTCGTCAAAGCGAAGTTTCCGAAGCTTGCCTTCCGGATGCAGGCTGGTGGTTCAGCCAAGCCGGAAGACAAAGCGGTTATACTCTTCACATCCGGCTCCGAAGGGCTTCCGAAAGGCGTCGTTTTGAGCCATGCGAACATTCAGGCAAACCGCAATCAGGTCTCGTCGGTGATTGACTTCTCACCGAAAGATAAGGTGTTGAACGCATTGCCGATGTTCCATTCTTTCGGCTTGACGGCCGGGACACTTCTGCCCCTGCTGAGTGGTGTACCGACCTTCCTTTATCCGTCGCCGCTTCACTACCGTATCGTGCCTGAGATTGCTTACGATACGAACGCGACCGTGATGTTCGGCACGGACACATTCTTGAGCGGATATGCGCGCATGGCTCATGCTTACGATTTCTATTCGCTGCGCTATGTGTTTGCCGGTGCTGAGCGCGTGCGCCCCGAGACCCGCCAGGTCTGGTCGGAGAAATTCGGTCTGCGTGTCCTGGAAGGTTATGGTACGACGGAAACCGCTCCCGTCCTTTCCATCAACACACCGCTTGCCAATGTGCCGGGCACGGTGGGTCGCCTTCTGCCTGGTATGGAAGCGCGTCTTGAGCCCGTGACAGGTGTTGAGGACGGTGGTCGTCTTCATGTCACCGGGCCGAATGTGATGATGGGATATCTCAAAGTTGACAATCCTGGCGTCATTCAACCGCCCGTCGATGGATGGCACGACACGGGAGACATCGTGAGCATCGATGACAAGGGCTTCATCTCGATCAAAGGGCGCGTCAAGCGTTTTGCAAAGATCGGTGGTGAGATGGTCTCGCTGACCGCCGTTGAAAGCCTTGCAAACGAGCTCTGGCCGGAAACACCGTGCTGCGCAGTGGCCCTGCCGCACGAAAAGAAGGGCGAACAGATCGTGCTTCTTTGTGAGGGCAACGATGATGCGATTAACGCAAAGGCATTGCTCACTTTCGCAAAGTCGAAAGGTATCGGCGAGATCATGGTGGCAAAGACCGTGTTCAGCGTCGATGCGATCCCGCTTCTTGGAACCGGTAAACTCGACATTGGCGGTGCCAACCGGCTTGCGGCTGATTTGATGGGCACATCTTCAGTGAAAGCCCAGCCGTCGGCGGGAGAGGCTGCTGCTTAAGCCTCAACGATCTATGGAAATGAAAAGACCAGCCTAATCAAGGCCGGTCTTTTCACGTGAAGTGTTCAAGATCGCAGGCACAGTCCGTTCAACCGTTCGGTCATTTTCCCGCCAGTTCCGTGACATGATTCCATCTGCTAGGCTTTCCTTGAAATGGAAGCGATTGACGTCGATGCCTGAAAGTGAGAATGCCAAGATCATCGGGCGGGCTCATGACGGCCAGCCCGGCCGGGTGGCGTTGGGCACCGTTGTGAAAAGCGGGTGGCCTAGCGCCGCAAGATTGGCTAAACCAATCAGGCAATGGCCCCGTAGCTCAGCAGGATAGAGCGACGGATTCCTAATCCGTAGGTCACAGGTTCGAATCCTGTCGGGGTCACCAAAAATCTCAAATAGCTCGTTGACACGAGACGAATTCAAATTGTTTTGTAGGCACTATGCAAGCGCCCTAAGCCTTTTCGTTGATCACTTACCCGTCTTTTTTGTAGGGCTGAGCAACCCATATGTGAGGAGCGGTTTCAGCGCCTCAGTTATTTTTGCAGTTCCTTCAAGGATAAAAAGCCAGGACTTCTCAACTGGCGGGCTCGTAAGGCCTCCACATCATGGATCTGGTGATCATCCGTTCGCCTCTCAATTCGCATATAGCGAGCCGGTTTCGCAAAGTGCAAAAGATACACGTCGCTCCAATTAAGCGTTTTAAATTTAATCATTATAAATCAATATCTTAATTGTGGCCTAATCTTGAGCCTTTCTGGCATTTCTCTTGCCCATTGAGAGCTGACACCATGCGGCCGCGATTGCGGCGCAGTCAGTTTCAATGAGCAGGAGAATTGATATGGGGAGCCTACCGGCAACACACCCGATTATCGGAACAAATCAAGACGACACGATTACCGGGACCGTCCATTCAGACGTTATGTCAGGTCGCCTTGGCGATGATGTTATGTCTGGTCAGAACGGAAATGATGAAGTCTGGGGCGGTCGCGGGAGCGACACGCTCTACGGCAACAACGGCAACGATGTGCTTTACGGGTCCGGTGGTCCCAATGTCGTACAGGTCCAGTCCATCACAGTCACAGACGATTATCCGGTCAGTGTGATCTTTGAAGGGGAAACAGCCGGATACCGGAACAGCTTCGGCTATTACAAAGTCGATGCCGAGACGGGTGAAATCAAGGATGTTTCTATCATCTGGCCGAATGCCTCGCTGCAAGGAAGCGGCGGCAATCTTATCGGTGGCGAGACACGAGAATATCTCGATGTGTCGGCCGGTGATCAACTCGGCTTTTTCATCGTTTCGAATGGCTACAGCTACAACAACTTTGCCAATTTCAACGACGGTAGCTTCGCGTTTATCGACACGAACGGCGATACGGCAACGCTCTCGAGCATCAACCCGCAACTTGTCTTTGAGGGTAATGATGGCACGACGACGCCCGTCAGGCACCACGCCTATCATACGGCGGCGCACGGCGACACGGTTGATCTCAATCCGGATGGAATCCTTCATACGACCGGAATCCTGAAAACCCAGAAAGGGACGATCACGCTCGGATTTGAGGATCTCTATAATGGTGGGGATCGCGACTTCGACGACAGCGTTTTTACCGTCGATATCGGGACTGAGAATGCCACCCTTCTCAATGCCCATTACCGGACTTCGTTGGGCCTCGACAATCCCGGTAACCAGCAGGGCGATGGCCCACCGATCGTGATCGACTATAAGGACGACGATATCCTTTATGGCGGAACCGGATCGGATGAGCTCTACGGCCATCGCGGCAATGATGTCCTTTATGGCGAGAACGGCCATGACGAACTCTTCGGTGGGCTTGGAAATGATCTCCTTGATGGTGGGCGTGGTGATGATGAGCTCTTCGGCAATTCGGGAGACGATCAGCTTTTTGGCGGAAATGGTCATGACCTACTGGAGGGGAGCTCCGGCGACGACACGATCGAAGGTGGTCACGGAAATGACACTCTGAAGGGCGGCTCCGATAACGATATCGTCAGGGGAGGCCAGGGCAACGATTCCCTCGAAGGCAACAGCGGCAATGACATCCTCGAAGGTGAGAGTGGTCATGACACTCTTAGTGGTGGCAGTGGAGATGATGTCCTCAGAGGCGGTTCCGGTAACGACCAGATCGATGGCAACAGCGGTGACGATCTGATTGACGGTGGCACCGGTAATGATGTGATCAATGGCGGCTCCGGCATTGACACCGTCGACTACTCGAACTGGACGAAGAAGATTTCCGCGAACCTCCTTACCGGTGCCGTTAGAGGTGACGGGACCGATGAGCTCATCAGTATCGAGAACATGATCGGCACAGGGTACGACGACAAAATCATCGGGAGCCGCCTAGCGAATGAAATCGATGGTGGTGCCGGCGATGATACGCTCATCGGCTATACCGGTGACGATCTTCTCAACGGGGAATTCGGTGACGATTATCTCAATGGTGGAAGCGGTGCCGATACACTCTCCGGTGGGGAAGGTGCCGACATGCTCCGCGGCGGCAAGGGCTCTGACCTGATCGATGGCGGTGAAGGAGATGACGTTCTTTATGGAGCGGAACTCGGTCGCAATGATGGGGTTGAAGACACCTTCGTCTTTGAATTCGGTGATGGCGATGATGTCATCATCGACTTTGAAGTCGGAACCGATCTTGTCTCGCTGTCGGATGGTTACAGCCTCGGAGATTATGAGGCGGCCTTAAGTGACACTCAAGACGGAGCGCTTCTTGACTTCGCATCGCTAGATCCGATGCACGACGATAGCGTTCTTTTTGAAGGTGTGAGTGTCGCGGATCTAACGAGCGCAGACTGGCTGCTGTTTGCCTGATCCTCTGGCGACAAACACGAACTTAAGCGGGCCGGTTTTGAAAGAGACCGGCCCTTTCTTATCGTCCGGTTTTAAGGCGACGGATTGTAAAGAGCGGGTTGTCGGACAGAAAATCTGAAACGGAATTGTAGCGCTTATCGACTCGTGTCGAGCATCCAGTCTCATCGCACTGGCGCAGTTCTATCCTAAGATCGAACGGTTCTTTCGGATCGAAAAGCATGGCATAGGCAAGATGCTGATCCGATGAAACGCTTGCAGGTAACTTCGCTGCATAGAGTTTATCCAATTCGTCCGTAGCAAATGCCGCGAAGCCCCCACCCGGAATCCATTGCGGGCTCCTCGGTCCTTGCCCGTCGAGATCACGTGGGCTTCCCGGAACGGCTTCAATCAGCGTATCGATCCGTCTGGTGAGCCCGTCTGCCATCGATTCAGGTAGTGCGTTTCGATACCCCGAATCCGCCAGCCCAAGCAGACTAATCCCGGCATGGTTGGTGTCTTCGAACCGTTTCGGAATGTGTGTTCGTTGCTCCGGTCTGTTCTGCGATATTCGGTCTTCGCTCTGCCATCCGTCGTAATAGGGGCGAGGCCAATAACGCCAAGTGACACCGTTTTCTTGCTCGCTCCAGCTCTCAACGAACCGGTTTGCGATACTTGCAGCACGGTTTTTTAGAGTGTCGTTTTCCTGAGAACGGGCAACGTTCACAAGGACCGGTAGCAGGCTCATTTGCCAGTTCCAGGGCGCCCATATCCCATCGAACCGAAAGGGTGCGCCATATTGTATCCGGTAGAGTCCGTGCTTGTGATCGAAATGCGGTTCATAGGCCGCGATCAGACAACGGTTTTTTCGTTCAATGGCCGCTTTAAGCTTCGATGGACAGGACGTACCAAGGCGTTCGCAGGTACGTGTCAGGGCTGAGGCAATCATCGCCTGATTGACGAGGAATGAAACCGGTGACTTGCCGTCTTGTGAGTAAATCCGGGACGCCCATGCGCAAGACGGATTGAATGGGCCTGTCAGGCCCAGCCTTCGGTTATCCTGCATGAGCGTGTTGGTCATCGCGCGAGTCGCGAGTGATGCGAACACTGGGTGCCCGGTCTTCTCAAAGAGCAGTCCGAGTGTTCTTGTCCGGTAGCTTTGCGCCCAGCTCTGGCGCCCGGCCTCGTCAGAGGCAAGTGACATCGGTTCTCCAAGCGAGGAAAGGAAAAGTCCTGCTATTGCATGAAAGGCTTGCTTGCCATTGGGATTGCCATCAATCGTAAGAACGGAGATTGCGCCTTTTTCGCGTGGCCTGATCGGAGATATCATCTCATCGGCGGAACCCGCAGCGATCCCGCTCTGCTCCCCCGTCTCAAGGCTAATCTCGACGAGGTCACTTCCCTTTGATGGGTCGCAATAGGTTTGAGCGATGATAGACGTTTTCGTGATCCGCGCACCCAACAAAGCGCAGTCTTCTAAAGCGCCAATTGGCTGGGGCTCAGATGATATTCGACCGTTCTCAAGGCGCATATAGCGCAAAAAAACGGTACGCTGGCGGGCCTGATCATATTCGGCCGTAACGAGGCTCTTGCGGTCATAAGACAGGATGCTGATCCGACTGTTTCGTCGCCAGGTCAGTACCGGATCGCCATCCTGCACAAGCGTCACCTGGCCGTCCGGCCCTTTTGTTATTCGGACGTAGACGAAGGAACCGTCGCGATCGGTGCGAAACCCGGATACCCGGGCTATGTCGCTCGTATCTCGACCGTCAACGAGTATCTCTCCATTAAGCTCAACGGTCTCGCGAAAGCCACCGTCTTCGAAATAGCGGCTGAGAAGGAGATTGCTCCGACGTTGGGCGGATACCAGTCCTTTGCGGCTGATGCCGCGGATTGTTAGTTTTCCAGTATGGGTATTGAAGCTTGTTTTCTTGCCTTTGAGCGCAATTTCGTAGCCGGGTAAACTGTCCTCAGCCCCTACGGGTGAACAGTAAGGACTGAGGATGAGGGCGAGCATCAAGATGTGCCAAGCGCTCGCCCTCGCTAAGGACATGCGAGTTTTCATTTTTATTCATGCCCTTAGAAATTGAAGTAGATGAACTCCGTCATGTTCTCGAGACGGTAGACCTGGATCACCGCAACAAGCGTCAGGCCCGCCGCGACAAGCCCCCATCCAGGTGAGGCGCGCCAGACAATCCGCCGGACTTTGCCGGCATTTTGGAGCGCGGCTCTCAACTCGGTGACAGGACGGTAGTTGCGCAAAATCTCGATGCTGTTCGGCGCGACAAAGACGACAGCAAACAAACATGCGATAACCGCCCAGTGGTTTGCGCTTTGAAGCATCAGGTCTTTCCAAAGCGCCTTATTCACGCCGTCTGTTAGTCCGGTCATGCCCTGAAGGATCGAAAGCGCGCCGCCGAAAGTTTCCGCTCTGAAGAAAACCCAAGCGACGACGACGGCCAGCATGGTGAGGCTTTGGGCAAAGAGGACGCGGACTGGTCGCGGGATGACGGCAAGCTCCTCGAAGTCGCGCGAGATGGCGCTCCAGGCGTGATTGATGATGAGGTAGAAGCCGTGCAGGAGCCCCCAGAAGACAAAGGTCCAGGCTGCACCGTGCCAGAGCCCGCCAAGGACCATCGTCGCCATCAGGTTGAAGTAGCGGCGCCCTTTGCCCTGCTTGTTTCCGCCGAGCGGAATGTACAGGTAGTCGCGCAAAAAGCGGGAGAGCGTGATGTGCCAGCGGCGCCAGAATTCGACAATAGATTTTGACTTATAGGGGGAGTTGAAATTGATCGGCAAACGGATGCCGAACATGCGTGCAAGGCCCAGCGCCATATCGCAATAACCCGAAAAGTCGAAATAGATCTGCAGTGTATAGGCGAGGGCACCGATCCAGGCCGCTTCTAGCGGGACGGCTTCGCCGCTATCTGCAAGACCGAAAACCGTGTTGGCGACTGGCGCAACGCCGTCAGCGAAAACGATTTTCTTGAAGAGGCCTATGACGAATAGGGTGCCGCCAACCGAAAGGTTCACGAAGACCCGGCTTTGAAAGATCGCGAGCCGGAATTGCGGGATTGTGTCCTTCTGCAGTACGATCGGACCGGCGATCAATTGCGGAAAGAAGACAACGAAAAGGCAATATTTCGCGAAACCACAATCGGCGATGTCACCCCGATAGGTATCGTACAGAAACGATATCTGCTGGAAGGTGAAGAACGAAATCGCGAGCGGCAGGACGATGTTCATCATCGCGAGATCCGTGCCAAGGACCGGATTTAAACTGCCGATTAGAAAATCAGCGTATTTGAAGTAAGCGAGGGTTGCGAGATTACCGATAATCCCGACCGCAAGCACTGTGGTACTCTTAGTCTTCAGGATGATCTTGTGGAGCGCGAAATTGGAAGCGACCGACGCCATCAGGAGGACAAGGTGGATCGGGCTCCACCACGCGTAAAATGCGAGCGATGCAGCGATCAGCCACCATATGATTCCCTTTTCGGTTCCGAGCCACCTTAAGATCAAAAAACCTGTGAGAACCGGAGGTAAGAACAGGTAGATAAATTCAAGCGAACTGAAGACCATTGCGCTTCTCCTTACTCACTCGATTGTCAGGATTTTTTCAGAAGAGACAGGGGCTTGGTTTCCTCAGCCGCCTGTAGCTTCTTCAAGAGTTTGCGCGACCCGGCGTGACCGAGATTGGCGCCCTTTTCCGCAAGGACTATTGCACCTGGTAAATCGTGAGGGACGAGTTCACCTGCCGCCTTGAGCCTGGCGAGCTCTTCCATCGATCCGCCATGACCGGTCGCCACCCCTTTTTCGAACCATTGGGGGGCGTCGTCTTTTTTGAGATCGCGCTCTTCCTTGAGGTGGAGGCGTCCGAGCGCCGTCATCGCGCCGCCGTGGCTGAGCGAAGCGGCTTTCTCAAGCCAACTCAGGCCTTCGTTCCATCTAGCATCGGTCTCAAGCGTAGTTGAGACAGCGATGAGAAAAAGGCCGAGTTCATGCATGCCGCCGGTGTCGCCAAGTAAGCTTGAGCGACGAAACCAGTAGAGTGCCTGCGCATCGTTCTGATCGACGAATTCGCCATCTCGATACAAACGACCGAGAACTTTCGCAGCAGTGCCAGAGCCGTTCGAAGCTTTGATCTCGTAGGCAAGGACTGCACGGTTTGCCAAGGCGAGGGCACGAGACGCGTCATAACGCTTCTTGAAGCGCCCTTTGACCAGGGATCGAGCGAAAGAAAGAGACGCGGTTTCGAACCCTGCGTCTGCCGCCTCTTCGAAGTGGTAAATTGCAAGATCCAGATCCTGCTTGATCCCAATCCCACGTTCGTAGTGGCTGGCCAATTGCATATGTGCCTTTGGGTAGTTCCACTGTAGGGCCTTCTGGAACCACGCGACGGCGATTTTCTGACAGTCCGCTTCACTTGCCAATTGATAGAGACGCCCAAGCTTGTAGGCAGTCTGACCGCGGAGGTCGAACTCATATTCCACCGCCGCCTGCAGAAGGGTTCGCATCTCTTCTAGATCAGGAGAGATCCCCCAGCCTTTCTCGTGGGCCATCGCCAAATAATACATTGCGGTCGGATCCCCTCGTGTGACGAGGCGTTCCAGTTCAATGACCGCATCTTTAAGTTGCCCGGACTTTTGCAAGGATCGCGCTTTGCGGACCGCGCGAACGATTTTCGGATCATTTGGCGGGTAGCGGACACTTTCGTTGTCGCCTTCAACATGAGACGCAGCCCACAGGCCTGCTCCCCCGGCAAACAAGATTGCAACGCTGATTGCGAGGAGGCGATTTCTGGCACGTCTAGTCATGGCTCCACCTCCAAATGCGGCAGGAGACGCCCTGTTTCATCTCAACGATCCCATCGCTCACCTGGTCGGTGACCTGGTCGCTTTCCGATATGGGGCAGACAATTTCCGAGCGCCTCTTACGCGCTCTGGCGACGACCTTGCGGTCATCGGACACCAATTGAAGGATCTCGCCGACCATCGCTTTGGCGGCTTTACCTTTAAAATGATAGGCGTCGGTGAACTGGGACAGGTCGCGCGTAAGGGGGCTGTCGAAATCGAAATCGAAAACCGGTGCAAGCTCAGCCAAACGAAGGCGGAACCGGTTGTTCAGCCCGGACCAACCATATCTGGACATGCGCTCCTGCATCTCCGGAATTGTTGGCGGGATGACAAAAACCAGTTTGACGTTGTTGGCTTTGCTCCATTCTGCAATCGCTGCGATTTTGGCAAACAGCTCCTCGGAAAACTTGAAACCTTCCCAGTCGTTCCGGCCGTTCTTGCGGACCTGCCTTTCAAATTTCCTTGGCAGCTCCCGCGAAATCGCAATCGGAGGCCATGCTTCGTCCCACAGACCAAGGCCGCGACCGGTTCCGAAGTTGAGCCGCCTCGCAACAATTGGATGGGGAACTGCCTTGACGTGATCCGGCAGATCACATCCTTCGCAGACGTCCGGGTTCAGTAAATCTGTAAGAGGTGCTTTTGCAGGATCCTTAAGACCGAAAGCCTTCGCTTCCGCGAAGATGGGAGAGGCTAAGTTCCTAAGCCTCGCGACATTCTCCGGATAGCGCCTTTCAAGATTGCGCCAACCGATTTTCGCGACAAACCAGCTCTTGTAGTAGGCAAAAGGATTTCTTGAGAGTTCGATTGCCTCCGGCACTCGATTGAGGCCACGGCGGTGTGCCGGATCGAAACTGCGCAACGGCAATCCGACGACAAGCGTTTTCAGGTTGGGCGTATCTTTGACATGCTCGAATGTGTCGAAGATCTCGTAGATCGTCGCCCCGCCATAGGCGAAGTTGTATGTGTCTGCACCCAGACTGCGCCAGAGTTTTTCCCTGAGAGCCCGGGCGCGACTGTCGCCGAGCACCACGGCCTCGTGGCCTTTCTTCGGAAAATGAATCATCTTCCAAAGCGGATAATGGGCAGGTTCGCTCACCTTGAACTTGTCCAGGTCGAGATCGACCACATCATTCATGTCGTAGGGGTCGACAACGACGTTGAAGATGAATGGCATAAATCCCGCGCAGAAGGCTGTCAGAAGCATTGCCGAATAAAGTCGGCCTCGTTTTATCGATTTTCGCATGGCACACCTCAAATCGCTTTTAGGTTCAGGTGTGCAAAGGGTGAGCCAGATTTAATTCATTGAAATATTTGGATTATTTCTGAGTGTGGCTTCGTGCCATTTGCAATTTGCAAGAGGTGGCTGCTTGCACTTCCCATACTGCGAACGGCGAAGTGGTTCTCAGAGGCCGGTGATATCTGCGAGCATTTTAAAAGAAGGCGGATCGATCAGACGCGTGTAATGGATCGTGCCGAGGAAGAGCAGAGCGACCGCCACGGCCGTGCACCATTGTGCCATTGTATTGCGTGCGAGCTCGACAAGCGATCCACCATCGAGACCGGCACTCTGGTTGCCCCTGTTTGACCATCTCTGTTTCGATAGTCGGAAGATGCAATAGACTTTTACGGCCGCATTTATGAGCTGATTGAAATAAAGGATCCACGGATAATGGAGAATGACCCGCCGCGAATAGCTAAAGAGGAACAATGACAGCAACATGCGGCTGACAGCTATGAAGATCACATAAGATAGAAGATATGCGGGACCGACGATAAAGGTCGCAGAAACCGCAAGCACCGGACTGACAAGCATAGTCCACATGGAAAGGCGCTGATCGATCAGGCACCACCAGATGAAAAAGGGCATGTGACGCGGGCCAAGTGCGATTGCGCGGGCGCCGTTTCTCAGCATGTTGCCAGACCAGCGCCGGAAGTTCTGGACCATGCGCTCCAGGCCGGACCCTTCGATGACTTCGACAGTGTAGCCCATGGCATCTGGGACGTAGCGCATATGGGCCTTGTGCTTCATCATGTAGTACCAGGTGCTTTTGTCATCGCCGGACAAGAAGCGGAATGTGCCCCAAAGCCAGTGCGACAGGTGATCGGCTTCCAGGAGACGGATGAATTCAAGCCTAAGCAAGTGTCTTGCGCGGAAGACGGACATCCGGCCAGTCAAGGTCAGGACACGGCCCGATAAGGCATGCGACTGCATGGCCAGGCGTCTTTGTGCAAACCGCATCTTCAGCCAGTTTTCGATCCACCGCGGACCGATGCAGATGACCTCCTCATCCGTCGTGCAGGCCTGCAGGTCCGGGTAAAGCTTGAAAAGCGGCAAGCAGCGGCTGACCGCGCCCTGATCAAGAATAAAGTCGCCATCCATGAAAATGACGAGGTCATCCTTATCGACCGGCAGCCTGTTCATCGCCCGAAGGACCAGGCCGATAGCAGCGCGTTTTCCGGAAATATTTTGGCGGATGATCCGCAAAGTCACATCCACGTCCTGCGCCTCGCGCAAGAGAAAGTCTGAGATGATGTCTTCGTCGAAACGGTCCGATGAGCCGAGCCAGATCGTTCCGGGCACCCCCGATTCCGTGATCTCGTTTACGATGGATCTCACAACCATTTCGGTGATCGTGCGGTGCTCTTTGTAGGTTGTCATCATGAAGTGGAGGTGCCGCGGCCGCCACCCGCGATCCCAGATCTCATGGGCAGCTTCGCGCATTTTCGGATAGACAAACCGTCCGTAAATGAAAGCGCGAACGGCATGAGTGAACCACCAGCCATAGCGCCATATTCCAAGGCCGCCGATGACGAGTGTGAACACTTTCGCCTCGATGTCCCATATCACATTGGGGATGGTCAGAATGCCGATCAGGCAACAGGCAAAGTAGATTGCGACCTTCAACAGCACCAAAGGTGTCCACTTGTGCCATCCTCCGCGCCAGTCCGTCGGATCGTCGATGCTGGTGGTTTGCTCGAGCTTCAGTGCCTCAAGACGGGCTTCGAAATCAGATGTCCGTGCCATCTCTAATCTCTTCACCGCGCGAGAAAAGCCGGCTCAAACGACCGTAGATGTCATTCGTGGTGCGTTTTGAGAAGATGACCACGGCGGGAAGGCCCGCTCTCATGTCCTCGATCTGCTGCGGAGTAGCTGTAAACTTGAGTGAAACAGCCGCTGTGCGGGCGTCCTCCGCACGCCATGTGTAGTGGTTTGCCTGCGGGTCTAGAAAGGCTGCGTTTCTGTCGATCGCTGTGACCTTTGCGGTGAGATGTTCATTCAGGCCAGGTATGTAGATTGATGCTTCATCGGAAAGCCCCACTTGCAGGACCTCTTCTTGATCGAGGAAGGCTGTTACCGAGAGTTGGTCTGAGATTTCAATCGTCATCAATGGATCATGGCGGCTCACCGCCGCATCGGGAGATTGAAATATCGAGACGATCTGGCCATTGGCAGGAGACCGGATGATCTGCGCGGTTCTCACCCGCATAAGGTGCGCCAGTCTTGTCTCTTCCGTCTCCAGGTGAGCGCGTGCTTCACTGAGCTCGACTTGCATCATATCCAGATCGGAGACGAAGACTTTGTGGTTGTAATGCCTTCGGCCCGAGACCCTTTTCATGGCGGTTGTTCGTTCGAGGATGAGTTCGGCTTCGCGTACTTTCGCTTCAGCCTCTTCCTGCCTTTTTCGGGCTTCCGATATCATTGCCGTGGTTGCAAAGCCTTCTTTTGCGAGCTTCGATATGCGCAGGTAGTGCCCATCGGCTGCTTTCATCTCTGCGCGATGGGCATCGAGTTTCGCGGCGGCAATTTCGTGGTTGGTATCGCTCACCAACCGATAGAGCTTCATACGCTCTTTCTCGATCCGAACCTTTTGTTCCTTGTGAAAGAGACTATCGCGGGCCCGGGCGACGCGCAGACGGGTTTCCTCGATGCGTTGATTAAGCGCGGGGTTTTCAATGCGGGCGATCAGGTCGCCTTTTCTGACTGTCTGACCCTCTTCAAGGGAAACGGGAACCAGAAAACCATCAACCGGCATCTTCAAGGTGGTGAGCGGTGCCGATAAAACTGCGCTCTTCACTTCAAGACGCATCACAGTGCTGTAGGTCAGCAAAGCCGCATAGCCAAAGACCGCCAAGCCAAAGGTGATGTAAAAGCCGGTCATCACGATTGTCTTGATTGGCCACCGCCTTGTTGGAACATCCGCGCTTGGATTGACGTCCGGTTTGGTCGAGATCGGAGTGACGGGAATATCGATCCGGCAGATAGCGTCTTCAACACTGCCCATCTTTCCGCGGATCAGATCTTCGATGAAATGACTGAGGAGATCTCTGCCACGCTCCGATAACTCGGTGAACTCGACCGCGATCATTCCGCGATCGCGATCTCTCCGAACGACCTTGGATTTAACTGAAAATGAGATGTCGAACCCTTGAAACGGCAATTCCAGTTCAAGGTCTAGCGGGCTCTCCACCTCTGGCAGTTCGCCTTCAATATTATCGATCCGAAGGCCACCCAAGCTCCAATCGGTCGCCATGTAGGAACGGCCTTCATACAGAGTCACCTTCAACGGTGCGGTAACCCGGTGATGGCGCCTTTGGCAGGGCTTTTCCCGTATGATTTTCATAACAGCCTCTTTCGCTTTCACGGCGTTTTCAGGGCCGTGTTGCAGAATGACTTCGCCCTTAGATCAGCAAACGCCATGCCAGAAATTTTCGCGTCTTTGCGGGCGCAAGAATTGCAATTTGCAAGGATCGTCCGACACGTCGAGAGAGGCCGATTTGCGTTTTGCAATGGATAAAAACGCAGTCAGATTCGAGTTGCAGGATTTAAAACCTTTTATTTTCAATACTTTAGTTTCAATTCGTTTGATCGTCTGGGATCTGGCCTGTGAATTGCGGACCATTAGGCAAACCAACAAGGAGGTTTGTCATGATCAATTCAACAAGCTCAAAACAGACGGCTAGAATTGTTCCAGTCATTCTTGCAGGTGGGTCCGGCGTCCGGCTTTGGCCGGTGTCCCGACCCGATTGTCCGAAGCCCTTTATCAAGCTTGATGGCGCACTTTCGCTTTTTCAGCACACGGTGAAGCGTTGCTCTGAGCCGGAGCTTTTCGAGTGTCCAGTTGTCGTCGTCGGTGAAGGGCATCGCATGCTTGCCGAGGCGCAGCTTGCGGAGATCGGTATTGAACCACGAGTGATCATTGCGGAACCGTGTTCGCGTGATACGGCTGCTGCTATCGTGATCGCCGCCCACTATTGTTCGGACTTTTTACGCGACAGTGATCTTATGGCGGTTTTCCCAAGCGATCAGGTCATCAGTGATCAGGACGCATTTCATGCGATGGTCCGGTCTGGTATGCACACGGCTCAGCAAGTCAACCGTCTGGTTACCTTTGGAATTACGCCGACCCGTGCGGCCACCGAGTATGGCTACATCAAACGCGGCAGGCAGCTTTTCAGTTTGCCCGCAAACAAGGTGGCAAGTTTCATCGAAAAGCCGATTGCAGATGTTGCAAAAGCTTTCCTTGCAAGCGGCGATTATTTTTGGAACAGCGGTATGTTTCTCTTCCCGGTCAGAAGTTTTCTCCGGGAGACGGCATGGCTTTGTCCGGATCTGTTTCGTGGCACGCGAAACGCGCTCTCGAAAGCCGAAATCGCGGGCCACATTGTTCGACCAAACAAGCAATTCTTTGCGTCCGTTGCCAAGATCTCGATCGATTATGCGGTTATGGAGTTAAGTAGCCGGGTTGCAGTCGTTCCATTTGAGTGCGACTGGGACGATCTCGGGACCTGGGATGCGGTTGCGGGCCAGGTCGAGAAAGATGATCTCGGCAATTCAACTCACGGTAATGTGGTGGGTCACGAAAACCGCAATTGCCATGTTCACAGCCCGGATCGTCTCACCACTGTCGTTGGGATGGAGGACTGCATCGTTGTCTCGACCAAAGATGCCGTTCTGGTGACCAGTAAAGATCGGGTGGGCGAGTTGAAAACATGTGTCCAACACATGATAGACGAGCAGACGCCTGAGGTCTTGAAGCATCCCGGTGAAGTGCGCCCGTGGGGTCGCTTCGCGCCGCTACACAATGGTACCCAGCATCAGGTGAAGATGATCGAAGTTAATCCCGGCGGTCGCCTGTCATTACAAAAGCACCAATATCGTGCCGAGCATTGGATTATCGTTCAGGGAGAGGCGACGGTCACCATTGATGATGATGTTCAACATCTGAAAGCGGGTGGCCATGTCCATATTCCACTTGGAGCTGTGCACCGGCTGGAGAACTTCGGCAGCGATCCAATCGTTATGATTGAGGTTCAGACCGGGACATACTTCGGCGAAGACGACATCATCCGCCTTGAAGATGTCTATGGTCGCAATCGGACCGATCATCCGGATGCCGAAAAAACGGCCGCAGCTTAAGCATCAAAGTATCAGGCGCTTGCTTTGTCGGGCGCCTTTTCCCATGCTTCACGTTTTCGATAAAGCGTTGACGGGCTCATACCAAGTAATCGTGCCGCGTTCGGCAACGAACCTTGGCAATAGTCGATCGCCCGCTCGATAATATCGCGCTCGATATCCTGAAACGGGCGCGCGAAGTCGATTACCATGCTGGTATCAGTGAGCGTGGTGCTGTTCGCAGAGTTTGCATGAATACCCGCTGCGGAAGAGCTGTTTTGTGGCACGATGAAACCGGGCGTTCCGACCAGATTGTTTTGCGATGCAAGCGGTATCGGCGGCATTGCACGAGAGAGCATCTCCTCAGTGATGGCATCGCCTGTGTTCAGAACGACCACGGCGCGGATCAGGTTTTCAAGCTGCCGCACATTGCCGGGCCAGGGATGCTTCAAGAGCCATTCTTGAGCCTCTGTAGAGAAGGCGTTGAAAGCTTTACCTTCCACCTCGGCAGCGCGTCTCAGAAAGTGTTGGGCAAGTTTAACAACATCATTGCCGCGTTCTCTGAGAGCTGGAAGCTGAAGAGCCAAAACGTGCAGGCGATAATAGAGGTCTTCGCGGAAACGACCTTCTGCAACCTCGGTGACGGGTATGCGGTTGGTCGCGCAGACGATTCTGACATCGGCATCGAAGACTGCATCGTCGCCGACCCGTTGGATCTGACCGGTTTGAAGGAAGCGAAGCAGCTTTGCTTGCAAGGAGATGTCCATCTCGCAGATTTCGTCGAGAAACAAAGTCCCGCCACTTGCGCTCATGACAGCGCCCTTGCGGTCGGATGTGGCTCCGGTGAAGGATCCTTTCTTGTGCCCGAAAAGCTCTGACTCGATCAGGTCTTTCGGAATGGCTGCGCAGTTGACGGCCATGAAAGGGCCTTTGGCACGGGGACTGGAGCGATGGATGGCTTCCGCGCAGACTTCCTTCCCCGTACCGCTTTCACCGGTAATGAATACTGGAGCCATGGACGGTGCCATGGAGCCGATCATTGCGGAGAGATTCTGCATCACGGGTGCGTCGCCGATTAGTCCGGAAACAGTCTTCTTTGGACTGGCCTCGGTAATCGCGACTTGGTCGCTTGTCCGAACGATCCGATCCGCCTCGATGGCGTTTTCAACCGCTGCGATGAGTTTTGCTTCCGAGACCGGCTTCATAAGAAAATTCTGCGCGCCGAGCCGCATGGCCTCGACCGCTTTGTTGATTGAACCATGTGCGGTGATGATGATTGTTGCCGGTGAGCGTTTGCTTTCGCTTAGCCTATCCAGCACGGTGCAACCATCACTATCGGGCAATTGGAGATCGAGAAGCATCACTACAAAGTCATCCTCTTGCAATCGTTTGAGTGCCTGCTCGGCTGTCTCAGCCAGGTCAGTTTCAAACCCTGCTTTCTCGAGTTGGTCTTGGTAGATCATTGCAAGCGTCGGCGTATCTTCGACGATCAGGACGCGTTTATTGTTCATGTGCTTATCCATCATGACAAAGTGCTCTCAAAATCGGATGTGTCTTCTAATGCAGTGTTTTTGGTCGAAAACCATGTGCTGATCGCATTGCGTGTTCTTTCCGTGATCTCTGACATGTGTTGAGTTTCCGCGACCCACTCACTTGGTGCCAGGTGAACCGTTCCGTCTGACAAACGCGCTGCCGCCTCCTGGAGCTGCGCAAACCCGAAGGTCGCCGCCACCCCTTTGATAGCATGGGCATGACGGCTGATATCCTCGGTTCTGCCGCCACCTGCCGCACTCATTGCTTGTTCTGTATGGGATTGGAGATCCGCAATGCAGGCTTCAATCAATCGGTGTCTAATTTCGCCGGATGTGCTGGCGATGACGCGTTCAAATTCCGTCATATCAATGTCGCCAGGTTCGGGGCTTGGCGATTTTTTATCGTTGTCATCCGTCTTTGCTTGCTGACCAAAAAGATCGCTCTCGTGGAGTGTCATAATGACTTCTTCAAGGTCCCGCCTCCGCGCCGGCTTCAGCAGGATATCGGTGAAGCCTGCTTCAATGAAACTCGGGCGGAGTTCGGACTGGGTGTAGGCGGTAAACGCCAGGATTGGTTCTTTGTGCCCCTTTTCACGAAGCAATTTTACTGATTTTTTGCCATCCATTACCGGCATGGAGATATCCAGTATAATGAGGTCGAATGCGGTCTTTTCGCACTCCATCAAGGCGTCTTTGCCGTTGGCAACTGACGTGACGCTGGCCCCCTCATTTTCGAGCATATCCGACATCACAAGATTGTTGGTGAGATTGTCTTCAGCGAGCAGAACTTTCCTCCCTTCGAGAAGCCGGAATTTGATCTCGCCAATGTTGGAGGCATGTGCTTCCTCGGGCGTTTGATCAGGTTTCGATATTGGTAGTGTTAGCGAGAAAGTACTGCCTTCGCCTGGTTTGCTGTTTGCCCTGAGCTGACCGCCCAACAAGTTGGAAAGACCTCTGGAAATCGCAAGGCCAAGACCGGTTCCACCCTCCTTGCGTTCATAGGAGGTATCCAGTGTTTTGAACTGCTCGAAGACCAAAGGAAGATGCTCATCGTCGATACCGATGCCGGTATCTTCCACCTCGATTGACAGAAGGGGCACTTCTTCGTCATCAAGCAGTTTGGCCCGCAGTTGCACGCTGCCGGTCTCGGTAAACTTGATCGCGTTCGCGATGAGGTTGAGAACGATCTGCCGCAAGCGGACCTGGTCCTCGACGATGAATGCCGGAACTGCCTCGTCAATCTCCAGACCGAGGACGAGGTTTTTCTCATGCGCCAGGGGACGCATCAAATCCAGAGTTCCTTCTGCGAAGGTGCGAAAGTTGAAAGCCGTCTGCATGACGGTGATTTCGCCTTCTTCGAGCTTTGTATAATCGAGGATATCGTTCAGCAGCGTTGCCAGGGCGTCAGCGCTCTCAATCGCTGTTTTTGCGTAATTCTTGACCTTTTCATCTTTCGTTGAACTGTCAATCAGATCTAGGAGACCGAGAACGCCGTTGAGCGGCGTGCGGATTTCATGGCTCACGACGGCGAGAAAGGCCGCTTTTGTCTGTGTCGCTTGTTCTGCCGCTTCTTTTGCCTCTTCGAGCGCTTTCTTTTGGGCAAGATCGTCCGTGATGTCTCGCATATAGCCGACAAAAATCGTGCCGGAATCGCCCTCGGCGGGATTGATCGCAAGTTCGATTGTGATCTCCGAACCATCCTTGCAAATCGCCTCAATCGTCACACGGGTTCCAAGGATCTTGCCGATCCTTGTGCGCCTGAACCTGTCCATCCCGGCTTCATGAGCATCTTTATGCCGGTCGGGCACAATCAGATCACTCATCTTCTGCCCAACGCATTCGTCACGCGTGTAACCGAATATGGCCGTCGCCGCCGGATTGAACTCTATGATCACACCGTTTGAATCAATGATGATGATCGCATCGAGTGCCGTGTCGATTGTTGCTGCCAACTGCGCGCGTTGGGCTTGAAGTTGGATTTCACGCCGCTTGAGCTCGGTAATATCGACGCGGAAACCGACGATCCCTCCCTGCTTGGTTGGTCTCTCAAAAATCCTTAGCCATCGACCATCATCAAGCCTCTGCTCGATCGGTGCGACGGGGCTTTTGTGGATCTCAAGCCGTTCGGAAATCCAGGAATCTTCCTGCCCGTCCGCTTCCGGATACTGGCCGCGTTCGACCCCGCGCCGGATGATCTCCTCAAAAGTGCGCCCTGGAACGAGTAGATCTGCGCTCTTACTGTAAAACTCTCGGTATTTCTCGTTGCACATAACGAGGCGGTCGTTGCGATCGTAGATGACGAACCCATCCGGCAGCGAGGCGATCGCATCGCTCAGCGTCTCTTCAAGCTCGATGAATTGCCGGGTGATGTCTTTCAGATCTGCGCGGCTTTGTTTTTCTCTTTCAGCATTGTCCTGCAGCTCGGTTATGTATCTTTGGTTTCGAACCGATAGTCCGGCAACGGCCGCGAGAACGCCCAGTATCGTCAGGCTGTAAAATCCAATCAGCGGATACCAATCTTCTAGAGAACGAAAGGCTTCCGGAGTGGCCCTGATGGTGACGGTCTGAATGCCGCGAACATCGCCAACCTTCCAATCTTTCTTCTGCGATAGGGGATGCGTGTTATGGCACGCCACACAAGCTGGCATCATCACCACCGGTTCCGCATATTGGAGGATGCGGCTTCCGTCCTCGCCTTCATCGAGATCTGTGATGGTCTCTTCTTTGCGGGTGATGATCCCCAAGAGGGCTTCCTTCTCGAAAGCACTTAGTACTCGTCCCTTTCGGTTCTCGAACGGAAAGTCACTGATGAGATTAAAGGCGGTATCGCCTTCTGTGTTAGCAAGTAGCGCACCCATGTCGATTGTAACTGTCGCTGGAAGCGGTAGCGTCTTTCTGCTTTCCCGGTAGTCATGTGAGAAGGTTAGATCATCGGAATTTTCAAGGATTTTCGGAACGACTTCCTGCGTATAGTAGCTTCGAAATGCCGTTATTGTGCGCGACTGATTTTCGGCACTTTCCACCATCAGTCGGAACTGTTGACGTTCCAACTGGTGGTCAATCAGCAAGACTGTCAGAATTCCAATACTGGTTGCAAGGCCAGCAATCGAGAGCAGGTGCCTGATCAACCTTTTCCGATAATCGGATTTGCGCTCTGACATTACTGGTTCCATGACCTGATCCCGGTGAGAACGTTATCAGCAATATACTGCGAAACGATTACCCGGGCTTCTCACATTCCCGCGTATTCATGCGGGTTTTGGTCGTGAACGGTATCCATTTGCAAAATGCAATTTCCAATTCCCTATTTGCGGACCGGATCTATATTGGATTTTTGAAAAATTAATATTTACAGTGACTTACGACGTGGCACGATCCTTGGAACGAGGAGGGTATCCTAGTTTCAATCAAGAGGTTCGCCATGAACGTTCATCTTAAGTCACCGCTTCTTGCCACCGATATCGCCGGCGAAAGAGAACTCACCTTTTTTAAACCAGCCATCAGTATTATCGGGCTTGGTTATGTCGGTGTTGTATCCGCCGCATGCCTTTCGGATCTCGGACATGATGTGATCGGTGTCGATATCGACGAAGATAAAATCGGGAAACTCGGCGCGGGCGTTTCTCCGATTGTTGAGCCGGGTCTCGATCATCTGCTGGAAAAGGGGGCAGGGGCCGGCCGCATCAAAGCAACGACCAATTTGAACGCTGCCATTCTCGGTTCGGATATCACGTTCGTCTCCGTAAACACGCCAACTGCGGAAGACGGGTCCTGCGATATGACGGCGATCCGCGCGGTAGCAGCCGGCATCGGCGAGGCCCTAAGGCATAAAGGCGATTACCATGTAATCGTTCTTCGCTGTTCAGTGCCGCCTGGAACGACCCGTAAGGTTTTCTTGCCCCTTGTTGAGGAGCACTCAGGGAAGGCGGCAGGGGTTGATTTCGGAATGTGTTTCAATCCGGAATTCTTGCGCGAAAGCACCGCAATCGATGATTTCCGCAATCCTCCGAAGACGGTGATTGGTGCGACCGATGCGAGGGCATCCGCAGCCTTGGCCGGTATTCTGGATCCGGTTGATCCGATGCCGATCTCCACCACACTCGATGCCGCCGAAATGGTGAAGTACGCCGACAATGTCTGGCACGCGGCGAAAGTCTGCTTCGGTAATGAAATCGGACGGATCTGTCAGCATCTTGAAATCGACGGCCACGAAGTGATGGAGATCTTCTGCCAGGATACGGTCCTCAACATCTCCCCGCACTATCTGAAACCCGGCTTTGCCTATGGCGGATCGTGCCTTCCAAAAGAAGTCCGCGCCGTCAATCACCTGGCGGAACGATGCGGGCTTCAATTGCCAATGATCGAAAGCCTCCCGCACACAAATGATTGTCAGATCGAACAAGCTGTACGTCTCATCGCCGCAACGGGCAAGAAACGGGTCGGGCTTTGTGGCCTTAGCTTCAAGCCCGATACGGATGACTTGCGTGAAAGCCCGTCTCTGCGTCTTGCCGGACGCCTGATTGAACTTGGTTTTGAGGTCTCAATAAACGATCCGAATTATCCGGATGCGGCGAGCATGATGCGGCAGGTGGCGATGCTACGTCACCATTATCATGAGGACGCCCTCACACTCCGCAAGCTTTCCGGTCGGGTGACTGCACATGTGAGCGAGCTTCTCGCCTGCTCGGAAGTCGTTGTGACAACACAGCCGGGTCGATATTGGCTTGCCGCACTTGCCGCCTGTCTGGAGGCGCATGATGTCGTCGATCTAACGCGGCTTTTCAGGGAACAGCCCAAGGCTAAGAGCTATCAGGGAATTGGCTGGTAGGGATGCGGGCCTAACAATGGTCGGCTAGGTTAAACCGGGTGGGCGTGTGAATGGCCTGTCCGGTATTTTCTTTTTCTTCCGGCAGGAGACTGGCCTGCTCAGTTTTTTTACAAGGAATGACAAAGGGTCTTAAGAAACCCAGACAGGACTGAAGAGCCGTATTTCTACATTTGTCAGGTAAGCATGATGTAGACAAGTATCAGCGTTATGTTTGACATCACACAGTGTGAGATTGGACCTAATTTTTTGTTTTGCCCTAGCTGGCGGTAGGGCGCAGCAATCAGCTGTCGACCTCCTCAGGGATTCCTAATCCGCAGGTCACAGGTTCGAATCCTGTCGGGGTCACCAATAATTTCAAATGCTTAAAGATCACAGTGCGGTTAATGATTGGCTTGTGTAATCACTGTGGTCCTTTTCGTCGATTGTAGCCCCGCCAAAGTGCATCGGGCTGATTTTCCGGCGCAGCCTGTTCAAACGCGGGAAATTCCATACAGGCCGCATAGATGTCAAAAATGGTTGGATAGGTGCTCATATCCGCGTCAAACCGGTGATTATTGAGGTATTCATGCGTGAGGCAGAGATCCGCAAAACCGCATTTATCAAAGGGACAAAACCTGTTCGTTTGCGGTTGCCCAAAGGGCTCCGTTTCCTACGCACAGTTTCTTCTTTTGCCCAATACCGTTACCAGTTTGCCTACGCTGCTTCATCAGCACCAAAGACCTATCAAAAATGGAAAGGAACGCGAAGGTTGTTGGGCCGATGAGTTTCGAAACCCGGTATTTAAAGGCTGGCAATGGCGACACCCATTTGCCGCATAGGAAAGTGTTGCATTGAAAACACAGTGGTTCCGATAGCTGCCGGTGTCACCTTGCAGAGACCTTGACGGTCAATCGGCCTTGAAAGCTAAATACGCAAGAGTCAGCCAGCCACGCATGCGAAGCCAGCTAATCGAAAAACATCTTCAAGAGCGAGACCCTGCTTTCCGTCTGACTGCATGTAAATATGCCAGTAAAGACATTCAGGAAACCGGAAAACGACTAAGACCCATCGCTCTTGAAACCATGGTAGCGAATAGATGGCAGATCCGGCCCTTACAACCTTTATCAAAGAACGCGAAACCCTGATCTCGGTCGCCCTTAGGGTCGTCCGGAGCAGAGCCGTTGCTGAAGAACTCGTACAGGATAGCTGGCTGCGCTGGGCGCACAAAGATTATCCGTCCGACAAAGCCCTTCCGATTTTCCGGCGCATCGTGTCGAACCTTGCAAGAGACTGGACCCGTTCAAGTCGGACAGAAGGACAAATCCTCTCTGATCTGAAGCTTTATGAAGATGTCGATATCGACTCGGAGCGCATTATCATTGCCCGCCAGGAGCTTCTTCGCGTGGTCAGGGTCCTTGAAAGCCTGCCGGATAAAACCGTTACCGCGTTCCGGCTTCGACTGGTGGACGGCCTGACATTCACAGAAATCGGCATGCGATTAAATCTCTCCCGTTTTCGGGCACACGCCCTTGTTAAACATGCGCTCGCTGTCGTGACCTGCGTCCTGAAAGACTGATTTTCGCAAAACATTTCGCTGCGATGTACGTTACCCAGGTAAAAGACGTTGAAGACCGGGGCCCGAATCAATGGCGGATCAAGATGACCTGGATCCAGAAGAGTTCAAGCGGGCGATAGAGGCGGCCGATATTCATCAACGCCTCGAAGACGACCCGAACGACCAGCAGGCTCAACGCGACCGCGACGCCTTTCTTGCAAGAGGCGAAGCCGAACGCGACACCTACGCCCGCTTACTCAAGGGTGTCGGCCTCGTATCAAAAGCGCTTGGCCGAAAACCCAAAAGTCCGCCGCGTGTTTCAATTCTATTGGCGGTAATACTGGGTGCGTTTCTTTACATGATGTTCGAGCCCATCTCAGTCTATCTGCGCGCGGATCACATCACCGGGATTGAAATTATGACGGTCGACCTTGCATCCGGCGATACCATCACGCTTGATGCCTCCAGCGCGATTATCGACCAGACCAACGATATTCGACGTCAGATTACCCTTCTCAAAGGAGCAGCTTATTTTCAGGTTGAGCAGCGAGCCAAACCATTCCGCGTTCGGATTGATGACATCGTTGTTGAGGTGGTGGGCACGGAATTTGAGGTGACCAGATTCGAAGATCAGCTTGTGATTTCTGTTGCAGAGGGAACCGTTGATGTTCTCGTCGACAACGCCCCTGTGCGCCTTGAGGCTGGCGACCGGCTCAGATACCGGGACGGTCTCGAACCCGTTACCGACGAACTCCCGATTTCTGATATGGCGACATGGCGGGACGGCCTCATCGTGACCGATGGCATGTCGTTTCAAGAGGTAGTCGAAATCCTTAATCGGCGCATTCCAGGGCCCGTGATCATTCTTGATAATGACCTTGCCAACGAAGAATTTGATGGTCGCTTGGACCTTAGAAATCCGCTTGGTGCTCTTGAGGCCCTGGCAATTGGCAGCGGCGCAACCGTCACATCAGCATCACCGGTTGTAACAATTGTGAGGAAGAACTAACGCCGATCCTCCCTGTTTGCGCCGGTAACCTCATGGCTTGTGTTGGCGGGAGTTTCAAACCTGAGAAAAAAAATCAATTTTTAGCAACACATTCGGATGCCTCATACGTTGACTCAGTGAAAAGCAGTCATTTTCACATGATCAACAAGGGTTTGGGGCATGCTAAGAAATACGCTGATGACAACAACGCTGTCATTGAGTCTGGTTATGATAGGAACCGCGCACGGGCTCTCGCAAGACACGCAACCAATCGATGTGCCCGCACAACCGCTCAACAACGCAATCAGCGAGCTGAGTTCTGAAACCGGCCGGGCGATTGTCGGCAGCCGGCGCTTGACGTTGGGGAAGACCAGTCGCGCTGTTGCAGGCGAGTTAACAACCTACCAGGCGCTGCAAATGATGGTTGAAGGTTCCGGCCTCTCCATTGTTGAACTTCCAGATCGCACTTTCACGCTAACCGAAGCCGCATCTTCGCAGGATGGAGATGTCCTACTTGATGAAGTTGTCATCGTGGAGGGCGAGAAAATCGGTCGAAGCCTGCAAGAAGTCACCCCCAGTATTGTGGTCCTCGGGGACGAAGCGGACACACCGAAAAACTTTGATATACGGGAAGCCATTCAAGGCATTCCAAACGTCCTTAATGAGGAGGGCGATTCTCTCCCATCGATCAGGGGTGTCCAAGGAACGAACATCATCGGAGGGCCGGCTCTTTCGACAGGGTCTCAACCGCGCGTACCCGTAATCATTGATGGCGTGCCACGGCCATTGGTCGGCAGCGCCATACCTTCACTAGCGAGCGTTTGGGATGTTGACGCAATTGAGGTCGCGCGTGGCCCGCAAGCAACGACAACCGGCCGAAATGCTCTTGCCGGGGCTGTTCGCATCCAGACAAAAGATCCGACCAACGAACTGGAGGCCAAAGCACGCCTGAATTATTTCAATCAGGATGGCACTATTGGTGGTGCTTTCCTACTTAACGTGCCGATCGTTGATGATCAGCTCGCGGTTCGTTTCACGGCGGAAGCATCCGATGGCGAGGCCTTTGTCGAGGTTTTGCCGTTTGCGCTCGGAGGAGATGTTTCAGCGGAAGCAGCCGACATCATCGAGGATGAAGAGTTCCGTCGTTTTCGCGGTAAAGTGCTTTTCACACCGGAGGCCGTGCCCGGACTGGAATTGAAGTTCACTGTCGACAACACATCAAGTTCCGGGCTTGAAACGCCCGGTGTCGTCGACGTGCCCGGCGATCCGCTGGTGCGTTCGAGTTTTCTCCTTAGCCCGGAGTTCGAGGAAAACGACCAGATTGTTTATTCGGGCTCCGTCAAGTACGAGGTATCGGACCATATCACCGTTGAAGGCAGAGCGGCTTTTCTGGACAACACATTCCAGTTTCCGCCGGGGCTGAGTGATCTTTTTGATCTCGAACAAAGCACGGAAACAGTCACCGCCGAAGGTTTTGTCACGTTCAAAGACCTTGGCCGATTTTCCAAGGGCCTTTTCGGTGTCGCCTTTGAGAACCAGGTTGATGAAGCCGCAAACGAGACGTTTCTGGACATTGATGTGGATGGCGACATCAAAAATATCGGTATCTTCGGTGAGGCTGAATTCGACATCACTGACAAGCTGACCCTTATAGCCGGCGCACGCGTTGAGATTGACAGTCGTGATCGTTTTTTCGCTTTTGCCGGAGTGGGAACGGATACATCAATCAGTGAGACCGCCTTCATTCCAAAAGTCGGCCTCAGATATGATATCAATGACGACCTCGGCGTTGGCTACACCTATTCCCAGGGCTTTCGTCCAGGCGGCGTCGATTTTGATTTTTTTGATCCAACAGGACTGGTCGTGGAATTTGATTCAGAGCGCCTGAATCAGCACGAAGTTTTCGTCAAAACTGAGCAACTGGATGGCAGATTGCGTCTGAATGCCAGTGCCTTTTACTACAAACTAATGGATGCTCAAGAAGTCGGGGCGGCGCCGGAATCCGAGATGTCCTCTCTGTTCGGGCTCGTCGGAAACATTCCGGAGGCCCGTGGTTTTGGCTTGGAACTCGATGGCAGCTTTGAGATCTTAGACGGTTTGTTCTTGAGAGCCGGTCTCGGCTTGCTGAACACTGAAATCACAGATGTAACGGGTACAGTCGGTGCAACGGCCGCTTCCCTTGGTTCGGATCTTCCCGATGCACCGAGTGTGACGGCAAATGGGGGCCTTTCCTATGTAACCGATTTCGGCCTGTCCGCATCGGTCAATGCGCGCTTCGTGGGTTCAAACGTCACGGGTGTGGGATTTCCCGAGATAGACAGTTATGTCGTCGTCGATCTTGCTGCGGGCTATGAGCACAGAATCGGTGATCGGGTGGTTGGTAGGATCGACGGGTTCATCAACAACGTTGCTGATAATCGTTATATCACGGATGAATTCGCAGACGGCTTTGTTGTCGTTGGTCGCCCCCGTACTTTCGGCATATCGGGTACCGTGTCGTTTTGAAGCTTGGCTGCCGTTTCAAGCTTTGAATATGACCGGTATCGCACGGCAAGGGATCGCCTGTCCGGCGGACATTTGGCAAGGATGATAAGGCAGGATTTCCATGCCGCAAGGGTATTGGGTGCTGCGTCACTGACTTTACCAGGATGGTTTGATGGGTGCGACGGGGCGATGGGGTAGAAACAGGGTGATGCGGTGGCTCCTCGCGGGTCCTGTCGCAATCATTTTGTCAGTCGCGATGATGGCTGCGATGCCGTTATTTTTGCCGCAGGGCAACGCCGGGATTGACCATCTCGTCTTCCCTCTGATCCTTCTTCCGGCAATCTGGGCCGTTATTTTCTTCTATGTTGTTCTTGAGGAAAACATGGTTCGCGCAGGCGCCATTCTGGTGGTCCTTTTCGTTATCAATGCCGCTGTCATCGGTCTGGCGCTTTTTTGAAACCACGGCTTGGAGAAGCAGATGGTCGCGATCTCACAATCACGCATGAAACGTCTGGTCGCGATCCATGGTTGGTCGGGCACTATTCTGGGACTTCTCCTGTACGTTGTGATCGTCACCGGGGCGGTTGCCGTTTTCGCCCATGAGATTGGCTTGTGGTCCCAAGGCGGAGAGAAATACAGCGCCACGCTCACCGAGCCGATCGATGCCCATGTTCGCAAAGTCGCAGCGACCGTTGATCAAGGATTTTTTGAGGAGATCAGCATCTGGAAGGGAACAGACGGAACACTCACCGTCTTCTTCCATACCCATAAACAGAACCCGGAGACAGGGCAGATAGACGATTATGGTGTCGATATCGACCTCAATCCGGAAACCGGCGAAACGCTGGCACGAAAGGAAGGCTTTGGCTCCTGGTTACGGAATGCTGATCCGAGCAACGCACTGGAGCGTTTTCTGGTTGATCTGCATGTGCGGCTCTATATTCCGGAACCCTGGGGCCTTATCCTTACCGGCGTTCTTGGTCTCCTCGTACTTGCTGCATCGGTCTCAGGCTTTTTGATGCATCGTCATATGTTCCGGGACATCTTCTACGCGCCCAAAACGCTCCTCAGGCTCGTTGATATGCGCGATCGCCATACGCTGGTCAGTACGTGGTTGTTGCCGTTCAGTCTTGTGCTTGGATTTACCGGCGCTTTCTTCAGTTTCGCAGAATCAATCGGTCTGCCGGTCGTCGCCACCGTTGCGTTTAAGGGTGATCAAATGGCGATGATGGAGACCCTCTTCGGGCATGAGCATGCCGGCGAGACAATACCGCATCATGGCGTGAACATTGACACCGTCCTTCAGGATGCAACAGCGCGGATCGGAACTGCTCCCACTCTGCTCACCATCGAGAACTGGGGCACATCTGCCATGGAACTGACAACAATGCACAACCCGCAGGATGGCGATTTGACGGGTCAACAAATGGCGTTCAATGGCGTCGACGGTTCGTTCATGGGTCAGATACCGTCGTTCGGTAAGAGCCCTTCGCTTGGTTCCGCAGCTATCGATCTCATGAGCCCTTTGCATTTCGGTGATTTTTCCGGATTGGCATCGAAGATAACGTGGTTTGCGCTCGGACTTGGTATGGCCTTCACGGTTGCAAGCGGACTGCAATTCTGGGTGCGCCGTCGGGCAGACAGTCAAGGTTGGCTTCTCTACGAAAAGGCAATTGATACCCTGATATGGGGGCTGCCGATCTGCATGCTTGTCAGCGCGTCGGCGTATTTTGTGAGCATACCGAGCGGCGCCGCGTCGTTCTGGACGCCCGCCGGATTTGTGATCACCGCCTTGATCCTCGTCCCGGTCGGCCTGTCCTTCCGTTCAGCAGGCTCATTGATGCGAAGTCTGATGATGGCGCTCTGCATATCATTGCCAATTCTTAGGCAATCCATAACGGGTGCAGATTGGATAACACTGATCCAGAATGTTCAGCTCACCGTGATTGCGGTGGATGCTATACTGATAACCTGCGGCGTAACACTGTTAGCGAAGACTTATCAAAACTGGATGCCACGCAAAACCGCAGGGAAACCCGCCGAGTGACCCCATTTGTGACAACTGTCGCAATCCTCATGAGCGCGTCGGGGCCCAGCTATTTCTGTTACGCCAATCCAAGGCGCATTAAACGCCATCAATCTGAAACAAGAGCATCCATCCATCTTTCCTGGATATCGATATGTTGCCTGATGCCCCCCTTTGGCAGTCGCACTCGTCCTTTCACAATATTGCAGCGTTCGCGATTTGGATCGGAGCAATTCTGGTCATCGGATGGTCGGTGACAAAGCTTATGTCGGATTATCAGGAAAACCGTCGGTTTGTATCCCGGCCCACCCTCGTCACAGGAAGGGGGCAATTCTGCCTTGAGTTCGTTCCGGTCCTTCGCTGCGCTTTTGATCAAGGTCCGCCGATGAAAACGGGCACATGACCCGCTTCCTGCGCATTCAGCTACGTCCAGCTCTAGCGGAAGCTGTTTAACCAGCGCGACGGGCTGACGCAAACGAATGCTGAAAGTGCCGCCAGAAATAGAAGGACGGTCAGCAGGATCGCAATCATTGCGCTCCTAAAACTTGATACTGCCGACAACACCGAAACGGCGCGTTGCACCGACATCAACATTCACGTCTGCGCCAACGAAACCTGCGGCAAGCAGTGATGTTGATCCGGTCGCATAGACTTCATTGAATGCATTTTCGACGAAGGCTGTAATAGACATACTCTCCCCTCTTAACCCTGCCCGGAAGTTTGCGACATCGAAGCCGTCGAATGTAATCAAGGATGGATCCAGCAAATTGGAGAAGTCAGTGCGGAAATTATATTCAGCCCGTACAAAGGCTTTGAGATCTTTATATACCGGTTCCGGGTGCTCATAATCCGCCGTGAGTGAGAAAGTATTCACAGGCGCGTTCGGAAGCCGCGTTCCCGTCAGGTCTCCGAAGGGAGAATCGGTAAAATCCGTGAACGTGGCGAAATTCACGCCAATACCGGCATCGAGCCGCAATCCATCAAACGGCAGCGCGGCTATGGTGATTTCGGAGCCGACACTGCGCGCCGAGGCCGCATTGTCGACAGTGGTAACCGCGAGGGTTCCCGTCGGCGTGCTGACCGCTTCCACGATCGCGACCTGAATATCCTCATAGTCGATGAAGTAACCGCTTGCGTTGACGAGCAGACGATTGTCGAACCATGTGGATTTAAATCCGCCCTCAATGGACCGCACCCGTTCCTCATCAAACGCGTCGATGCTGACTGATGAAGCGAATACGCCACCCGGGCGGTATCCTGTCGAAAACGCAACATAAGTCGAGAAGTCGTCGGTCCAATCATATTTGATCGATGCATTCGGTGTGACCGCTGTGAAAACCTCTGTCGATTCAAAGTCTGATGCCGTGAAGCCAAGAGTGGGTATTGCGAAAACGCCGGATAACGCCGTTGTTGATTCAACCGTCACCGAGTCGCGGTGGAACCTCGCCCCAACGGCAAGTTCCAGCTTATCGATCGGCCGGAAGCGAATATCTCCGAAGACCCCGAAATTGTTGACGCTCGTGGATGAAATGGTATCGGAGGTGCCCAGAAATTCAGGCGGAGTAGCTAACGCGCCGGCGACCTCTGCTGCAAGATCCGCTGGCATTAAGCCAAATACGGATGCTTCGAGGAGACCTGCGCCGACCAAGAGACCAGCTTGGGTAGCAAGCGGCAGCCCGCCCGCGAATGTGGGCAGTGTATCTGTCCCCGGCAAAATTACCGATTCAAGTCCATCTTCGCTGAAACTAAAACTTGTGCCGATATTGAATGATACCTTCCCAAATCCTTCCGGAAGAGCAAATTCATCACTTTCGAATCTGAACTCCTGGGAAATGGATTGTTCGTTAAAAGCAGCGGTCGACGAAAGAAAATCGATAGCCGTGCCATCGGTATCCGACTCATCAGAGAAAACATCCGTATCCAGAAAGCCGGTATTGGATTTAAACGCTCCAATATCGCTCTCGTAAACAATGTTGGCAGTGGTCACCAGGCGATCGAGGTTCAGCCCCTCGGCAACATTTGCTTCGTTGATCGGATCTCCGGCGGCAACGCTCTCTTGTGTCGCGGAAAACGAATCGTCCTGGTTGGTCCTGTCGAAAGATATGCCGAAATCGAACGTCAGACGATCCGTCGGTTGCGAGCGCAGGCTGAACCGCCCACCGGCATTATCACTCCCAATTGAATCGTTGTCAGTCAATGATGCAAAATCGATGAATCCATCTGAAATTTCACCGAAAACAACAAACCGGGTGGAAAGGAGACCATCTTCAAAAATCGGCAGATTCGCAATCGCAACACCCCGCCCATCTGCAAAGGATCCAGCTTCCAATTCCAAAGAGTATTCAACCTCATCGGTCGGTTTCTTGGTTCTGAAGTTAATGGCACCGCCAAGCGTACCTCGTCCGAACGCCGTTCCCTGTGGACCGAACGCGACTTCCACTTGTTCGAGGTCGACGAGTTCCGGATTGATTGACGCAGCGCCACCGGTCGGGTTTAAAAGAAAGCCGTCGAGGAAGATGCCGTTTGTTGGTCCCGTGCCCGAAGCGCCAACAAGATCCGTGATCCCGCGGATAGAAACATTCAGGTCTATCGGGCTTGCGTTTTCAGTGAAGCTGACACCGGGCGTGTTGAGGATCACATCATCGGTGTTGTTGATATTTGACCGCTCCAGTCTTTCTTCCGAGAGGACGGTCACACTGCCGGGAACATCCTGCAAATCTTCCAGTGTGCGGCGGGTGGTGATTGTCACCAGATCCAGCTCGAAATCATCTCCATCCGTCGCAGTTTGCGCAACTGCGTCGTGTCCCGAAAGCGCCGCAATAAGAGCAATTGAAGAAACAGTCGTTTTTACCCAGCCCATTGTCCCATCCATTCCAGGGTCCGGACGCATAGAGCTGGTCGTATTTTATGAGAGAAACCCAGCCGTCACGCCACACATGATTATGTTGGCTGGCTATCGGATTACCCCACACCGAATGGCTGGCTTTGTTTTACCTTTTAATTGCTGACTGATTCAGTCAACAAAATTTCAACCCAATTTACTTTTCGCAACATATGGTTGTTTTTTCGCAACAGCCATTTTGCTCTGCACCATTTTTGCGTTGACAGCGATTGTTATTCTGAGCGAAAAACTCAGGATAAGATGCCAGCCAGCCCTTGTGAGCAAGCCAGTCGTGTCTTGAATCGCTTCTTATTGGGAATCGTCTATGTTTCGAGCATCGAGCCACGTCAACGCATCAAAAAACCGATTGTTCACTTTTCTGGTTGCATTGCTGATGCTGGTACCCTTCGGACTGCCCCAGGCGGCATTTGCGGAAGACGCTGCTCAGAAATCTCTCTCAATCGAGCTCAATGCAGCGCAGCAAGATGGAGAACGGTGCCGTCTGGTTTTTCTTGCAACCAATGCAACTGGCCAAGACATCGACAGTCTCTCTCTCGAAACGGTCCTTTTTGACGCAGGCGGAACTTTCCTGCGTCTTACTCTGTTCGACTTCAAAGAACTGCCGAATGGACGACCGAGGGTCCGCCAATTTGCAGTTCCTAAGACACCTTGTGCTGACTTGGGCCGCATTCTCATTAACGGTACCTCCGTCTGTAAGGTAGCCGGCGCAGACGCTTCCCTATGCGAAAACGAACTCAAACTTGAAACCAAAACCAAGCTTGAGCTTATTGGATAGGGATCATGATTGCGGCGATTACAGAGCAATTTCAGAATATTGTTGACCTTGGCGGCCCGGTCGTTGCCATACTTTTAGTCCTGTCAGTCATATCTCTCGCTGTTGCGCTCTACAAAGCGGTTCAGTTCATCATTCTGGGTGTCGGAAGCCGTAAACGGGCTATGGACGCTGTTGCCGATTGGGCATCGGGGCACGAAACAAAAGCGATTGCATCAGTCTCCGACCGCAAATCCCTCAGTGATCGTATTGCCCATGACGCGATGAGATCTCTACATGCGCAGCGTCTTCAAAAACCTGATGTAAGCCAGCTGGAAAATTATCTTAGTGTCGAGGCGGACCAGAACCTTTCGCGGCTTGAGCGCGGTTTTCGGATCCTCGATTCAATCGCACAAATTGCACCGCTGCTCGGCCTCTTTGGAACCGTTCTCGGAATGATTGAAGCCTTCCAGACACTGCAAAACGCAGGGAATGCGGTCGATCCGTCCATTCTTGCAGGCGGCATCTGGGTCGCTCTGCTGACGACCGCTGTCGGTCTCGCCGTGGCCATGCCAACATCTCTCTTTTTGACCTACTTCGAGAGCCGGGTTGCGCGGGAAAGACAAGCCGCCGAATTAATCATAAGCCGCCTTCTTGGGCCTCACCCGGTCGGCGCACCTCTTCAAAGCACCCAAAGGCAAGCTGAACCCAGAGAGGCCGTAGCGGCTCAGTAGCGGAGGGAAGTATGCTTGCAAGGAAGAAATTTCGGCGCAGGACCCTCTCGATGACATCTTTGATCGATGTCATTTTTCTCCTGCTTCTCTTTTTTATGCTCTCATCGACATTCTCGAAATTCGGTGAGATCGATCTTGTAACAGCCAGTGGCTCAGCCGGTGCAACAAGATCGCAAGAACCGCCAATCTTTATAAAACGTGACGCTGAAACTCTAACGGTCAACGGGCAGATACGAACACTGGAAGAAGCGGAGACAGAGGTGGCTGAGTTGCATGAGAAGGGGGCGGATATCGTCATACTCTCGATCGGTGAGACGTTGACGTCCCAGGTCCTGATAGAAACGATGGTCTCTTTGACCCGTGCAGCTCCTGTTCGCATAACTCTGGTTCAGTGATATGGCAGGCAGACTCACATCGCGGGCTCCCCGGAAAAAAGCCGAACCAACCATTGCGCTGATTAACATTGTATTCCTGATGCTGATCTTCTTTCTCATCGCCGGAACGCTCGCAGCTCCAATTGATCGTGATCTGTCCCTTGTCAAACTCTCCAGCCTTGATGGTAAAGAACCGCCCGATGCACTGCTTATTTTTTCGGATAAGCGGCTGAGTTTTCGCGGAACCGACACAACGATCGATGACCATCTTTCATATCGACGCGACGAAGCGATCGATAGTGCATTTGAAGAGGATGAGAACGCGCTGATCGTCCGAATTGTGCCGGATAAAGAGTTACCAGCGCGTGATTTGGTCGCGCTTTCCAATGAATTGCGGTCCAAAGGGGCCGCTCGGGTCGTTGTCGTGACGGAACGGGGTCTGTGATGCCACAAAGCACTCTATCGAAAGCGCTTCTTGCGCTAGCGGCGTCGGCGGTCATACACCTTGGCGCTCTTGTTTACTTCAGTCTGGCAGAAGAAAAAGCGGAAATCGCCGGCGGAGCGACAACAGAAGTTGCGATGCTTGGCAACGATTTCGAAGACATGGTCGCGGAAGGTGATCAGCTTGAACCAATGGACCCTGTCGTGGCTGAAGATGATGCCGAAGTGTCGGAAACGGAACCGGTTGAACCCGACCGGATGGAACCGGATACTGACCTTGAACAGGTGACCGATACCGAAACACCGACAGAAACACAACCTGATCAAAAGATTGAGGACGTCGTCGAAGTCGATCCGGAGCGGATGGACCAGGTAAGGCCAACGGAGGTCGTCCCTCCAATGCGGGCCGAAGCGCTACCAATACCAGATCCCCTGAACCCAGTTCCGCTCGAGACGCCGCCTCCCGAGCCGACTGAGACACCTCGGGAAATTGCGGCACTGGCGCCAGTTCTAATCGAGCCCTTAGAGGCGATTGAACCGGTTGAAAGCCTCGAGCCTTTGCCTGAACGCGAAGCAACCCCTGCACCCGTCACTAAGCCAAAACCACCAGCACCTCCGAAAGCGGCAACCAAGAAGAAACCGCCTCAGAAAAAGAAGGTTCAAAAGAAGAGAACCGAAAGGAACCAGGGGCGCAAAGACGCAAACTCGACGGCGAACAGAAAAAAAGGTCGCTCAGACGGACAGGCTAAAGGAAAATCTGACGAAAAGAGCGCAAAAGGAAACCGTCGCAAAGCGAAAGCCGGTAATGCTGCGGTCTCAAATTATCCTGGAAAGGTTCAAAGACGCATAGCGCGAACGAGAGCGAAACGTGTGGGAGGGAAGGGTACCGCACGCATCCGATTTGTCATTTCCCAGAGCGGACGGATTTCAAGCATTTCCGTTGCCAGGAGTTCAGGTTCGTCTGAGGTGGATAAGGCGGCTCTTGATCTTGTCCGTCGGGCAGCCCCTTTTCCGAAACCGCCATCTGGCGCCCGCCGGAATTTTGTTATTCCAGTCCGCGTTCGTGGGTAAATCGATTTTCTGAATACCCAAAACGGTCGCGGGATCGAAGGACACGTAGGGTCCTTCGATCATAAAGCTATTCCATATGTATTGTTGAGGCAGCTGCTTATGCGATTTCACCCAATACTATTTATTTAAATCACCTGAACTGATTGGATGCATATAACTACTGATTTCTAATTTCATATCGTTTTCACTTTATCAGATGTTGCATCAGGAACACTCTTTCGCAAAACCGAGTTCTTAGAATAGTGGTCGGCTTGACCATCAACAATTGATGGGCTCAGTTGAATTCACATCAGCCAGCCACGCGTGCGAAGCCAGCCATCAGATTGCAATTCAGGAGCCTATCCACGCTCGCTCGGTTCGCCCGGAAAACTCAAATTCTCACAATTGAGTATTCTGTTCGACCGCCGGTTAGGGTGCGATAAACAGCTCTTTAAACCCGGTCGGTAAAAGAATGGCAGATCCTGCGCTTTCGACGTTTGTTAATGAAAGAGAACGCCTTATTGGCATTGCGCTCCAGATGGTGAAAAGCCGCGCGATAGCTGAGGAACTGGTGCAAGACAGCTGGCTCAGATGGGATAAAAAGGCATACCCATCCGAAAAAGCACTGCCAATCTTCAAACGTATTGTTACCAACCTCGCTTTGGACTGGTCTCGCTCACGCCAAACCGAAGAGCAGACTCTATCGGAATTAATGCTCTTTGAGGACGTGGAGTTCGATAGCGAACGGGTCTTAATTGCCCGCCAGGAACTCGCGCGCGTGGTGCGTGCACTTGAAAAACTCCCGAAGAGAACCGTCGCAGCCTTTCACATGCGCTTTGTTGATGGTCTCACATTCGCAGATATCGGGAAGCGATTGGAAATGTCACGGTCCCGCGCGCACGGTCTTGTCGAAGAGACCATCATTGCGATCACTTGTGTCCTCAGCGACTGATTTTTTTCAGGCAATTTGCCGTTCCCGTTCGTTATGTAAGTGAGAAGAGAACGGCGAATGGAACCGGCAAACATGTCCGACCCAGATGACCCGGACCCGGAAGAACTGCAGCGCGCCGAGGAGGCCGCAAAGATTTTTCGACGCCTTGACGAAGATCCCGATGATTTGCAGGCGCAACGGGAAAAGGAGGCATTCCTCGCGCGTGGTGAGGCAGAACGAAAGACTTATGCACGCGTCCTGCGCGCCGTCAGAACCGCGAAACTTGCGCTGAAGCCAAAACCAAAAAAGCCGCCTTATCTCTCGATCCTTGTTGCAATAGTGGCTGGTACTGTCCTCTACGCCGCCTATGAGCCGGTTTCGATTTATTGGCGTGCAGATGCAATCACAGCCCTTGATATGCAGCAATTAGCTCTCGCCTCCGGTGATAGGACGCATCTTGATGCTTCGACCGCTCTGGTCGACGCATCAGACTTAGAGATTCGCCGCGTGACGCTGTTAAAAGGCGCCGCCTTTTTCGAAGTCCAAAGTAACGGCAAGCGGTTTGTGGTGGACGTAGACGAAACCGCTATCGAGGTGACCGGAACGGCATTTGAAGTCGCAAAGATTGACGACAAGATTCTTGTCGCAGTTGCTGAGGGCGCGGTGGATGTCAGGCGTGACGGGCGTGTCTTTAGTCTTAGCCCTGGTGAAAGCCTTCAATTGCCGGACGATGAGGACCCTGTTCTCGAGATTATTGATTTGGATACGATTGCAACGTGGCGGGAAGGCTTTCTTGTCGCAGATGGGATGACCTTCGGCGAAGTGGTCGATGTGCTTGAGCGCAGACTTCCAGGCCCGGTCATCATCATCGGCGCGGAACTCGCGGGAACACGCGTTTCGGGACGACTTAATCTCACAAGTCCCATGGATGCGCTCAGGGCACTCGCCGCAACAAGCGGAGCAACGGTTAGATCAGCAGGACCGCTCGGAACGCTTGTTTCAAACCGCTAACGTCCCAGTCACAAACTTGCTGATTTATGGGGCGTTTGGGTCCGCATATTCGTTTCCGGGTCGATCGCGAGCAAAATTCCGATAAAAAATGTCATTTTTCATAGGACAATCCCCAACCCCATCCGTTGAGGTAGTGAAAGAGGTCTTTTCGCAAGCAATGGGGAATGGGGCGCAATGAAAAATAAGCTGATGACAACAGCACTGTCTGCCGCTTTGATAGTCACGGTTACAGCAAAGGTTGAGGCGCAGGAGGTCCGCGATATTGATGTCCCGGCGCAGCCGCTTGATGCCGCAATCAACGAGCTCAGCTCGGAAACCGGTCGGGCGATAATCGTAAAGAGCAGTCTGGTTCGCGGAAAAACAAGCCGGGCCGTCAAAGGTCAGCTGACGCCAAAACAGGCTTTGGCGTCAATGGTCGAAGGAACGGGCTTATCTTTTCTTCAACTCCCGGACAGAAGCTTCGCGCTGACAGAAAGCGGGCAGCAAGGTGTCGGTTCGTCTCAAGATAGCGATTTCCTGCTCGACGAAGTCGTGATTGTCGAAGGGGAGAAAATCGGACGGAACCTTCAGGAGATTACGCCCAGTATTGTTGTTCTGAACGACACTGCTGATCGGCCTCAGAATTTTGATCAACGGGAGGCAATCCAGGGCATACCGAACGTACTCAATGAAGAAGGTCCCCAGCTTCCCTCGATTCGAGGAATAGATGGCAGTGGCGGTTCGATCGGTAGCACTTCCCTAACAGCGGGTTCTCAGCCACGTGTGCCGGTTATTGTTGATGGCGTTCCTCGCCCGCTGACACTCAGCGCCACACCATCTATTAATAGCGTTTGGGATGTCGAAACAATAGAAGTGGCGCGCGGACCCCAGGCAACGACGACCGGACGCAACGCACTGGGTGGCGCTATCCGAGTTCAAACAAAAGATCCAAGTAACGAGTTTGAGTCCAAAGCTCGGCTCAGCTATTTCAATCAGGATGGAACGATTGGTGGCGCATTTCTTGTCAACGTTCCCATCGTTGATGATCAACTAGCTATTCGCTTCACTGCCGAGGCGTCAGACGGTGAGAGCTTTGTTGAAGTTCTCCCTGGGGCGGCGTCGGCCTTCCCCGGGTTTTTTCCACCTTTAACCCCGGAGGCGGCAGACCTTATTGAGGATGAAGAGTTTCGCCGCTTTCGGGGAAAGGTCCTTTTCACGCCAGATGCAGTGCCTGGACTCTCTTTGAAGTTTAGTGTGGACGACACGTCCAGTATTCGCTTGTTTCAGCCTGGTAACGTTAGCGAACCTATTGACGCGTTGGAATTAGCGACTTTTTTTGATTCAGAGTCAGTGGATGATAACGAGCAGATCGTCTATTCCGGCTCAGCAATTTATGAGCTTTCGGACCGGATCATATTTGAAGCAAAGGCAGGGTTCCTGAATAACGTATTTGCAATCCAACCAACCAATCCGCTGTTCGATTTCGTCCAGGATACGGAAACGATCACGGCAGAAGGTTTCGTTAGGGTAAAGGACTTTGGCCGACTTTCGAAAGGTTTGTTCGGTGTTGCGTATGAAAACCAAAAGGACGAAGGAGAGAATGTTGATGGATTTCTCGGTCCCTTTACTCTCGATGCCGATATTGAGAACATAGGTATCTTTGGGGAAGTCGAAGTCGATGTTTTCGAGCGTTTGACACTTATAGCCGGTGCTCGTATTGAAATTGATAGCCGTGAGCGGTTGGTTACAGCGGCGGGAGCTGGCAGTGATACGCTGGTAGAAGAAACCGCCTTTATCCCAAAAATTGGTTTGCGCTATGAGGTGACCGAGGATGTCCGCATCGGATACACATATTCTGAGGGCTTCCGACCTGGTGGCGTCGATTTCAATATTTTCGATCCCACCGTATTCGTCGAGTTTGATTCAGAACGGCTACGGCAACATGAGGTTTTTGCCAGGACGAATTGGATTGAAAATCGCTTGGCGCTCAATGCAAGTGCTTTCTTTTACACATTTGATGACGCTCAAACACTTGGTGCAGCGGACGTTCCTGATCCTGACGCCTTTCTGTTTGGCAATGTTCCGGAAGCACGCGGTATAGGTTTTGAGCTGGATGGGAGCTTCGAAATTTTTGAGGGTGTGAAACTAACAGCGGGACTCGGACTTCTCGATACAGAGATCACGGATGCCGGTCCGATCATTCCAGAATTTGATGGTGCAGAATTGCCGAGAGCGCCGCGTGTTACTGCAAGTGCAGGCTTGTCCTACGCATCCGATTTTGGGTTCTCGGCTTCGGTGGATGCAAGATTTGTTGGTGCGCAAACACCAGGTCTTGGAGATGTGGAATTAGAGAACTATGTTGTCGTCGATATTGCAGCAGGTTATGAACACGAAGTGCGAGACGGCGTGTTCACGCGAATAGACGGGTTCATAAACAACCTGGCCGATAATCGATTTGTCACATCCACGACGGGTTCAGGATTTATCGTTGGCCGTCCGCGGACTTTCGGCATTTCGGGAACCATTTCGTTTTGACGCATCCGGACTACCATTCCGTGTTGTATTCCGCTTATATCCACGATGAAGAGGTAAAAAACCATCTCGCGTCGTGATGAGCCCCTTGGAACGAATGTTGCAGCGGTAACACAGTCGCGGGAAGAGATCCTTTGCTGAAACCCGTCCGGGTTGACCACCAAGGGGGACCGCGCACTAATGCGGCACCAGCCAGCCAAATCTATGAGCCAGCCAGTGTGTCGCCACTTCTAGAGTGAATTCTCAAAATGCCGGTATCGTCCAAAACACTTTCGTTTGGTGTCTCGATATGTGGGCATTCTGAAGACTACCTTGAAGTTGCTGTCACCTCTACAGTCGCATTGGTGGGAATATGGCGGATCCAGCCCTCACAACCTTTATAGCGGAACGCGAACGTCTGATTGCAATCGCCTTACGCATGGTGAAAAGCCGCGCAATTGCAGAAGAGCTTGTTCAGGATAGTTGGCTGCGTTGGGCAACCAAAAGCTATCCGTCAGACAAGGCGTTACCGATTTTCAGCAGGATTGTCTCAAATCTTGCCAAGAACTGGCTCAAAGCGCGGCAGACGGAACACGGGATCTTATCGGACCTGAAGCTTCTCGAAGATGTCGATTTCGATTCTGAGCGTATTGTCATTGCGCGCGAGGAGCTCAAAAGAGTGATCGGCTTTCTGGAAACGTTGCCTGATCGTACTGTTCGGGCGTTTCATATGCGGTTCATTGATGGTTTAACCTTCGCCGAGATTAGTAAACGGCTCGATATGTCACTCTCGCAGGCGCACGGCCTTGTGATGGACACGCTGATCAGGCTCACCAAAGTCCTCAACGGTTAAGTTTTTTCGGAAAATTCCGTGCCGCTGATTGTTATAGGTGTAGATGGCACTGAAAACCGGGAAGACGCCTGATGTCAGATAAGGACGGGTCGGATCCTGACCATTCGCGTCGCATTGAAGAAGCTGCTTATATTTTCGAGCGGCTCGACGAAAATCCCGACGATTTGCAGGCTCAACGCGACAGGGATGCCTTTCTCGCACGCGGAGAAGCCGAACGTGAAGCATACAATCAGGTTGCAAAGGCAGTTCAGGCGGCAAAACTTGCACTGAAGCCCAAGCCCAAAGGGCCGCCTTCGGTGTCCATCTTGGTGTTCATCATCGTGAGCGCTCTGCTCTATGTGCTCTACCAGCCCGTTTCCATTTATCTGCTTGCCGATGAAAAGACCCGGTTCGAAACAAGGTCGATCATGCTTGCGTCGGGCGACATCGCCATCCTTGATGCATCTTCCGCTGTGATTGACAATTCCGCCGCCGACATCCGCCATGTGACCCTTTTGCAAGGCGCAGTCTACTTTGACGTTCAGGAAGACAGTCGTCCGTTTGTTGTCGCCGCCGATGACGTTTCAGTTGAGGTCCTCGGGACCGAGTTCGAAGTCGCAATGCTTGACGATCAACTGCTCGTCGGTGTTTCAGTGGGAGAGGTAATTGTTCGCATAAAGGAGCGGATCTGGCGTCTGGAAGCGGGTGATCAATTCAGATGGTCCGATGATGGAATACCAAGCCTTGAACGGGGTGATATTAAGACAGTCGGCGCTTGGCGCGAGGATCTGATCCTTGCGGAAGGAATGACATTTGGGGAGGTGATCGCCATGATCGACCGCAGACTTCCGGGCCCGGTGATCGTGGTAAGCGCGGACCTTGCAAACAGAGAAGCAGCGGGCCGCTTCAACCTCTCAAGTCCCATTGATGCACTCAGAGCAGTTGCCGCGACCACCGGCGGCACAGTTCGATCTGCTTCGCCTTTTGTAACGATCGTTTCTGAGCAGTGAGCTGAACTTGATAAAAAAAGTCAGTTTTTTTTGGAAAAAAACGCAATCCCGATTGTTAGGTCAATGAGAGACGCATTCTCTCGGGGACAGGAAATGGGGAAAAAGCGTGTTCAAAAACAAGCTGATGACGACAGCAATGTCCGTCGCGTTCGGAGTAGTGGGAACCGTACAGGGTGCGGCACAAGAGGCTCAATCAATCGATGTACCGGCTCAGCCGCTTGCGGCGGCAATTGATGAATTGAGTCGGGAGACGGGACACGCAATCCTTGCAGATGCGCGCCTCGTTCACGGCAAGACAAGCAAATCGGTTAGGGGTAAACTGACCGTCGATGAAGCTTTGAAGTCCATGGTGGCCGGCTCCGGCTTGTCTTTTCTGGAACTCGCGGACCGCAGTTTCGCTTTAACAGAAAACAATCGGCAGGGCGTCGGGTCGTCGCAGGACAACGACTTTCTGCTCGATGAAGTCGTGATTGTCGAAGGCGAAAAGATTGGGCGGAGCCTACAGGAGATCACGCCCAGCATTGTTGTTTTGAGCGACGATGTTGACCGGCCACAAAATTTCGATCAGCGGGAAGCAATCCAGGGAATACCAAATGTTTTGAATGAGGAAGGAGCTGACCTGCCATCGATCAGAGGTATTGATGGATCGCCTGTCGGAAATGCGAGCGCGTTTTCGACCGGCGCTCAGCCGCGGGTACCGATTATTGTCGACGGGGTCCCCCGACCGCTGACAGTCAATGCTGGTCCCTCATTGAACAGCGTGTGGGATGTCGAGGCGATTGAGGTTGCACGGGGACCGCAAGCCACCACCACGGGCAGGAACGCTTTTGCAGGTGCCGTGCGCGTGCAAACAAAAGACCCAACCAACAAATTGGAGGGCAAAGCACGCTTGAACTACTTCAATCAGGACGGAACCGTTGGAGGGGCTCTCCTTTTCAATGTACCGATCGTTGATGAACAACTTGCAATTCGTTTTACGGCTGAGGCGTCCGACGGCGAGTCATTTGTCGAGGTTTTGCCAATTGCGGCTCCTCCCCCTTTCGGCCTGTCGGCTGAAAGTGCCGCTTTCGTAGAGGATGAGGAATTTCGCCGGTTCCGCGGGAAAATACTCTTTACACCGACGGCTGTGCCTGGCTTGGAAGTGAAATTCAGTGTCGATGATACGACAAGATCTGGTCTGTCAATACCTGGTGAAGTCGATGCCCCGGGCGATGCGCTGGAATTATCAACCTTCAACCCTGACTCAACAGCGGACGAAATTGACCAACGCACTTATTCCGGCTCTATCAAATATGAATTGTCCGACAGAATTGTGTTTGAAGCAAAGGCGGCTTTTCTTGACAACACATTTATCTTTCCTTCTGGACTGAACTTCTTCTTTGATTTTGAACAAAGCACTGAAACGATTGTCGCTGAGGGATTTGTTAGATTTCAGGATTTTGGTCGACTATCCAAAGGTCTGTTTGGTGTCGCTTATGAAAACCAGGCGGATGAGGGCGAAAATACTCCGTTTTTCTTGCCACTCACTCTTGATGCCGAAATCAACAATATTGGTATATTTGGAGAGGCTGAATTTGACATAACTGATAAGCTCACCCTGATAGCGGGGGCGCGCGTCGAGATTGACGATAGAGATCGTTTTATCTCGTTTACGCCCTTTGGCTTACCCACGCCCAATGTGAGTGATACTTCAGTCAGCGAAACTGCTTTTATTCCAAAGGTCGGTCTGAGATACGATTTCGATGATAATCTCGGCATTGGATACACCTATTCTCAAGGGTTTCGTCCAGGTGGTACTGATTTTGATATCTTCACTCCGAGTGGGGCAATTTCAGAGTTTGGCTCCGAGCGCTTGAGGCAACATGAGATTTTCCTGAAAACTCAGCAATTGGATGGCAGGCTGAATCTGAATGCTAGTGCCTTTTATTATAGGTTCTTGGACGCTCAGGTTGGTGGCGCTGCCCCTGACAATCCTCCCGGCGCCATCCTCATCGGAAATGTGCCCGTGGCCCGCGGTATTGGATTGGAACTCGACGGGAGTTTTGAAATACTGGATGGTCTGACACTGAGTGCGGGGCTCGGCTTGCTCGACACGGAGATTACCGACGCCGGCCCGGTTGTCACAGAGTTGCAAGGTGCTGATCTTCCTCGTGCACCGGGAGTAACGGCAAATGGCAGCCTTTCTTATACGTCCGATTCCGGTTTTTCCGCCTCGGTTAACGCGCGATTTGTGGGCTCAACTTTCGTCGATATAGACGTACCAGACCTTGATAGCTACGTGGTGGTCGACCTCGCCGCCGGCTACGAATACAGTATCAGCGACAGGGTCGTCGGTCGAATAGACGGGTTTATCAACAATGTAGCGGATAACCGGTTTATCACCGAAAATTTTGGCGATAGCACAGTGACTGTAGGGCGACCGCGCACGTTTGGCATTGCCGGGACCATTTCATTTTGACAAGGATCCTCTACGCACCCAGCCCCTGTTTTCGGACCCTCACTTCTTCGCCCCACAGCTCAAACGGCAGATAGAGTTTTTTACGGCACCTGCGACACTCTTGGTAGAGCCGCAGATGTTATAGTACCAAGCTGGCACGTGTAGGGTTTCAGGATACAGTGCAGGAAAGCAATTGGCTTTTAACGGAACGGATGGCACTTTCGTCGGGGAAAGACCGTCGTTGGGGACGGCTCCGTCAGCGGGGTCTGCCGCCTTCAGCCTTATGGGTCCGTTACATTTCGGTGATTTTGCAGGATTAGCGTCCAGAGTTTCTTGGTTGGCGCTTGGGCTCGGCATGGCATTCGGTGTTGCTAGCGGATTGCAGCTCTGGGTCCGTCGACGGGAACAAAATCTTTCATGGCGCATGTATGGACGAGCGATCGATACAATGGTTTGGGGACTTCCGCTCGCAGTCCTATCGACAGCGGTTTTTTATTTCCTGACCGTTTCAAGTGGAACCGCATCCTGGTGGACGCCAGCAGGGTTTGTAATCTCCGCGTGCCTACTCGTCCCCTTCGGATTACTCGTTCCCTACGCGACCGCAGCCTTTCAAGCATTGGCAGGTTTACTCTGCTTTGCCTTGCCAATCACCAGACAAGCCACAACTGGATCGAGTTGGTTAGAATCGCTGGAAAACGCACAATTCACTGTGGTCGGAATTGATTTCATTCTGGTGGCAATCGGGCTTGCAGTTCTTGGGAGACTGGTTTTGAAAAAACGGGCGCCCATCGCGGCTGGGGAGCCGGAGGAATGACGGCATTACTCTCTTTTGCCGCTGTCCTGATCAGTTTCCTTGGGTTGGCTTACCTTTGTTTTGCGGATCCCAAGCGTCACCGCGCACTGAAATCCAAAACCGAAGGCTCATCACTATTCGGTTTTTTGTCACGGCTATGCCTTATCGTTCCGCCAATTAGTTTGGTTCTGATGTTTGGCGGTTATGCCGCCCTCGTCATTTGGATCGGCGCGACGTCGGTGGTCGGCTGGTCGATCGTGAACCTTATGAGAAAAGTCTAGGTTCGTTTTCACTGGCGTATGCGCTTATCACTCGCTCAATCGAGCATCTAGGAGTACGCCGGATAACAGTCGGTCAACCGGTGCATAATCATCAGTGAGAAAGACGAGCTTATCCTCTCCAACGATCTCCCCCATGCGCTGGATCGGGGCGCGCGCCCATTGACGATAAAATCCATTCTTCGCTTCAAAGGTGCCGGTGGGTGTCGGGATATCGGTTGCTACGACAATCCATGTCACCCGCGCATCGACTTCAGGAACCGAATCGAGGTCAAGCCAGAGTTCGACGGTGTTAAAGCGGGCTTGCAGCGTTTTCACGAGCGACAGCAAGAGGGCCGGCTGACCAAAACGTTCCAGTACATTCACCACGTAAATCCCGCCATCATTCAATCTTGATTTTACCAGCGCGTGGAACTCGTCAGAGACGAGGTGGGGCGGGATGGTAATGTCATGGAAGGCGTCGCCAAAGATTACGTCAAAGGTTTCTCTTTGCGGCAGCTCGAACAAGATCCGGCGCGCATCGCCATGGAGAATCCTGGTATTTGCGCCAGGATCAAACCAGAATTCCTCATCGGCAATCCGCGTGACCGCCGGATCAATTTCCGCAATGGTGAAACGACCTTCCGGATAGGCTGATTGCCAGGCGCGCGGCAAGGTATAGGCGCCTCCACCCATGAAAAAAGCGCTGATGTCTGGGTTCGGGAAGCGTGTCCGTACGATCTCGTCCACCCCTTGGACATAGGCGCTCAAGAGCAATTCGGGATCTTGAGCATCATTGATTCCATGGGCGAGATGATCGAGCGCCATCAACCTGGATTGACGACCGTTGAAGACAACGTCATCCACCCTGACACAGAAGTACGAAGTCTCCTCAAGGCAAGAGGTAGCAAGTCCAAGGCGTTGCGGTTGATAGAATGCCAGGAGGGTTACGACCACCAAAGCAACGCTGGCCGCAGCCTTGAAAACACCCGGCAAGAACGCCAGTGATAACAGACCGTAAAGCGCTGCAATCACGATGACGGAACCGGCGGTTCCGATCCAGGAAATGAACACCAATCCGGCAAGCAGCGTGCCGACAATTGCACCGAAGGCCCCGAGGGCAAACATCAGACCCAGGACCCGGCCATGCCGGTTCGGTTCGGTTTCATCCAGTGCGATTTTGGTGAGCACCGGAGAGATAATCCCGGCAAGTGCGCTCGGGGCGAAAAAGGCGCCCATGGAAAGCCAGGCCACATGGCTGATCGGATCTGAGCCGGAAACAGCCGGCTCGATCACTTTCAAAAGTCCGAGGCTTGCGAGAGTAGTGATCGTTGCAACCGCAAGGGTTCCGGCGACCCAGATCCTGAGGGCGGTGTAGCGGTCAGCGATCGATCCTCCCAGCCAGTGGCCGATTGAAAGCCCGGCAAGGACGACCGCGATGATAACGGTCCAGGAATAGAGCGACATCCCCACATAGGGGGCCAGCGCCCGGCCAGCGACGATTTCCAAGGCCATTGATGCTGCTGACACAAGCATCAGTGTGACCGGAAGGACAAGGCGAGAATAAAGGAGCGTTACGGACATAGTGTTCTCCTCTCTTTCGAGGCCTTGGGTGCGCACGATTTGCGTACCTGCGGAAACTTAAGTCTCTTAAATTGAAATTGAAACTCAAACATTCAAAAAATCGAATGTTTATTGACTCGCTTTGGAAACGCTGTAATTTTTAAAACATAGTATTTTTCATATGTGTTGGAAATAAGCCTTCCCATTTGTGATGGGAAGCGCGGCCCAGTTGCTATGAATGCTCCGATGTATGCGCGCAAAGTGGCTGCATGAGCAGCCTTGGAGGCAAGCCACGCCCACGGAGGAATGGGATGAACAGACGCACTCTACTTAAACTCTCAATCGCCATGGGCACGTCTCTTGCGTTGCCCGACATGGTGAGAAGCGTCAGCGCCAAAGTGGTCGCAAAGGGAAACGGTCTGGAAATCGTGACTATCAGCGATGGGTATCTGCGCCTTCCGTTGTCGTTCATCTTTCCCGATATCGCGCAAGAGGACCTCAACGAGGCGCTGGGCGATCTCATCGTCGATGGCGAGTTTGTGGAAAATGCTCTCAATCTGACGCTCATGCGAAGCGAGAACAGGCTTGTTCTATTCGACGCAGGGTCAGGATCTAATTTCATACCGAGCGCCGGAGATCTGGCAGACAATCTTGATGCCATCGGCGTTGCGCCCGATGAAATCACCGATGTGGTGTTCACTCACGCTCATCCTGACCATCTATGGGGCATTCTCGATGACTTCGACGATATTCTTTTCTCCGAAGCGGACCTTCATATATCGCGCGCGGAGTTTGATTTCTGGAGGAACCCCGAAACGCTCGATCTGATGCCGGAGGCGCGAAAACCCTTCGCGGTTGGAGCCAAGAATCGCCTTGATGCGATTGCGGAACAGGTGAAACTGTTTGAACCGGGAGCGGAAATCGTCGCAGGCGTGGAAGCGGTCGACACCAATGGGCATACACCGGGCCATACGTCTTTCGTGATCCATGGTGTGGGCGACCCCGTTATGGTGCTCGGTGACGCACTGACGAACTATATCATTTCATTTGAAAAGCCCGAATGGCCGTCCGGTACAGATCATGATCCCGAACAAGGTATGAAGACCCGTAAGGCACTCCTTGATCAACTCAGCGCCGACGCGATGAGATTTGTTGGATATCACCTTCCGAATGAGGGCGTCGGACGCGTTGATAAAACGGCCAAAGGCTATCGCTTCAACCCATCCTGAAGACTGAGCTGATATCCCCCTCAAGGAGCCAGGCAAGACCGATCCGGGCACCGATCAGGATCGACCCCATGGTAATTGGAACTGACACGGCGAGGAGCGAAGCGGCGCTGATCCCCTGGCCAATGGTACAGCCAATCGCGAGCACACCGCCGAAGCCCATTAGAAGCGCGCCGAGGATATGGCGGCTCAATTCGCGGGCATCATCGCAAGCCTCCCAACGCACATTATCTGCCAAACGCGCAGCAATCGCCGAGCCCAAGACGACGCCTGCAACCATGCCGACGCCGTAATCCGGGCCGATACCCGTGACGATGCCGAATTGCATTATCACGTCTGAAATGGGCGCGACGAAGCTCGCCGATTCCACCTGAACGGGGTGAAAGGATTGGCCGCTCAAATAAGACGTGATCCACCAGCCGCTCGCGATGATGAAACCGACAATGAGACCGGTCGAAACACCGGATTTGTTGGCGCGAAATGCACTGTCCTTGAAGATCCAGTATAGGAGAGCAGCAACGATGAGGATCGTTACTGGCAAGGTGAGGTTGAAGCCCACGAAATGAGACAGAAGACTCGGAATGGACTGATCGCCTGCTTCGGAAAAATCAACAACGGCCCGGTCTGTTGTCTGCGTTCGCCCGAGGGCTAAAAGCCCCCGCTGGGTCGAAAGGGCGGCAAGCCCCAGAACCAGGACGGTCATCAGGCTTTTCAGGCTGCCTCCGCCAAGCCGAACAAGCGCGCCGTATCCGCACGTGCCGACAAGTGCCATTCCGAACCCAAAGCAAAGCCCGCCTATGATTGCACCAAGCCAGCTGAAATTCACATTGAGATAAAAGCTCTCAGTCGCATCGAAGAAGCCAGCCTGGACCGACGCCTGCGTGAAGATAATCGCGCTCGCAGCGGCAAGTACCCATGTGCGCGCTCCCGCTGAATTCCCACCATACCAGTGCTGTTCCAGCGCGGACAAAGTGCAGAAGTAGTTTCTGCGTGCGACAAAACCGAGAACGGTTCCAGATGCCAACCCAAAAAGCGGCAACAGAAGTGCCGTCATCTCCATAGCCTGCTTCCTCCCTCACAGACGATGAAAGTTAACGTTTAAGCGTAAGTCAGTTTCCGCATGCCCACAAGGCCCTGCGAAGGAGCTAGCGAACTAGTCCTTGGCGGGACTGCGCACAGGTTTGCAGAAAATGTCGTAGAGCTGGACGATCACCGCGCGCACATCATCATTCGCTATGCTGTAATAAATGGTCCGGCCATCCCGCCGTGTTGTGACCAGGCGATCGAAACGCAGCCGGGCCAATTGCTGTGATACGGCTGCCTGCGACATGGAGAGTGTCTCTTCCAATTCGCTTACGGATCGTTCGCCTTCCGTTAAGAGACATAGAATAATGAGGCGCGTTTCGTGAGAAAGCGCCTTCAAAAGGTCACTTGCTTCCCGCGCACGCTCAAAGAGGTCCTCAACGTCATCTGACGTCATATCATCGCCGAGTTTTGGGGGAGCCATAGTTTCTTGCATCGTTTGTAATGCCTTAACTATCAGAGGCGGGCTTTTCTGGAAGCTTATCTAGCATTTCGCCGAGCAAAAACCAGAAGAATTCATCTCCCGTATATCCCCGCAGTCGATCAATCTCCTTTCCGTCCTTCACCAGAATGAAAGTCGGCGTAAAACGTTCAATGCGTATGCCCTTGAGATCATCGGGGACCGCGCCGTGGATATTGACGATCCTGAGGGGAGCGATCTTGCCCTCCGTAGTCTTTTCATAAACCACGCCGATTTCTTGATGCCATCGCTCACACCAGGGACAGGCATCCTGTTCGAGCATTATCAGTTCAGCTGAAAGAGCCGCGGGTGAAAATGGAAGAAGTGCAAAAACCATCCCACAAACACCAGCAATGAACGATCGAACATGTGTCCTGGATTTCATGTCGCCCTTGATCCTCTCAGACCGCGAAAACGCCCTCTTTTGTTTCGCACAAAATAATATATAGTATTTTTTAAATGTTTCTATGTTTTTGGCCCTTGCGCTTTCACAAATTGGTGAATTGCGCAAAGCCTCTGGCATGAACAAGGGACGTTTCGGGGGAGGATATGCCGGACGTTACCATCACATCCGCATTTCTGGCGGGGCTGATTTCGTTTATATCGCCCTGCGTTCTCCCTCTGGTTCCGCCCTATCTCGCCTATCTTGCGGGCGTCAGCTTTTCCGAACTCTCAGTGGAAGACGAACGCCGGATCGCGTCGGGCCGCATTGTTGCCTCGGCTGTCCTTTTTGTTCTCGGCTTCACGACCGTGTTTGTGTTGCTTGGGGCATCAGCAAGTCTAATCGGTCAGGCTGTGACGCAATACTTCAATGTGCTCGCGACGATCGCGGGAATCATTATCATCCTGATGGGTCTGCATTTTCTGGGACTTTTTAAAATCGGCCTTCTCTACCGGGAGGCGCGTTTTCAGATGGGTCACAAATCGGCGGGGCTTTGGAGTGCCTACATTATTGGCCTTGCGTTCGCCTTTGGCTGGACACCCTGTGTCGGCCCGGTTCTCGCCGCCATTCTCTTCATGGCCGGTGCGGAAGAAACCGTGCTTCAAGGTAGTGTCTTGCTCGCAGTGTACTCACTCGGCATCGGCCTGCCGTTTATTCTTGCGGCCATCTTCGCACCGCAATTCATCCGTTGGATGACGGGTTTCAAACGTCATCTGGGCACTGTTGAGAAGGTCACTGGCGGGCTGCTTGTCGTCACGGGTGTTCTGTTTCTCACGGGCGCGATGCCCGTCATTGCCTTCTGGTTTTTGGAACTTTTCCCCGAATTGGCACACTATGGTTAGGAGGAAGCCATGATACGAATGCTCTTTGGTCTGGTACTTTTATCTGCCGCGTCGGCACCAGCTTTCGCATCGGAACTCGGCGACGACGGTCTCTACAAGCCGGGTTGGTTTTCCGTCACGTTCCGCGATTTATCGGAAGATCTTGAAACGGCGAATGAAAGCGGCAAGCGCCTCGTCATGTTTTTTGAACAGCGCGGCTGCGTTTATTGCAAACAGGTGCACGAAACGGTTTTGACCGATCCGGAAGTGCGGGACTTCATCGAAAAGAACTACATGGTGGTTCAGTACAATCTCTACGGTGATGAAGATGTGGTCGATTTCGACGGCGACGATCTGACCGAAAAATCCGCTGCCCGCAAATGGGGTGTGCTGTTCACACCGACCATTCTCTTCATGCCTGAAGAGGCGGACAGCAGCAAAAGTGCGAAGGATCAGGCAGTCGCTGTTATGCCCGGTGCGTTTCGCAAAGGGACTTTCCTCGACATGTTCCGTTGGGTTCATCAACGTGGTTACGAGGGCGATGAAGACTTCCAGCGCTATCACGCACGAAGCATTCGCGAACGCGCGGCGGCGGGACTCGAAAACACCGATTGAGGTCCGCTATCGCGTCTCATGGGCGAGCCGCTCGGAGTGAAAGAGAAAAATTATTCTACTTTGTAATCTTAAATGAGGATCATTTACTCGGCCCTTATTAGTTTGTGTACATATGTTCCAAAATAAACATTCAAAAAATACGATATATGAATTGACACATTCAAAAATTCATATTTATCTTTAGATGCGCTCAGGACTGGAGACCCTGTCCGTACTTTGACTGGAGGAGAAGGGGGAGACCATGAAGACGCCACTCTTGGCAGTGCTTGTTGCCGCTTTTGTTGGATCGAGCGCCTATGCAGGAACGATCGCGCCTGACGATGTCGTTATTAAAGATGGTGAAATCGCGCAGTCGTTAACCGGCGTTCCGGGTGACCCGAAAGCTGGCCGTGAAGTCTTCGCAGATCGCAAGCTCGGTAACTGCCTTGCCTGCCATCAGAACAGCGAAATCACGGAGCTCTCTTTCCACGGTGAAGTGGGACCCGAAGTCGACGGCGTCGCAGACCGGTGGGAGCCGGCTCAGCTGCGGGCAATTCTCGTAAACTCCAAGGCGGTATTCGGCGAAGAAACGATCATGCCGGCCTTCTATTACAACCACGACAAGACCGGATATCGGGTCGCCAAGACGTTTCAGGGCAAGACAATTCTGTCGGCCCAGGATGTGGAAGATATCATCGCCTACCTCCAAACCCTCAAAGACGAGTGATCTGAAAGGCAGATTGAGATGAACATGGATAGAAGACAGTTTGTACTGACGAGCGCCGCAGCACTTGCCGCGCTATCAGTCAATGCGGTCCCGGCTTTCGCCGCAAACGGCATGACCGCTGACGATCGCATCAACGAGTTCACCGACGGTGCGGAGGTCAGTGAGGGCAAAGTCACCTTGAGCACACCCGAAATTGCCGAAAACGGCAACACCGTGCCGATCTCCGTTGAGGTCGATAGCCCGATGACAGACGACAATTACGTGCAGTCGATCATGGTTGTTGCTGACGGTAATCCCAATCCGGAAGTCGTGACCTTCAACTTCACCACGATGAGTGGCGTTGCCGCAGCCAAGACCCGTATCCGTCTCGCCAAAACGCAAAATGTAATCGCCGTGGCAAAGCTCAGTGACGGTTCATTCCAGATGGCAAAGAACGAGGTCAAGGTCACAATCGGCGGCTGCGGCGGCTAGGTTAGGGGAGATAGTAAAATGGCATCCAAACCTCGCGTTAAAGTTCCAAAACAGGCGGCTGCGGGCGAAGTCATCACCATCAAAACGCTGATCAGCCACACGATGGAATCCGGTCAGCGAAAGGATCGCAAAACAGGCGACCTGATACCACGCAAGATCATCAACAAATTCACCTGCTACTTCAATGACCAAGAGGTGTTCTCAGCTGATATCGATCCGGCTGTCTCCTCCAATCCTTACATGGAGTTTTCCTGCCGGGTCCCGGAAAGCGGGACGTTCCGATTCGTCTGGATCGATGACGACGGCAGCGAATACTCAACAGAGAAGAAAATCACGGTTCAGTAAATCGGGAGGCTGAGCCTGAATTTGCGTGTGTCGGGAGGGAAGCACATGAAAACCTTGAGGAGGAGCGCGGTTCTGGCGCTTTCGGTGTCGATGGCTTGCGCAGTGGCCTTTGCCGGGCCGGATGACGATAAGCTGGTGATTGAAGGGGAAACAATCATCACCGATGTCAAAGCGGCCGCGGAATCGCCCCTTGATCACATATATTCAGGCTGGCGTTTCAGAAGCAATGAAACCCAGTCTCTTCAAACCGATGATTTTGAAAATCCGGCCTTTGCTGCCATCGAAAACGCCATCGCTCAATTCGATCAGGTTGAAGGAAAGGCCGGGAAATCCTGCGCCGACTGCCACGCGATCACCGATTTTAAGGGTTTAAGAACGCAATTGCCGCGCTGGAACGAAGAACTAGGCAAGCCGGAAACGCTCGAGATGATTATCAATCGCAGCCGTACCGAACATATGCAGGCTGAGCCCTGGAAATGGGAAGCGCCGGAGATGCTCGGCATGACAGCCTATATCGGCCTTCAATCGCGAGGCCAACCGGTTGATGTCGATACAGAAGGTCCGATGGCGGAATGGGCCGCAAAAGGCAAAGAGCTCTATTACACCCGCGTGGGTCAGCTCAACATGTCTTGCGCACAATGCCACGAAACCAATTATGGCAAAATGATCCGTGCGGATCATTTGAGCCAGGGCCAGGTTAATGGATTTCCGGTCTACCGTTTGAAATGGGGCGGCCTCGGATCATCACATCGTCGCTTCAAAGGCTGCATGAAGAACATCCGCGCTGAACCTTATCAACCCGGTTCCGACGAATTCATCGCATTGGAGCTTTACGTGGCATCACGCGGCGAAGGACTTTCTGTCGAGACACCGTCCGTCAGAAACTAGAGAAAAGTAAAACGGAGAGCCATTGGACCGGCGGGTATGCGCCCGCCGCACCGTCCAGCGCGCCCTGATGAAACGACGTTTGAGAGAAAGACAATGATTTCACGCCGCGACTTTCTGCAAATTGGCGCCGTTTCGGCTTCGGCAACGGCACTTGCTCTCGGTGGCGTTGGATCAATCACACGTGCGCTTGCCCAGCAGACACTGACGCAAGACGACCTTTTGAAATTCGATAGCAAGGGCCAGGTGACATTGCTCCATTTCACCGATGTCCACGCGCAATTGAAACCCGTTTACTTCCGGCCTCCGTCGGAAAACTTTGGTGTGGGCGCATATGAGGGGATCCCTCCACATCTCGTTGCCGGGGATTTCCTCTCCCATTTCGGTGTCAAACCCGGCACGCCCCTCGCTTACGCC